>JBBRVJ010000248.1:0-4736 GCA_038246975.1 Rhodobacterales bacterium | reverse complement strand
CGGTAATAAGGCACGCATTCGCCCTGCACGCATTTGGACACCGGGGTGGTCCAGAACTTGATCTGGTCGAAGTTGTCCAGACCGTTTGTGGTGCAGCCCTCTGCCGTCTGCATGCCCCGCCCATCTGTGCATGCAGCCAGTACGGCGGGGTTGGCGCCGAACCAGACCGACAGGTCGGATTGCAGGTTGGAGGCCAGCGAATGTTCCATCCACAGATACGAACAGTTCGGGTTCGCCGCATCAACCGCCATCATCGTGGTGTCGGCCCAGCCCGTCGCGCCTTCCTGTGGGATGGTCGAAGCAACGGGGGCCCCGCCCGCTTTCAGGATGTTCACCTGGAACGGCCAGGACCCCGAGGCGACGACGCCTTCGTTCTTGAAGTCGTCCATCTGGATGAACGCGTCATGCCAATAGCGCGAGGTGAGCGTGCGTTGCACGCGCAGCAGGTCCAGCGCCGCCTTGTACTGCTCTTCGTTCAGTTCATAAGGCGAGGTGATGCCCAGTTCGGGCTTGTGGAACATCAGATATTGCGCGGCATCCGCCACGTGGATCGGCCCGTCATAAGCCTGCACGCGGCCCTTGTTCGATTTGCCGTCGGGCAGCGTCATCTCTTCGAATACGACGTTCCACGAGGTTGGCGGCTCCTTGAAGACTTCTGTGTTGTACATCAACACATTGGGTCCCCACATATAGGGGGTGCCATAGTGGACGCCGTCGACGGTGTGCCACGGCGCATCCTTCAGGCGGTCGTCGACGGTGCTCCACGACGGGATCAGGTCGATGTTGACCGGCTGCACCCGCTTGCCCGCGATCAGGCGCAGCGAGGCGTCGCCCGAGGCGGTGACAAGGTCAAAGCCGCCCTCGTTCATCAGCGCGACCATCTCGTCCGAGGTGCCTGCGGTTTTCACGTTTACCTTGCAGCCCGAAGCGGCCTCGAACTTGGTGACCCAGTCAAAGGCCTTGTCCGTCTCGCCGCGTTCGATGTAGCCGGCCCAGGCTACGATGTTGACCTGACCTTCGCCCGCGCCGATTTCTGTGATCTGGGCTGCGACCGGGGCGATTCCGGTCAGAACGGCCATCGCCGAGGTCCCCAACAGTTTCATAAGATGCATCGTTCGTCTCCCTGAAGTTGTGCCGTCATCGCGGCCAGCCGATTTCCCGGTCATGGCGTCAGGTTAGGGGGTAAAACGCGTTTCGCAATATGAAATTTGACCTGCTCTGCGTTAGCACGTTGGCAACTGGCCCGTGATACCTGCATCGGGGCAGGCTTCACACGCGGCGCTACATGGTTAAGGTGCGGCGGGGCAAGGGTTTGGAGGATGGGATGACGGTGCGGGTTTCGTTTGGGGCGTTGCTCATTGCCCTTCTGGCGCTGGGGCCGGTTTCGGCCTGCAATCAACCGGCGGAGGCTGCAGCACTGCGGCAGGGGTTGACCGACTGGATCAACCAGATGCGGCGGGACGGGGGCCTCGGCGCGCTGCGCGACAATGCCGCCTTGCAGACGGCGGCGTCGGGCCATGCCTGCGATATGGCCAAACGCAATTTCTTTGCGCATGAGGGACCGGGCGGTCCGGCCTTCGGGTCGCGAATCAAGCGGACCGGATATCGGTTCAAACGCGCCAGCGAAAACATCGCCAACACCAGCGCCGCCGCCGTTTCCAGTGTTGCGACCGTATGGCGCGATTCTTCGCTGCATTGGGCCAACATCATGGATTCGAACGTGCGCGATTTGGGGATCGGCATCGCGCAGGGCAATGGCCGAACCTATTGGGTGATGAACGTTGGCCGCCCCAAGGGCTAGACCGACAGTTCCGCCACCAGCGCCGCACGGTCGCGGTCCACCAGGGCCTGATAGGCTTTGAGGCGGTCTGCGGTAAAATGGCCGGGTTCGGCCAGCAGATTGATCGACCCCGGCACGCTGCCGTCGCCTGCGATAACCGGCAGATTGGCAGCGGACCCGAGCCCCATCGACGTGATCAGCGCGTGGTCAAAGAAATACTCGCGGAACGCCGCGGGCGTGTTCGCGACAAAGGGTTGCGCGCGGGTGATGCACAGGTCGAACCACGCATCGCGGGACAGCGGTTTGGTACCCTGCGCCGGATATTCCTGCGGGTGCGAGGTATAGGCGCGCCGCGCCAGCATTGCGGTGAAATCATTGCGGGTCACTGTGAACAGGATCGTGCCCAAGTCGGCGCAATCGGCGTGGAGCGTGGCAAAAACGGTCATGTCAGGGGCCCAATGTTGGGGCCAATGGCCCTCGGCGACCAGTGCAAGGCCCGGTTCTGGGGCGGGAATCGGCGGGGGGTCCTTGTGCCAGAAGAACAGACGGGCCAGCACAGGCGTGTCGTTTTCAGCCAGAATCTGCCAATGCAGGTGCAGCCCTTCGATCAACATGCCCTCGGCGTAAAAGGCAATCTCGTCGGGGTCCAGCATCTCTGCTTCGTCATCCTGCGCGCGCCAGTCGGGGCCATCGGCCCAGATCACCTGTCCGTCGCAGTCATGTTTGACCGCAAGGCGGGACAGGGTGGCCAGAAACGCCTCGATCGGGGTCAGGGTTTTGGCCATCAGCGTTTCATCATCGCAAGGCGGATCAGCGCGCGCTCCATCAGGGCCATCGTCGGCGCGCGGGACGTCGACCGCAGCGTAAGGTCGGTGTCGACCAGCAGCGACAGCGCGGATTCCAGCGTCCGCATCCCCCATTGCGACGCCTGCCGCTGGGCCGCATCGCGGCGCGGGCCAAAGATGCGGGCCTTGTTCAGGCCGGCCTGCGCGCCTCCGGGGTCGGAGGCGGCGCTGTGCAGACTTCGAAAATGTCTCAGCGTCTGGATGCAGATCGTGACGGCTGAGGTGCCCTGACCTTCGAGCCGCCGCATCAGGGGGCCGATGTCGTTGGCGCGGCCATCGGCGGTGGCGTGAACCAACTCGTCCACCTCGGCCTCGATGGTCGCGGGCGCGAGGCTGGCGACCTCGGCACAGGTCAGGGGGGTGGGGTCGTTGTGCTTATAGAGCGCTACGCGGGTCAGGGTCTGGCGAAAATCGCCGGGGTCCAGCGCGCGGGCAAGGGTGGTCAGATCGGACATCGCCGCAGGGTCGATCCGGGTCAGCCCTGCCTTTTCAAGTTCCGATTCAATCTCTTCACGGCTAGGCGGGTCGTCATAGAGGGCGGCGCAAAAGGCGTTCGGGTGTTTGTCGAAAAGGGTTTTCAGCACAGATTTTCCGGTCAGATTGCCTGCCGCCACGATGATCTGCGCATCCCCCGGACGCCAGTCTTTCAGCGCCGCCGCGATGGTTTCGGTCAGCCCGTCGGTTGCATCCTCGACGAACACCACACGGGGACCGGGAAAGAACCCCGGCGAGGTGATGGCGTCGTGCAGCAGGGTCGCATCGCGGCGCAAATCACCTGCGGCCAGTCGCGTCAGGCGCATTTCCGCCTCGCCCTGCGGGCCGATCAGGGCGGCGATCACCTCGGCCCGTTTCATCGCAGTTTTCATCGGGTCGGTGCCGCAGATCAGAAGGCCCGCGCGGGCAGGGTCGGGTTTGGCGAAATACCGCGTGGCTTCGGCCCCGCGCAGGATCATGTGGCCCAGGTGCCCGAAGTGGCCAGAAGCCGCATCACGATCTGGTCGGCAAGCAGCCGCATCAGGCGCAGGCCTGCGTCCTCTTCCGCCGTCAGGCCCGCCACGGTGGACCCGGTGGCCGACCGCGAGGTAAAGCTGTCGACCGTGCCGCCGGTCACCCGCACCCCTGTCCGGTCGGCCAGCGACCACACGATCTGCCCCGTCAGATTATAGCGGGTGATGGCCCCGTCGGGGGTGTAGCCTACGCCAATGGATTGCGTGGCGATGCTGTAGGCCAGATCGAAGCGGGCGGTGTCGGGGCGGCCAAGCCGTTCCTCCAGCCGCTGCACAAGGTCGAAGCCGCGTTTGTCGATCGGGTCGGCGGCACGAATCATGCCTTGGATGGCTGTGGCGGGGCCGTTTGGCGCGTAAGCGGGCGTGAAGCCGCAACCCGCGAGGGCGGCAAGCATAAAAAGGACGGTGCGGCGGTCAGGCGACGACATTGACGATGCGACCCGGAACGACGATCAGTTTCCTGACCGGTTTGCCTTCTAGGAACCTGATCACATCCTCATTCGCCAGCGCCAGATTTTCAATGTCGGAGATGGGCATATCCGTTGGCACGCTGATTTCCGCCCGCCGCTTGCCGTTGATCTGGATGGGCAGGATTACGGTATCGTCGATCAGCAAGGCCGGATCGGGGGTGGGCCATTGCGCCTGAGTGACAAGGCCAGTGCCGCCCTGAGCCGCCCATATCTCTTCGGCCAGATGCGGCGTCATCGGCTGCATCAGTTGCGCCAGCGTCCGCATGGATTGCCGCATGACGGGGGTTGATCCATTGGCGCGGGACAGGGTGTTGGTGAATTCGTACAGTTTGGCGATGGCCTTGTTGAAGGCGAAAGAGTTGATGCCGTGGGTGACTTCCTGCACGGCGCGGGCGGCGGCGCGGTTCAGGTCGGCGTCGTCGGTGCCTTGGTGGGTGTCGGGCATCTCGGCAATGCGAACCGACAGTGCCCAGACGCGGGACAGGTGTTTGAACGTGGCCTCGGCCCCTGAGGCCGTCCATTCGACGTCCCGTTCGGGCGGGCTGTCCGACATCACGAACCAGCGGGCGGTATCCGCACCGAAGCTCGCGATGATGTTCATCGGGTCGACGACGTTTTTCTTGGATTTCGACAT
>JBBRVJ010000247.1:0-4809 GCA_038246975.1 Rhodobacterales bacterium | reverse complement strand
TTTCACCAACGACCCGCTGCTGCAGGGGCGGAATTTTTCGTATCTCGACACGCAGGTGAAGCGCCTCGGCGGGCCGAACTTCACCAAAATTCCAGTCAATGCGCCAAAGGGCTGCCCGGTGAACAATTACCAGCAGGACGGGCACATGCAGACCGCGGCGCGCAAGGGCCGGGTCAATTATGAACCAAACGGCTGGGGCGAAGGGCCGCGCGCCCATCCATTGGAGGGGTATGTCAGCTACAGGGCGCCCGAAAGTGGCGACAAGGCCCGCATCCGCCCCGAAAGCTTTGCCGACCACTACAGTCAGGCGCGGCAATTCTACATCAGCCAGACCCCGGTCGAGCAGGGTCACATTCGGTCTGCGCTGGTCTTCGAATTGTCGAAATGCGCCGAACCCGGTATCCGCGCGCGGATCGTGTCGCATCTGATGAACATAGATCAGGCCTTCGCGCAGGATGTGGCTGACCGTCTGGGGCTGGACCGGATGCCGGACGCAGCCCCCGCTGCCCGGCCCACACGAATGGACCTTGCCCCCTCGAAGGCGCTGAGCATTCAGCTTAATCCGCCTGACAGTTTCAAGGGTCGGGTGATCGGGGTGTTGGTCAGCGACGGCACCGACGCGACTGTCTTGGCGGCGCTGCGGAATGCGGCGGCGGATGCAGGCGTGTTGATCAAGGTCATTGCGCCTAAAATTGGCGGGGTCGCCGACAGTGCGGGAACCATGCATCCGGTGGATGAACGTCTGGGTGGTGCGCCCTCGGTATTGTTCGACGCGGTTGCCATTCTGCCGGGCGATGATCCGCTGGACACCAGCAAACCCGCCAAGGATTTCCTGTCCGATGCGCATGCGCATTGCAAGTTCATTGCGTGCAACGCTGCCAGTGCTGCGTTGTGCGCGGCCTGCGGCATTACTGTGGACGGCGACGACGGTTTGTGCACCGTCACCGATGCCGCATCGGTCGGGCGCTTCCTGACTGCCTGTGCAGCGTTGCGCCACTGGCCGCGCGAAGCCACACTGTCGCTGTAACCTAAAAAGGCCGTGCGGGTTTGTTGCGCGGCCTCTGCCCCCCCAAACCTGCCGCATCGGCGATTGCCGCCTCGGACATTTTGAATGAGGAAAAGCTGCAATGTTTGTCCGTTTCCAACGAGCGCTTACTCGTGCCACCAAACTGACTCGGTCCGGAAAGGTTTTTTCGGCCGCCATCGTGTTGCAAAATCTCGCGATAGCCCCAGCCAAACCGGTCCGAAAGCCTATGGCAATCAAGCCGGGCAGGCTTTCAACAGCGCAGCATAAAGCGGCCCCTTTGCCCAAACCCAAGGCGAGGTTACGTGCAACTGTGGGTGATAAAGCGCGCAGCACCGCTGCTGGATTACGGGGCAGCTTCAAGCGCGCTGATTTTTCCGATGAGCACGGCAAACGGAGTTACAAGCTGTACATCCCCGCCAATGCGACACCGGGCAAGCTGATGCCGCTGGTGGTGATGTTGCATGGCTGCACGCAGACGCCCGATGATTTTGCGACCGGAACCGGGATGAACCGGTTGGCCGATGAGCGCGGTCTTATAGTTGCCTATCCGGCTCAGCCGGTCAGTGCCAATCGCAACCGCTGCTGGAACTGGTTCAAGCCCGCCGATCAGGCACGCGACAGGGGCGAGCCTGCGCTGATCGCCGGAATAGCCCGGCAGATCTTGCGCGACTACCCCGCCGACCCAAGGCGGGTCTATATCGCGGGGCTGTCGGCAGGTGGCGCTGCGGCGGCCATCGCAGCCAATGCCTATCCCGATATTTTTGCTGCGGCAGGCGTGCATTCGGGGTTGCCGATCGGAGCGGCACACGACCCGATGTCGGCCTTTCTTGCGATGCGCGCAGGATCCCTCGGGTCGCATCAAAGTGTGGCGATGCCGACGATCATCTTTCACGGCGATGCAGATCAGACTGTTCATCCTCGCAATGGGCGCGCCGTGGCTGACAGGGCGCTGGGCTCCCTTCCCCGGCTGACCGAGACGGTCAGAAACAGCAGCAGCAAGGGCGGGCACAAATTCACCAAGACCGCGCACCGCGCGCAGAACCGTAAATCCTATTGCGAATTCTGGTCCGTCACAGGCGCAGGCCATGCCTGGTCCGGCGGAAATGCAAAAGGCACCTTTGCCGACCCCAATGGCCCTGATGCATCACGCGAAATGATCCGTTTCTTCTTGCAGCACCGTATCTGACCGTACGCGCAGATTCTATCGTGATGGATGGAACCTCTATGGCGACTGTCGCTGGAAGTTCACGTCGCATGATCCGATTGGTTGGTTGGGGAAATTTCATCGGCATGCGATAATGAGGTCAAGAAAATTTCAAGACCGATTTCTGCACTGCCCTTTAGGAAAGAAGTTGCGTGAGCGCGGCGATCAGGTCGGTTTCCTGGTATGGCTTGTAAAGCACCGCATGGTCAGTAGAGCCTGCCGCGATATCGCACCTGTCGTTTCCGGTGCTGTAGATGAAGGGTACGCCCTTGTCCGACAAAGCGTCGGCCACCCTGCTGCTGTCCTCTCCACCCAGGTTCATGTCCAGCATCGCCGCGTCGAAAGATTGGGATTCGATGAGAGAGATCGCTTTCCTGACCGTAGCGGCGCCGGTCACCGACCGGCACCCGTGGTCCTCCAGAATGCCCTCGATCATCAGGGCGATCAGCATCTCGTCTTCGACGACAAGGATGCGGCGACCGGACAGAAGGTCACTCATCATCGGACACCGGGGCTGGAATGTTCATCGTGCACACCACCCCTTCCTCCCGGTAATCGAGTTGCACCGTACCGTCCAACTCGTGCGCAAGGCCCCGTTCCAGCACCTGCGAGCCAAACCCTTTGCGCAACGGCGCTACCACGACGGGTCCATCCTTTTCCGTCCAGATCAGAAGAAGCCGCCGACCGGTCGGGGACGGCTCGACCGTCCACTCGATCCGGATCGACCCATTTTCGCTGGAAAAAGCGCCGTACTTGAGGGCGTTGGTTGCCAGCTCATTGAAACCTATGCCAAGTGCCAGCGCCGCCTTTGGTGCGAACCGGATGTCTTTGCCGCTGATCTCGACGCGTCTGGACCGTTCGTCAAGCCCGCCAAACGGCTCGAGTGCGTCGTGGAGCACATCCAGAAGACCGGCGCTGCGCCATTTTTCGCGGCTCAAGAGGTCGTGCGACCGGGACAGCGCGAACAGACGGCTTTCCACGGCTTTGCGCATCGCCTTTGGGTCGGCGTTCGCCCGCGCAGCTTGGGAGACGATTGATTGAACGGTCGCAAGGGTATTCTTCACGCGGTGGTTGAGTTCGTCGATAAGCATCCGGGAATGGGTTTGTTCGTTCTTGTAAGAGGTCAGATCGACGAACGAGGCGAAGTGCTGGATAATGTCGCCATCATCGTTCCTGACCGGACTGACGAAGAGGCACGCCCAGAATTCGCTGCCATCCTTGCGGCGGTAGAGGATCTCGGCATCAGTTTCGGCAAGGCCCTCGAACTGCTCTCGGATACTGGCCAGCGCCTCTTCATCGGCGACTTGTGCCATGAAGAAGTTGAAGCTCTGGCCCAAAACCTCCTCGCGGGTGTAACCGGTAAGTTCGAGAAAGGCATCGTTTGCAAAGATGATCGGATTGTCCGCTTCGCAGGCATCCGCGAAAACCATCGCCATCCGCGTCGTCTCGGCGGCCACGACAAAAGGACCCAGGTCGTCGGCAAAGCTCTCGACCTCGGCCTCAGCGACCTTCTGGTCACCGGATTTACTGACGACTTTCGACATGGATAAACTCTTTCCGATGGTCTGGCCACCATCGCCAAAAGGTAAACTGAACACCGACCCTGATTGCATCAATCGGCGATCACTGCAAGGGTTCCGAATCGACGCGTGACGGCCTCGATCCTCGTCCGGCCGTCGCCGTTCAATCAACCAATTTGGCCATGGCAAGCGGTGAAACCGTCGAAGGCTGCGATCAGCGCTGCATCGTCGGTCAGGTCATACACCAGCGCCTCGGCCCTTCCACCTGAAGCGGCGCTTTGCGCCAGTGTCTTCTGCGCACCGGCGGCGTTGCGATCGGCCGCACCCACGATAGCGCCTTCGCGGGCGACAATGCGCGCTACGGCCTGACCGATGCCGGACCCCGCCCCGGCGACGACGGCAACGCGGTCATGCAGGATCATCTTGCGGCCTTTCCTCGTACATTGCTGTGGTCAGAACCCTTCGTACCGCTTCTGGCAAGTCCGTCGAAAGACCCAATTGACAAACGTGACGGCCCGGCACCAACCTTGGCCCAAGGAGTGAACCCGATGCCAGATCCTGCCATTCCGAACCGCTGGCGGCGCTTCGCCGAGTGGGACGAGCGCCCGCTGAGGCTGGACAAATTCGCCCGCGAAGATCCGGAGCACGGTTTTTCCGCGTTTCGCAGCCCCGCAGACCCAAAGCCAGGCATCGGCCTGCAAGCGGGCCGTATTGTCAGCATGGACGGCGTGCTGGCGCATGATTTCGACATGATCGACGCCTTTATCGCCCTCCACCATCTTGACCCAGCCATAGCACCCGAGGCGATGGCGATGGACTCGGGACTGCTCGCGCGGATGCTGGTTGATATGAACGTTCCGCGGGCCGAACTCGTGCGGCTGGCGCGCGGCCTGACCCCGGCCAAGCTGGCCGATGTCGTGTCGCAACTGAACGCGCTGGAAATCGCGTTTGCCTATTCGAAGATGCGGGCCCGAAAGACGCCCGGCAATCAGGGCCATGTGACCAACGCCAAGGACGACCCGCTGCAACTGGCTGCCGATGCTGCCACGGCCGTGGCC
>JBBRVJ010000246.1:0-4813 GCA_038246975.1 Rhodobacterales bacterium | reverse complement strand
TTCGTGCCCAGGACGGAAATAAAACAGGTTCCCCGCTCCGCGCTTGTAGGTCAGGCCCGACCGGAACACCTCGCCCCCCTGAAACCACGAGATGAAAACGGTTTCCAACGGCTCTGGCACACCGAACGGCTCGCCATACATCTCTTCGTGTTCCAACTCGAAATGGTCCGGCAAACCGGCGGCAATCGGATGCTGGCGCGAGGTGACCCACAGCCGTTCCCGCTCACCAGCCTCGCGCCACGACAGGTTGCACGGCGCGCCCATCAACCGCTTGAAAGGCTTCGAGAAATGCGCCGAATGCAAGAAAATCGCCCCCATCCCGCCCCAAACCGCGTGACAAACCCGCTCCACCACCTTGTCATCGACATCGCCATGCGCCGCATGCCCCCACCAGATCAGCACATCGGTTTCGGCCAGCTTTTCCGCCGTCATCCCATGTTCGGCATCCTGCAACGTCACCGTCGTCGCCTTGATCCCCGGATCAGCGTTCAGCGCGGCGGCAATCGTGCCATGCATGGTCAGCGGATAAACCTCCGCCACCACCTTGTTCTTCTGTTCGTGGACATTTTCGCCCCAGACCGTGGTGCGGATAACCATTGCAAACTCCTGTGTTCTGAAACCTAGCGGATGGGCGCACCTTGCGCGTTGAACCGATGCAACTGCCCCGCCTTGGGGTTCAGCCCGACCTTTGCGCCCAGCTTGATTGTCAACTTGCCCTCTAGCCGCACGATCATCGGCTCGGCCGAACCCACCTCGACGAACAGATAGTTGTCCGACCCCAAATCCTCGGCATGCACCACCTCGCCCTGCCACTTGCCCGACCCGTCCGCCGAGACCTCGACATGTTCCGACCGGATGCCCAGCGTCGTACAGCCCTCATCGGTGGCAAACCCACCCGTCAGGAAGTTCATCTTGGGGCTGCCGATGAACCCCGCCACAAACAACGAATTGGGCCGTTCATACAACTCCGAAGGCGTTCCTACCTGCTCCAGCTTGCCATCGCGCAGCACCGCAATCCGGTCGGCCAGTGTCATCGCCTCGACCTGATCATGCGTGACGTACACCATCGTCACGTCGGACATCGAGCGGTGCAACTTGGCAATCTCCAACCGCGTCTGAACCCGCAAAGCGGCGTCCAGGTTCGACAACGGCTCGTCGAACAGAAATACCCGAGGGTCGCGCACGATGGCCCGGCCAATCGCCACCCGCTGCCGCTGCCCGCCCGAAAGCTGTTTGGGCAACCGCTCCAACAGATGTTCGATCTGCAACAGTTGGGCCGCCTTGGTTACTCGGGTCTTGATGTCATCCGCCCCCGCCTTCGCCAGCTTCATCCCGAAGGCCATGTTGTCGTACACGCTCATATGCGGGTACAAAGCATAGCTTTGAAACACCATCGCGATGCCCCGCTTGGACGGGATCAGGTTGTTCACCACCACATCGTCAAACAGCATATCGCCGCCGGAA
Organism: Rhodobacterales bacterium; assembly: GCA_038246975.1. GTDB lineage: Bacteria > Pseudomonadota > Alphaproteobacteria > Rhodobacterales > Rhodobacteraceae > JAIYDJ01. The sequence goes on along the minus strand of JBBRVJ010000246.1, from coordinate 3,349 downwards.
ATCTGCTCCAACCCGGAAAGCAGCCGTAACAGTGTGGACTTGCCGCAGCCTGAAGGCCCGACGAACACCATGAATTCGCCCTTTCGGATGTCCAGATCAATGCCCTTGATCACGTCTACGGCGCCGTATGACTTCTTGACGCCTCGGAGTTCAATACGCGCCATGGTTCACCCCTTCACGCCGCCCGAAGTCAGCCCGGAAACGATCTTTCGTTGGAAAACAAGGACAAGCAAGATCAGCGGCACCGTTACGATCACACTCGCCGCCATGATCGGCCCCCACGGAATTTCCTGCGCCGACGCCCCCGACAGCAGCGCAATCGCCACCGGAACCGTGCGCGTCGTCTCGGACGAGGTAAACGTCAGCGCGAACAGAAACTCGTTCCACGCCCCGATGAAGGCCAGCAACCCCGTGGTCACCAGCGCGGGCCACAACAGCGGCAGGAAAACCTGGGTGATGATGATCCACGGCGTCGCCCCATCGACAATCGCCGCTTCCTCGATCTCGATCGGCAGGTCGCGCATGAAGGTGGTCAGCACCCAGACCGTGAACGGCAGCGTGAAGATCGTGTAAGACAGGATCAGCGCCCAAGGAGTGTTGAAAAGCCCCAGAAAGCGGATCAGCTCGAACAACCCGGCCAGCACGGCAATCTGCGGGAACATCGACACCCCCAGGATGGTCATCAGCAGCAACCCGCGCCCGCGAAACCGCACCCGCGCCAGTGCATAGGACGCCGTCACCGCCAGAAACAGGGCGAACACTACCGTGGTCGTCGCGATGAACACCGAATTGAGGATGTTGCGCGGAAACGTCCGCCCGCCCAGAACCGCCTCGTAATTCGACCAGTCAAAGACCTTCGGCCAATAGTTGATCTCGAACAGCCGCGTTCCAGTCGAAAAACTGGTGACGACGGCATAATAGAAAGGGAAAACCGAAAAGATCACGATCACCACGACCAGCGCGTAAAACGCGATCTGTTTCATCCAGTTATTGGCGGTCATTTGCCGCCCTCTCCTGACAGGTCCACCCGGCCAAGCCAGATATACAGCGACACGAAGATCGCGAGGATCGCGAACAGCAACGTCGATTGCGCCGACCCATAGGCGAACTTGTCGAAATCGATCAGGTTTTCGCGGCTGATCACCGACATGGTCTTGGTCGCGGCGCTATTGGGCGTCAGCACATAGATCAGGTCGAACACCCGCAGCGCGTCCAGCATCCGGAAGATCACCGCCACCATCAGCGCAGGCTTGATCAGCGGCAGAGTCACCTTGAAAAACACTTTCACCGGATGAACGCCGTCGATCTTGGCCGCCTCGTATACATCGCGCGGCACCATCTGCAGGCCCGCCAGACACAACAGCGCCATGAACGGCGTGGTTTTCCACACGTCCACCATCAGCACCGCATACATCGCGGTGTCGGTGCTGGCGGTCCACGCGATCTTCTTGTCAATCGCCCCGATCCGCAGCAGCATGTCATTGATGATTCCGTATTGATCATTCAGCATCCAGGCCCACATCTTTGCCGAAACGATAGTGGGAATAGCCCACGGGATCAGAACCGCCGCCCGCACCAAGCCGCGCCCCTTGAATTCGGCGTTCAGCACCAAAGCCACGATCAGCCCCAAAACGGTTTCAATCGTGACCGAAACCACCGAAAACCGCACCGTGTTCCAGACCGCGTTCCACCACGCCGGATCGACCAACGTACCGCGATAGATCACCCGGCCCGATTCAAGCGTCCGTACCGACAGATAGTTGTCAAACCCGATCCACTTGCCGCCATAAAGGTTGTTCAGCGACGTATCGGTGAACGAAAACCACACCGTCCGCAGCAGGGGCCACGCCGCCACGCAGAACAGCGCCACCAACATCGGTGCCAGAAACCAGAACGCAGCGCGCTGCCGTTGTTGCAGCAGGGTCAATCCACCGCCCGCCGCTTTTGAATTCGCCATGATGCTCCCTGACGCCCGGATGCGAAAACGGGGCGAAGGTTACGCCGCCCCGTTTTATTCGTTCACAGTCAACAGGTTACCACGCATCGCCTTTCATTTCGGACAGTTCGACTTCCAGAAGCTCCAGATTTTCCGCAGCCGTTCCGTTGCCTGACAAAGTGGCATGAACCGCCGACCAGAACTTTGACGACACTTCGTTGTACTTGCCCAAAGTCGGGGCCGAAGGCCGAGGAACTGCCTGCAGGAACACGTCTTTCCACTGCGGAATGATCGGCTGCCCGGCGGCGATCTCGGCATCGTCATACAGCGCCACGATCGTCGGCAGGTTGGATTCGGTCAGCGCGCGATGCTTCTGCGCCTCCGGTCCGGCCAGATACAGCGCCAGCGAAATTGCCGCCTCCTGTTTGGTCGAATACTTCGACACCGCCACGTTCCACCCGCCCAGCGTCGCTGCCGAAGTCGGATTGTCGCCGCCCGTCGGCAAGGTGGTCACGCCGAACAGCCCCTTGACCGCCGAATCGTCGCCATTGCCAAGACCATAAGCATAGGGCCAGTTGCGCATGAAGGCCGCGTTTCCGGTCTGCCAGACGCCGCGCGCCTCTTCTTCCTGATAGGCCAGAACGCCGTCGGGACTGACGGTGCCGACCCAGGCCTTTGCCTGCTCAAGCGCCGCTATGGCCTTGGGATTGTTTATGGAAATCGAACCATCAGGCTCAACGATCTGCCCGCCGCCAAAGGATTTGACCCATTCCAGCGCGTTGCAGGTCAGCCCTTCATAGGCGTTACCCTGCCAGACGAAGCCCCAGAAATCGCCCTTGCCCGCCGCCCTTTCACCATCCTGAACGGTCTGCGCCGAGACCGTCAACTCGGCCCAGGTCTTGGGCACCGCCACGCCGTATTTCTCCAACAGATCCTTGCGGTAAAACAGCGCCGGCGCATCGGTAAAGATCGGCAGGGCGACCAGTTTGCCATTCACCGTCTGCGATTCGATGATTGACGGGAAATGCTGTGGAACCAAGTCCTTGGCGGCTTCGGTCAAGTCGACGAAATGGTCAGCCAGTTGCGGGGCCCAGATCACGTCGGTCTGGAACAGGTCGATGTCCTGCGTCCCCGCCGCGAGCCACAGCCGGTACTGGCCGAACTGGTCGCTGGTCGAGGCGGGCATCGGCACCATGGTCACGGTGTTGCCGGTGGCATCTTCCCAAGGCTTGACCAAAGCGGGGAAGTTTTCGACCGCAGCGCCAACTGCGCCAGAGACGTAGAACAGATCATCCGCCACGGCCGGCGCCCCCAGCACCGCCATCATCGCGAATGCCGCCCCCGAACGCATCGCCCGCGTCGTGATCCCAAAAGTCATAGGTTCTCCTCCCCTTTGATTGGTCTGCGCCTTTG
>JBBRVJ010000245.1:0-4822 GCA_038246975.1 Rhodobacterales bacterium | reverse complement strand
GAGACGAGCCATGAACAAGACAACTGACGCGGGCATCCCCGACGCGCGCCCCCTGCCGGGCCATGCGCCTGCGGTGGTGATCGGCGGCGGTCTGATCGGCTGTTCGATCCTGTATCATCTGGCCCAGAAGGGCTGGACCGACACGGTGCTGCTGGAGCGGTCGGAACTGACCAGCGGATCGACATGGCACGCGGCGGCCAACATCCACGGCCTGCATGATGTGACCAACATCAGCCGGTTGCAGCATTACACCATGGGCCTTTACAAGCAGTTGGAGGCCGAGACGGGCCAGAGTTGCGGCATCTTTCAACCCGGCAGCCTGTATCTGGCGCAGACCGAGGCGCGTGAACATCAGTTGCGGATTCAGGCCGCCAAGGCGCGCCGGTATGGCATGAACTTTCACGAGGTGACGCGGAACGAGGCGGAACGGCTGCACCCGCTGGTCGATTTCGACGGCATCCGCTGCATCATGTACGAACCCGACGGCGGCAATGTCGATCCTTCGGGCGTGACCCATGCCTATGCGGCAGGGGCCCGCCAGATGGGTGCCGCGATCCACCGCTTTACCCCGGTGACCGCGACCGAGGCGCAGCCCGATGGCACCTGGATCGTGCGCACCCCGCGCGGCGATATCCGCACGCCGTGGGTGATCAACGCGGCCGGTCTGTGGGCGCGCGAAGTGGGGCGGATGGCGGGACTGGAACTGCCGCTGATCCCGACCGAGCATCAGTATTTCGTGACCGAGACGATCCCCGAGATTGCAGGCGCGGGCCGCCGCCTGCCATCGGTCGCCGACCGCGACGGCGAATATTATCTGCGGCAGGAAGGGCTTGGCCTGCTGGTCGGGGCCTATGAGCGCGACATGAAATTCTGGGCCGAGGAGGAAACGCCCGGCGGGTTCGGCCACGAGCTGTTCGCCGACGATCTGGACCGGATCGAGCCCAACATGCTGCGCGCCATTGCGCGGGTTCCCGCCGTGGGGCGGGCGGGGATCAAGCGGGTGATCAACGGCCCGATGATCTGGTCGCCCGACAGTTCGGCCCTGTTCGGACCGGTGCCGGAACTGACCGGATATTTCTGTTGCAACGGCATCATTCCGGGGTTCTCGCAGTCGGGCGGTCTGGGCAAGCTCGCCGCCGAATGGATCGTCGAAGGGGAGCCGACGCTCGACATGTTCAACTGGGACATGGCGCGGTTCGGGCACTGGGCGGGGCGGGCTTTCACCAAGGCGCGCGTGCAAGATCAATACGCGCACCGGTTCAAGATCAACTTTCCCAACGAGGAACGCGAGGCCGGACGCCCGGTGCGCACCCGCCCGGCCTATGCGATGCAAAGCGACATGGGTGCGGTGTTCGGCCTGAACTTCGGCTGGGAACACCCGCTGTGGTTTGCCGCTGCGGGCGAGCCTGCCGTAGAAACCAACGGCTTCACCCGCCAGAACTGGTGGGCTCCCGTGGGTCGCGAAGCGCGGATGCTGCGCGAGGCGGCTGGCATCATCGACATTTCGAACTTCGCGAAATACCTCGCACGCGGGCCGGGGGCAGAGGCATGGCTGAACGCGGTTTTCGCCAACCGGATGCCGGTGCACGTGGGCCGGTCCTGCCTGACGCCTCTGATCGGGGTCAGGGGCGGGGTGGCGGGCGATTTCACGGTCACCCGGCGCGGACCGGAGGAATTTCTGATCGTCGGGTCCGGCATGGCCGAACGGTTCCACCGCCGGTTCTTCAAGGCGGTTCCGTTGCCGGACGGCACCACCTTTGACAGCGTCACCGAGGCCACCTGCGGCTTCAACGTCGCGGGGCCGCGCGCGCGCGACCTGCTGGCGCGGCTGACCAATGCCGACCTGACGAATGCGGCGTTCCCCTTCATGACCTCGGCCCGGATCACCGTGGCCGGGGTGGAGTGCACCGCCCTGCGCGTCAGCTTTACCGGCGATCTGGGGTGGGAGTTGCACTGCGCAGAAGCCGATCAGGTGGCGCTTTACACCGCTTTGCTGGCGGCCGGGCGCGATCTGGGGGCGGGCCCGGTGGGCAGCCGCGCGCTGATGAGCCTGAGGGTGGAAAAGGGCTACGGCAGTTGGGGGCGCGACTACAGCCCCGAATACTGGCCGCACGAATCCGGGCTGGACCGGCTGGTCAAGGCCGACAAGGATTTCCTGAACAAACCCGCCTGGGCCGCCATTGCGGGCCTGCCCCCCCGCGACATCATGACGATGCTGGAGATCGACGCCACCACCGCCGATGCCTCTGGCGGCGAGCCGGTGTTCCTGCGCGATGGCACGCCGGCAGGGCAAATCAGTTCGGGCGCTTACGGCTATCATGTCGGCAAATCGCTGGCGATTGCCTACCTAAAGGCGGGGATTGCCGCACCCGGCGACACGGTGCATGTGGCGATCCTCGGGCGGGATCATACCGCGCGTGTGCTGTCGCGTTCGCCGTTCGACCCGGACGGTTCCAGGCTGCGGATGTAGGAGGCGGGAATGATCGAGACAATACCGGGCTTGATGGACGAGGTGCGCAGCCGGTTCGCGCATGTGGACGCCTGCCCTTTCGAGGGGCCGCGCGTGTTTTTCGAGAACGCAGGCGGTGCGCTGCATCTGCGGTCGGTGATCGAGACTTCGGCGCTGCATGCGGGCTATCCCGACAATCAGGGTCGGGACAATCCGGCCTCAAAGGCGCTGATGGCAATGATTGCGCGCGGCAAGGCCGACATGCGCTTGCTGTTCAATGCCCCCCATGGTCAGGTGTTCGTCGGCGAAAGCGGAACAGAGGTGCTGTTTCGCCTTGTTCGCACCGCAACACTGGGGGCGGCGGCGGGGGGGACGATGCTGGGCTCGACGCTGGAACACCCTGCCTCGCGCAGTGCCATGGCGCGTTGGGCCGACGTGACGGGGCGGCCGCATCTGCTGGCGCTGCACGACGATGCGACCGGAACCGTGGGTCTTGAGGCCTACCGCCCCCACATCTCGCCCGATCTGCGAGTGGCCAGCATCGTGCACACCTCGCCCGTCACCGGCATTTCGGTGGATGTCGAGGCGATTGCCGCCGCAATCCGGGCAGCGGCGCCCGACTGCTACATCATCGTGGACGGGATCCAGCACGCCAGCCACGGCCGCATCGACCTGCGGGCACTGGATGCGGACGGCTATGCGGTATCGCCCTACAAGGTGTTTTCGCGTCATGGCTACGGCGTCGGCTGGGCGTCGGACCGGCTGACCGCCTGCACAAGGGAAACCGTGATCGGCGGGGCATCGACCGGCTGGGAACAGGGTACGCGGGATTCGGGGGCCTATGCGACCTTTTCGGATGTGGTGGATTATCTAGACTGGATGGGATCGCAGTTCACGCCCGCCACCGACCGCCGCCAGCGGATCGAGGCCGCGGCCGATGCGGTCCACGCGCAGGAACAGGCGCTGCTGCGGGCGATGACGCACGGCACCGGCAATCTGCGCGGGCTGGCCGAAATGCCGGGCGTGATGGTGATCGGGGGCACCGACAACCCGCACCGCGAAGGGGTGGTTTCGCTCACACTGGCGGGAATGGAGTCCGCTGCGCTGGTGTCGTTTCTGGCGGACCGGGGCATCCGGGTGCATGTCCGGCTGAACGATCATTACTGCGGCAATATTCTGGGGCCTTTGGGGCTTGGGTCCTGCATCCGCGTTTCCGTCAGCCATTACAACAACCTGGCCGAGGTGTCGCGGTTTCTGGCGGCGATGCATGAGGCTGCCGAACATGCCGCCTGACACAGATCAGATCTGCGGCTCCATCACGCCGAGATCCCCGTGATGCGCCAGGAAATGGCGCGCCATGTCGTCCCGCCGCTGGAAGGCCACGCCGGGCGTGGCGAGCCCGTGTTCGATGATCCGCCGCAGACCCGAGGCGCGGTTGGGCTGACCGGTCCAGCGCGCATGCACCGCCACCGTCATCATGCGCGGCCCGATTTCCTGCGCGTCGCGCACAAGGTAATCCATTCCCGCGATCACGTCCGTGGCAAAGTCCGTGGGGTTGGCATAGCCGGGCGACACCAGAAACCGGCTGTCGTTGAACGTCTTGGAATAGGGCATGACCAACATGCGCCCGCCCTGCCCGTCCGGCACGAAATAGGGGACCTCGTCGTTGCAGGGGTCCGAGGTGTACAGAAACCCGCCTTCGGCAACCAGCAGATCAAAGGTATTGACAGAAGGATAGGACCGCTGGTTCCAGCCGATGGGGCGGTACCCCAGCATTCTTTGGTAGCTTTCCACCGCCCGGTCCAGATGTTCGCGCTCTTCTTCGCGCGATTGCGCAAATGCCTCGAACCAGCGCCAGCCGTGGCCCAGCAGGTCGTGCCCGGCCTCGTTCATCCAGGCAGGCACCTCGGGATTGCGCTCCAGCGCCAGGGCGCAGGCCGAAATGCTGGCCTTGACGCCCAGATCGTCCAGCATCCGCGCCAGCCGCCAGATGCCCACCCGGCTGCCGAATTCGAAATGCGTCTCGGTCCCCAGATCGCGGATCGGCGGCTCGACGGTAAAGGCGTATTCACCCCAGCCTTCGTTCCGGCCATGGCCTTCGATCAGCGAATATTCCGAGCCTTCCTCGTAGACGATCACCAGATTGACCGCGACCAACGCATCGCCCGGCCAACTGATGTGCGGCGCGCGGCGCCCGTATCCGGTAAAATTGCGTCCCCAGTGCGTCATCAGGTGCCCCCGCTCAAAGCATCTCGCCACTACCACATAAGTAACTGTCCAAAAATGGAAAAACATCAGGAAATCAGGACATGACGCATGATCTGGTGATCCGCGATGCGGTGATCGTGACACCGGCAGGGCGGTTGCGCGGCG
>JBBRVJ010000244.1:0-4840 GCA_038246975.1 Rhodobacterales bacterium | reverse complement strand
GTTTGCCTATTCGAAGATGCGGGCCCGAAAGACGCCCGGCAATCAGGGCCATGTGACCAACGCCAAGGACGACCCGCTGCAACTGGCTGCCGATGCTGCCACGGCCGTGGCCTATGGCTTTGACGAGATCGAGACCACCATGCGGGTGTCGCGCAACGCCTGGTCCAACGCACTTGCCTGCGCGGTGGGGGCTGCGGTCGGGCGGTGGGGAGTACTTTTCCAATGCTCTTCCGAAGAGGCGGAAGAATTGCGCATCGGCATGGCGGGTTTCACCTCCTATGCCGAAACGGTTTCGGTCTATGGCACCGAGAAAAGCTTTACCGATGGCGATGATACACCGTGGTCCAAAGCATTTCTGGCCGCCGCCTACGCCTCGCGCGGGATAAAGATGCGCTGTACGTCGGGTGCGGGGTCGGAACTGTTGATGGGGTTTCACGAAGCGAAAACCCTGCTTTACCTTGAAGCGCGCTGTCTTTGCCTGCAACGCGGCATGGGGGTGCAGGGCACGCAAAACGGCGGTATCGACGGCGCACCGCTGACCGCAACCGTGCCTGGCGGCGTGCGTGAGTTGATGGCGGAAAACCTGCTTGCGGTCTGGCTGGATCTGGAATGCGCCAGCGGCAATGACGCGCGATCGTCGGAATCCGAGATCCGGGTCGGGGCCAAGATTCTTCCCTATCTGATCGCCGGCTCGGACCTGATCTGTTCCGGTTTCGGCACGATTCCGGCCTATGACAATTCCTTTAACCCCTCTCTGTTCAATGCCGAAGAGATGGAAGACTATCTTGTCCTGCAAAGGGACTTCGAGGCCGATGGCGGACTGACGCCGCTCGCCGAACACCGGGCGCTGGATCTGCGGGCGCGGGCGGTTGCGGCGGTGTCCGCAGTGCTGGACGAATTGGGACTGGCGCAGCCCACGCCCGAGATGCAGGCGTCGGTTGTGGTGGCCTCGGGTTCGGCCGAAACCCGCAGCTACACCCCCGGCGAGGTGGCGCCGATCTCGGAGGCGATCAAGGCCCGCGAAATCACGGTCATCGACGTGATCCGCGCCCTCGCCAGACGCGGTTTCGTACCTGAAGCGGACAACCTGTTGGCCGTGGTCAAGCTGCGGATTTCCGGCGATTATCTGCAAACCTCGGCCATGGTGCGGGGTGGGCGGGTGATTTCTGCCATCAATGATCCGAACGACTATTGCGGGCCGGGCAGCGGCTACCGGATGACCGAGGATCGTCGGCTGGAGATCAACGACATCCGCGATGTGCTGGATCGCACCGAGGTGATGCGCGCCGAAGCGACGTTCGAAAAAGCCGAGGTGGCGCGGATCTCCTATCCGGTGGCTGGGACGGCCAAGCTTGGCCAGGCCCGCGATGAGGTGGTGATCGGCATCAGCCCGGCCTTCGGGGTCAAGCTTTACCAGACTAACGCCGGTCACCGGTTATCGGACGTGTTGCGTGTGTTGATCGAAGGTATCACTGCGCGCGGCTTGCGGGCAAGGGTGGTGCGGCTGCAACACACTGCTGACACCTCATTTCTGGGCTTGTCTGCGGCCAGGCTTTCCGGCTCGGGCATCGGCATCGGCATACAGGCCAAAGGCACGGCAGTAATCCATTCCGCCGACCGGCTGCCACACAATAATCTGGAACTGTTTTCGAATGCGCCGATTACCCGACTGGAACACTATGCCGGTCTGGGACGCAATGCTGCCGCCTATGCACTGGGCGAAGAACCGGAACCCGTGGTGGTGCCGACCCGTGGCGAGGCGATGGGCTCGCGGTATCACGCGCGGGTTGCGCTGATCTATGCCATCGAAACCGGCCTTGTAGCGGATGGGGCGGCACCGCAGGAAATCGACTTGCAGTTTCTGGTTCAAAAACCGGGTCAGCAGCCATGAAAATTCTGACGACCGCCGATTATCCGCTCGCCGAAACCCAACCCGAACAGGTGCGCGGGAAGCGCGGGAAAACGCTGGAGCAGATAACGCTGAAGGCGGTTCTGGCGGGTGAGGTGGACATGGCGGACTTGCAGATCACTCCGCAAGCCCTGCGCGATCAGGCCGAGATCGCCGCCGATGCCAACCGCCCGACGCTGGCACGGAACTTCCTGCGCGGGGCCGAACTCGTCGATGTGCCGCAGGATCTGATCATGAGCACTTATGAGCTGTTGCGCCCTGGCCGGGCGCGCAGCAAGCAAGACCTGCTGGACCGCGCAGTCCTGCTGCGAGAGAGCTACGCCGCCCACACAATTGCCGATTTCATTGTTGAAGCCGCCGAAATCTATGAAAGACGCGGCCTTTTCAGCTACCGCTACTAGGGGGCCAACATGGCTTGGAAAACCGCCTATCGTTCGATTTACTACGCGACTGCACCGGAACCAGAGACCCCGGCGCTGCGGCCTTCCGAGACGGCGCTTTTGGTGATAGATGTGCAAAACACCTGCCTCGAACGCCCCGACCGCGCCAAACTTGGCGTTTCCGATCAAGCCCAATACGACCGTTGGACGCCGTTCCACAATCGGATGGCCCGTCAGGTCGTTCCCGGCACTGCCGCATCGCTGGCCAAAGCACGTGCTGGTCGGCGACGAGATTGAGGTTGCAAAGACCACAGATTCGGCGCTGACCGGCACCAATCTGCGGCTTATCCTGCGCAATCTGAACATCAAGACCGTGATTTGCACCGGCAACTTCACCGATCAATGCGTGTCATGCACCGTTCGCAGCCTGGCGGATGAAAGCTTTGCGGTGATCGTGCTGGAAGATCTTTGGGCAGCAGGGTTGGAGACGTTGCACCATCAGGAGTTGGAGATCATCAACATGATCTACTGCCATGTGATGCAAAGCGACGATCTGACCGAAATCATGGGATTGGTCTGGCAACCAAGTCCAGTCGAACGACCGGCTTGTCAAGCTGGACCATTTATTCTTTACTTTCCGCAGGGACCACTTGGTCAAGCCCTGTCAAACAAGGGTGGCTGGTGGATGTAACACTGAAAAAGGAGTGAGACATGGTAAACCACAACACACTTTCACGTCGCAATTTCATGCAGCAATCGGCGGTCTGGGCCGCTGCCTTCGCGGGTGGCGCGACTTTGGCTCCGAAGATTGCATCAGCGGCACGCGAAAAAGAACTGAACATCCTGTGCTGGGAGGGCTACAACTCGGCGCAGGTGCTTGACCCGTTCCGCACCTCGACCGGGGCTACGGTCAAGGCAGAGTCTTTGACCAACGACCCGACCATGATCAACCGCCTGCGTGCGGGCGAGACCAACGTATGGGATCTGATCAACGTCAACAATCCATGGGCGCGCAAGATCCTGTACCCGGAAAACCTGATCAAGCCACTGGATCGCGCGCGCTTCGAACCCTACTTCGACTCCATGATGCCGGACTTCAAGCCGCCCTACAAATGGGCGATGGATGATGGCGGCACCGAACTTCTGGGCATGGCGCAACGCTTTGGTCCCTTCAGTTTTGTTGTCAACACCGACAAGGTCAGCCGCGCCACTGCCGAAGATCAGGGCTGGAACCTTTGGAACGACGCGGCAAACGCCGGGAAATACGGCATCCTGGAATCGGATGACTGGAACGTGTTCCATCTGTGCTGCATTTCCGGGTTCGACCCGTTCAAGGAACATACCGACGCCGAGGTGGCCCTGTTCACCGAAACCGCCAAACGGGTGTTCGAGGGTGCCAAGCTGGTGGGTGATATCGCCACGATGAACCAGGCGATGATCTCGGGAGAGATCGACTTTCACCTGACGGGCGGCACCTACACCGCCTCTCCGGCGCGGGCCGACGGTCATCCGGGCATTCGCGGTATCACGCCGAATTCGGGGCCACTGGCGGGCGGCAAGGGCGGGATCGCCTGGATCGAAATCACCTCGCAGGTCAACAACCCCGAACTGTCGCCGCTCGCTGAGCAGTTTCTGGAATATGTGCAGTCCCCCGAAATGGCGCATGTGGTGGCCTTTGCCGAAGGCACCTTCAACCCGGTGTCGCAGATGGGCAACCCCGAGTGTTTCGCCAGGTTCACCACCGAAGAGCTTGACATCATTCAGTGGGACAGCCTTGGCGAAGAGATGGCGCGGTCAGTCGAATACGACATCGTGCCCGATTACGACAAGCTGCTTGACATCATGACGGCGGCCAAGCGCGGCGTTTCGGGCGGCTGACGGGGATTTACATCCGACACAAGACGGCCAGCCCCGACGCCTGGGGCTGGCCGAAATATGAAATCATGGGCAAAACTTCAATATGGCCGAACCTGCACCCATTCTGTCCCTCAAAGCCATCGCCAAGAGTTTTGGCAACTTCACTGCGGTTGACCACATCGACCTCGACATCGCCGAGGGCGAATTCTTTACCGTCGTCGGACCCTCGGGGTCGGGCAAGACCACCCTTCTGCGGATGATTGCCGGCATGGAACAACCGTCAAGCGGGGATATCTTTCTGCGCGGCGAACGGATCAACGATGTGCCCGCCAACAAGCGGCCGACCTGTATGGTCTTTCAGTCTCTGGCGCTGTTTCCGCACCGCACCGTGGGCGAGAACATCGAGTTTTCCCTGAAAATCAAGGGCGAACGCAAAGATAAACGCAGGGTTCGCGCACTGGAGTTGATGGACCTCTTGCGGCTGCCGCAGTCCTACTATGGCAAGAACGTGATGAACTGCTCGGGCGGAGAGCGGCAGCGCGTGGCGCTGGCAAGGGCGCTGGCCTATGATCCGCAGATCCTGTTCTTTGACGAACCGTTGTCGGCAATCGACTCCAAGCTGCGCAAGACTCTGGAAAAAGAGTTGAAGGACATCCACCGCGAGACGAAAAAGACCTTCGTCTACATCACCCAC
>JBBRVJ010000243.1:0-4853 GCA_038246975.1 Rhodobacterales bacterium | reverse complement strand
GATCTGGACCTGAGTTTGCGCGAACAGACCGGGCTTTCAATCTCGGTTGCCAATGAGTCACTGAATTGTGTGGCTTTGGGCACCGGCAAGGCGCTGGAATACGAAAAGCAATTGCGGCATGTGATTGACTACGACAGCTAACGGCGGGTCGGGACGGGCATGGCGCGCGCACGCAACACGGGGCCGGAAGAATTTCAGCGTCCGCTGCGGCGGGTGCTTGTCGGGTTGCTGGTGCTGCTGTTGCTGGGGTTGTTTTTGTTGTGGCGGATCGACAGCCCGCGGGTCGAGCGGTTTCGTTCCGCGCTGATCGACCGGGTGGTGCCATCCTTCGACTGGGCGCTGTTGCCGATCACCACGGCGGCGGGCATGATCGACGATTTTCAGTCGTATTCGCGGCTTTATGAACAAAATCAGCAGTTGCGCGATGAATTGCAGCAGATGAAGGCGTGGAAAGAGGCGGCCTTGCAACTGGAGCAGAAGAACGCCCGGTTGCTGGACCTGAGCCAGGTGCGGCTGGACCCCAAGCTGACCCATGTGACGGGGGTGGTTTTGGCCGATTCCGGCTCGCCGTTCCGTCAGTCGGTCCTGCTGAACGTGGGCGAGCGGGACGGCATCCGCGACGGCTGGGCAACCATGGATGGCATCGGGCTGGTGGGCCGGATCAGCGGGGTCGGCAGCCAGACTGCGCGGGTCATCCTGCTGACCGACAGCAACAGCCGCATTCCGGTGACGGTGCAGCCGTCGGGCCAAAAGGCGATCCTGTCGGGCGACAACAGCCTGCTGCCGCCGCTGGATTTTCTGGAGGATGCCGACGAGGTTCGCCCCGGCGACCGTGTAGTCACCTCGGGCGACGGGGCGGTGTTTCCGGCGGGGCTGCTGGTGGGGCAGGTGGCGTTGGGCAATGACCGCCGCCTGCGGGTGGTGCTGTCTGCCGATTATCAGCGGCTGGAGTTTCTGCGGGTGTTGCGCAGCCACGAATTGGCCCCCATTACCGATGCGGGCGGGTTGGTCGCCCCGCCGCCCGTCATCCCGTTGCCCGACGGGGCACAGGGCCCGGTGGTGCCCGAGGGCGTCGAGGTCAGCGGTGGGTGAGGGGTTTTTCAACACCGTGCTGGGCCACCGGGTGCTGTTCGTCCTGCTGGCGGTGGTGCTGTTGTTCCTGCGGTTGCTGCCGATCGGCGGATTTACCGGACAATGGCCGGGGCCGGATCTGTTGCTGTGCCTGATCTGTGCCTGGACGATGCGGCGGCCCGATTATCTGCCAGTGGGGTTGGTGGCGGGCGTCGTGTTGCTGGAAGACCTGATCCTGATGCGCCCGCCGGGGCTGTGGACGGCGCTGGTCGTGCTGGCTGCCGAGTTTATCCGGTCGCGGGTCGCACTGACCCGTGAATTGACCTTTGCGGTGGAATGGCTCTTGGTGGCAGGGATCATGGTCAGCCTGTTTCTGGCCAACCGGACGGTGCTTGCGATTGCGTTCCTGCCGCAGGTCGGCTTTGGGTTTGCGATGGTACAGGTGATCTGGTCGATCCTGTGTTATCCGGTTGTGGTGGTGCTGAGCCGGGTCGCGTTGGATCTGCGCAAGCCCGCGATGGGCGAAGTCGATGCGTATGGGAGGCGGCTGTGAGAAGAAACGCCCGCGACACCGAGGAAAGTGCCCGCAAGGTGACGCGCCGCGCGTTGTTCATGGGCGGCTGCATGGCGGCGACCATTGCGGTGATCGGCGCGCGGATGCGCTATCTGGGGGTCGAGCAGGCCGACGAGTTTCGTCTGCTGGCCGAGGAAAACCGCGTCAATATCCGGCTGATCCCGCCCGCACGGGGTCTGATCCTGGACCGCAACGGCAAGCTGATTGCGGGAAACGAACAGAATTACCGCGTGGTGATCACCCGCGAAGGGGCGGGCGATGTGGACCTTGTGCTGAACCGGCTGAGTCACGTCATTCCGATGACGGCGGATGACCGGGTCAAGATCAAGGCCGACATCGAAAAGAACAGCTCTTTCGTGCCTATCCCGGTGGCCGAGCGGCTGGACTGGGACCAGTTCAGCAAGATCGCATTGAATGCCCCCGCCCTGCCCGGCGTGTCGCCCGAGGTGGGGTTGAGCCGCCTCTACCCGCGCGATCTGGATTTCGCGCATGTGGTGGGCTACGTCGGCCCGGTGTCTGAAAGGGACCTAGAGGGGATCCAGAACCCCGACCCCCTGTTGCAGATCCCCAAGTTCCAGATCGGCAAGATCGGCGTTGAACGCTGGATGGAAAGCAAACTGCGCGGCAGGGCCGGCAACAAGCGGATCGAGGTCAACGCCGTAGGCCGTGTGATGCGCGAGTTGGAGCGGTCCGAAGGGTTGCCCGGTGCGGACATGCGGCTGACGATCGACGCCGATGTGCAGAACTTCGTGCAGGCCCGGATGGGGGTCGAAAGTGCCGCCTGCGTCGTGATGGATGTCAACAACGGCGATCTGATTGCAGCGGTGTCGTCGCCAAGTTTTGACCCAAACCTGTTTGTCCGGGGGATCAGCCAGACGGATTATTCCAGCCTGCTGGAAAATGACCACCGCCCGCTGGCCAACAAGGTGGTGCAGGGCGTCTATCCGCCGGGGTCGACATTCAAGATGGTGACGGCGCTGGCCGCGCTGGAAGCGGGGGTGATCGACACCGAAACGCGGGTCCGCTGTCCGGGGTATCTGGAATATGGCGACACGCGGTTTCATTGCTGGAAGCGTGGCGGGCACGGCTCGGTCGACCTTGCGCGCAGTCTGGCGGAAAGCTGTGACGTCTTTTTCTATGACATCGCCCAGCGGGTCGGGATCGACAAGATCGCCGAGATGGGCCGCAAGCTGGGCTTGGGCATCCGCCACGACATGCCCTTGTCGGCGATTGCCGAGGGCAATATGCCCGACAAGGCCTGGAAAAAGGAACGCCACAACGCCGAATGGCGGATCGGCGACACGATCAACGCCAGCATCGGGCAGGGGTATGTGCTGACCTCGCCCTTGCAACTTGCGGTGATGACGGCGCGGATCGCGTCGGGGCGCAGCGTGGCTCCGCGCATCGTGCGCAGCATCGACGGGCAGGACTCGCCCGTGGTACAGGGCGAGCCGCTGGGCATCGACGGGTCGATCTTGAGTGCGGTGCGGTTGGGCATGGTCAAGGTGGTCAACGACAGCAGCGGCACCGGGTATTCCAGCCGGATCGCCGATGATCAGCTTCAGATGGCGGGAAAGTCGGGCACCAGTCAGGTCCGCAACATCAGCGTTGCCGAGCGTGCATCGGGGGTGGTGTCGAACAACGATCTGCCATGGGCGCGGCGGGACCATGCGCTGTTCGTCTGTTATGGCCCGACCGAGGCCCCGCGCTATGCCGTGTCGGTGGTGGTCGAACATGGCGGCGGCGGGTCTGCCGTGGCCGCGCCAATCGCACGGGATGCGTTGTTGCGCGCGCTGTCGGGCGGCATTCCGCCGCTGACCGCCTATCCGGCCAACCAGCGCGGCCGGATGGAGACTTTGCTGAACGAGTTGCAGTTGCGCTTGCCCGATGGCAGCCAGCCCATACGGTCGCGGGCATGAGATCGATGGGTGCCCTGCACTTGGGGCCTGACTTGTGTCCGACCTGGACGGGGTTTTTTAGTCGCAGCGGGGGGAAACCATCGCTCTGCGCGTCAGGCAACGATCCGGTGTTTGACCGGCAGTCGGGGCACCGCCCGTCACGACCGATCGCCACCCCTGCCGGAGGCCTCGGATGAGTTTTCTGGAATACAACGTCAAGACGGTCCCAACCGGCCTGTCCAAGGTGCTGTACCTCAACTGGGCGCTGATCGTGGTGATCACGGCAGTGGCGGCCATAGGGTGGCTGATGCTGTATTCCATCGCGGGCGGGAATATCGGCCAATGGGCCGAGCCGCAGATGAAACGATATGCCGCCGGTCTGGTGGTGTTGTTCATCGTGGCCTTCACCCCGATCTGGTTCTGGCGCAACATGTCGGGGGTCGCCTATCTGGTGGCGCTGGTGCTGCTGTTGCTGGTCGAGTTCTTTGGCGTGGTCGGCATGGGCGCGCAGCGCTGGATCGACCTTGGGTTCATCCGGTTGCAGCCGTCCGAGTTGATGAAGGTCACGCTGGTGATGATGCTGGCCGCCTATTACGATTGGCTGGACGACCGGAAAACCTCGCGCCCCTTTTGGGTTCTGATTCCGCTGTTGCTGATCGTGCTCCCGACTGTTCTGATCCTTATGCAACCCAACCTTGGTACCTCGGTGATGCTGATCGCGGCAGGCGCTGCGGTGATGTTCGCGGCGGGGGTCAGCCTGTGGTATTTCGGGGTGGTGATCGGCTTGGTAGGGGGGGTGGTGGCAGCGGTGTTCTCATCGCGTGGCACGCCGTGGCAGTTGCTGCACGACTATCAATATGCCCGGATCGACACGTTCCTTGACCCCTCTGCCGATCCGCTGGGGGCGGGATACAATATCATTCAGGCCAAGATAGCACTCGGCTCTGGCGGGTGGACCGGCAAGGGGTTCATGCAGGGCACCCAGAGCCGGCTGAACTTTCTGCCCGAAAAGCACACCGATTTCATCTTCACCACGCTGGGCGAGGAGTTCGGCTTTGTCGGCGCGTTCAGCCTGCTGTTGCTGTACACGCTGGTTCTGGTGTTTTGTCTGGTGGCTGCGGTGCAGAACAAGGACCGCTTTTCCAGCCTGCTGATCATCGGGGTGGCGGTGAATTTCTTTCTGTATCTGGCGGTCAACCTGTCGATGGTGATGGGGATGGCCCCGGTGGTGGGGGTGCCGCTGCCGTTCCTGTCTTATGGCGGATCGGCGACGCTGGTTTTGCTGGTGGCCTTTGGTCTGGTGCAAAGTG
>JBBRVJ010000242.1:0-4860 GCA_038246975.1 Rhodobacterales bacterium | reverse complement strand
GGGGGGCGTGCGCGACTTGGGTGCGCCGCTGCCGGACAACACACCGCGCCGGTCTATCCATGCTGCCCCACCGCCGCTGGCAGCCCAAAGCACGACGACCGAGGTGTTCGAGACCGGCATCAAGGTGATCGACCTGCTGACACCGATGGCGCAGGGCGGCAAAGCCGCGATGTTCGGTGGCGCAGGCGTGGGAAAGACGGTTCTGGTGATGGAACTGATCCATGCCATGGTCGAAAAATACGAAGGCATCTCGGTGTTCGCAGGCATTGGCGAGCGGTCACGCGAGGGCCATGAGATGCTGACCGAGATGTCGGAGTCTGGTGTGCTGCCCCGAACGGTGCTGGTCTATGGCCAGATGAATGAACCGCCCGGGGCGCGGTGGCGCGCCCCGCTGACTGCACTGACGATCTCGGAATATTTCCGCGATACCAAGCATCAGAACGTCCTGCTCTTGATGGATAATGTCTTTCGCTTTGTTCAGGCGGGGGCCGAGGTGTCTAGCCTACTTGGCCGGCTGCCGTCGCGGGTGGGCTATCAGCCGACGTTGGCGACTGAAGTGGCGCGGCTTGAGGAACGCATTGCCTCGGTTGCGGGGGCGGCGGTGACGTCGATTCAGGCGGTCTATGTGCCCGCTGATGACTTTACCGACCCGGCAGTGACGACGATTTCGGGCCATATGGACTGCGTGATCGTGCTGAGCCGGGCGCTGGCAGGGCAAGGGTTCTATCCGGCGATTGATCCGCTCGCATCGTCGTCCACCCTGCTTGACCCGGGTGTTGTGGGCGATGAGCACTACAGGATCGCCAGCGAAGTGCGCGAGATGCTGGCTCGGTTTGCCGAGTTGCAGGACATCATTTCTCTTCTGGGCGTTGACGAGCTGGGCATCGCCGACAAGCGCATTGTCACCCGTGCCCGGCGTCTGCAGCGGTTTCTGAGCCAGCCTTTCGCGGTGACCGAGGCCTTTACCGGCACCCCCGGACAGTCGGTTTCCCGTGCCGACACGCTGGCCGGATGCCGGGCCATTCTGGACGGTGACGCGGATGCGTGGGCGGAAGCCTCGCTTTACATGGTGGGCTCGATTGCCGATGCCCGCGCCAAAGAGCAGGCCGCCGCATGACCCAGAGCATGATCCGGACCATGCCCCTGCGGATCATCACGCCGCTCTCGGTTGTTGTCGATCAGCCGGCCACGGATCTGCGCGCGGTGGATGCCAGCGGCAGTTTCGGCATCCTGCCGGAGCACGCCGATTTTCTGACCCGGCTTGCGGTGTCGGTCGTCAGTTGGACGACCGCCGAGGGGGACGCCCGGTACTGTGCGGTGCGGGGTGGCGCGCTGACAGTGCGCGCAGGCCATATCGCGATCGCCACCCGTGAAGCGGTGATCGGCGACGATCTGGCAACGCTGGATCGGGAAGTTCTGGCCCGGTTCCGCGCAGAAATGGATGAAGAGCGGGTCGAGCATGTGGAAACCACTCGTCTGCATCTGAGCGCGATGCGGCAGATGCTGGCCCGGTTGCAACCGAAATCGCGGGGGGCGGGCGTATGACCGAGCCGGAGGACACCAAATCCGAAGACCGCGATCCCCTGATCCGCGAGGTGCGCAGCCATCAGGCCCGGCGCGCGGCTTGGGACCGCGACGGTGAGGCATCGGTGGGGCGGCGACTGGCGCAGATCGGCGTGTTGGGCTGGATCATTGTGGCCCCGATGCTGGGCGGTATCGCGCTCGGTCGCTGGCTGGACGGGCGCTTCGACACGGGGCTGTTCTGGACGGCACCCCTGCTGATGGTCGGGCTGGGGCTTGGCGGTTGGTTCGCCTGGCGGTGGATGGGCAGCGCATGAGCGATCCCTTGATCCTCGCACTGTGGCTGACGGGCGGCGTTCTGATAGGCCTGATCTATTTCCGCATGGTGCGGCACAGCGCCGATCTGATGCTGTCGGGGCGGCGGGGTGGTCCGCTGTTCGGAGTGGCGCTGGTGCTGTTGCGGATGGCGGGGCTTGGCGGCGTCTTGATCATCGCGGCGATGCAGGGAGCGGGGCCGTTGCTGGCTGCGGCGATAGGGTTGCTGATCGGACGCTTTGCCATGATGCGGACGACCGCGTGATGGACAGCCCGCTGCAATCCGTGCCGCTGTTCATGCTGGGACCAGACTGGCTGCGCGTGCCGATCATGGCCTCGGTCGTGGTGACATGGGCGATCATGGCAGTGCTGGTGCTGGGTGCTGCCCTGCTGACCCGTCGCCTGAGCCAGGTGCCATCAAGGGCGCAGGCCGCGGCGGAACTGCTGGTCGCCACAGTTGATCAACAGATCCGAGACGTGACCGGGGCCGCCCCGGCCCCCTACCGCGCTTTTGTCGGCACGTTGTTCCTCTTCATCCTGATTGCCAACTGGTCGTCGCTGATCCCCGGCGTCACACCGCCAACCGCCACGATGGAAACGCCTGCCGCCCTTGCTGCCATCGTGTTCCTGTCGATCATCTGGTTCGGTATTCGGGGCGGCGGCGTGGGCGGTTTTCTGCGCGGCTTTGCGCGGCCCAACCCGGTGATGATCCCCCTCAACATCCTCGAAAGCGTCACCCGCAGCTTTTCGATGTTCGTGCGCCTGTTCGGCAATGTGATGAGCGGGGTCTTCGTGATCGCCATCGTCGGATCATTGGCCGCCCTGCTGGTGCCGATCCCGCTGATGGCGCTCGATCTGCTGACGGGTGCGGTGCAGGCCTACATCTTTGCCGTGCTGTCGATGGTGTTCATCACCTCTGCCGTCGAAAAGGGCAAACCGCAAACCGACCCCGAAATAGAGGAAACCTGAATGGATTATGTCCCCCTGATCAGCATCATCTGCGCCGCCTTTGCCGTGTCCTTCGGCGCCCTTGGCCCAGCCTTGGCCGAAGGACGCGCGGTGGCCGCTGCGATGGACGCCATCGCGCGGCAACCTGAAGCGGCCAATACCATCTCGCGCACGCTGTTCGTCGGGCTGGCGATGATCGAGACGACGGCGATCTACTGCCTTGTCATCGCGCTTTTGTTGCTGTTCGCCAACCCGATGATGCCATGACCTTCGATTTCTGGACCCTTGGCTTTCAGGCGGTAAATGTCCTCGTTCTGGTCTGGCTGCTCCACCGGTTCTTCTGGAAACCGGTGTCAGCGATGATCACGACGCGTCAGGCGACTGCGGCGAGCCTCCTAGAGGAGGCCGGGGTCAAGCGGTCCGAGGCCGAGGCTGCGCTGGCCGAGGCTGCCAACAAGCTGGCTGCGCTTGCGGCCGAACGTGAGGCGATGCTGGCCACGGCCCGCACAGACTCTGAAGCTACCCGCGATACCCTGTTGTCCGCGGCGCAGGCCGAAGTGGAAACCTTGCGCGATACCGCCAAGGCCGCCCGCGTCCGCGCGGCCGGGACCTTGAAGGCGAACGCGATGGATGAGGCACAGGGCCTCGCGCTGACCATCGCCGGTAAGCTTATGGCGCGGCTAGACGGTCCTGCGATAGATGCGGCATTTCTGGGCTGGCTGGTGCAGGGCCTTAGGGCACTGACCGACGTCGAGCGAACCGCGCTGGCGGGCGTGGAACTGGAGGTCGTCAGTGCCGCCAATCAGGACAGCACTGCGCAGGACCGGATTGCCAAAGCAATTGCGGACGCCCTTGGTGCTTCGGCAGCACTTACCTTCCGATCCGATCCTGCACTGATCGCGGGGCATGAGATTCACTCTGCGCATTTCTCCTTGCGCAATTCGTGGCGTGCCGATCTGGATCGGATAGCTGCAGCCCTTGCGAAAAAGGGCGATTTATCCGATGCCGGATGATGCTATCTGGCTGAAGGACGCCGCCGCGTGCGTCGAGTCCACCGCCCTGGGACCCTTCGCCGAACACCGGGGCCGGGTCGAGGAGATTGCAGACGGCGTGGCGATGATTTCGGGCCTTCCACACGTGCGGCTGGACGAGTTGCTGCGCTTTGAAGCCGGTGTTTTCGGCTTTGCCCAGGTGCTGGAACCTGACCGGATCGGCTGCGTGCTGCTGGATGCCGCCCACGCCCTGCAAGCGGGGGACGCCGTCCACGGTACCGGCGATGTGGTGCGTGTGCCGGTGGGGGCCGGCTTTCTGGGGCGCATCGTCGATCCGCTCGGGCGCCCGCTGGATGGCAAGGGACCGATCACCGCCGAGGTAACCCTGCCGATCGAGCGTGAGGCTCCCGCCATCATTGATCGTGATCTCGTGGTCAATCCGGTGCAGACCGGGGTGCTGGTGGTCGATACGCTGTTCGCGCTTGGCCGTGGTCAGCGCGAGTTGATCATCGGCGATCCCGCCACAGGCAAGACCACGCTGGCCATCGACACGATCATCGCGCAGCGCGACACCGACATGTTCTGCATCTATGTCGCGGTGGGGCAAAAGACCTCCGCCGTGCGCCGTGCTGTGGATGCCTTGCAGACCCATGCCGCCTTTGACCGTTGCATCGTGGTAGTTGCCGGGCCCGCTACCCCACCCGGCCTGCAATGGATCGCTCCCTTTGCCGGCATGACCATGGCTGAACACTTCCGCGACAAGGGCCAGCATGCCCTGATCGTGATCGACGACCTGACCAAGCACGCCGCCACCCACCGCGAGATTGCCCTGCTGACCCGGCAGTCGCCGGGGCGAGAGGCCTATCCGGGCGATGTGTTCTATGTGCACGCTCGCCTCTTGGAACGTGCGGCTAAACTGTCTCAGGCCAAGGGGGCCGGGTCGCTGACCGCCTTGCCGATTGCCCAGACCGAGGCGGGGAACCTGTCGGCCTATATCCCGACGAACCTGATCTCGATCACCGACGGGCAGATCGTGCTGGACGCGCGACTGTTCCAGGAGGGGCAGAAACCCGCTGTCGATGTC
>JBBRVJ010000241.1:0-4866 GCA_038246975.1 Rhodobacterales bacterium | reverse complement strand
GGTGTCGTTGGCCGCCCCGCCGAACAGCGAGTCGTTCCCCGCCAACCCGCTCAGCACGTTGGCGTTCCCGTCGCCGGTGATCGTGTCGACCTGTGCCGTCCCCGTGACGTTCTCGATAGCCGTCAGCGTGTCGCCTTGGGCGTCGCCACCCGTGGCGGTGCCCAGCAACAGGTTGACCACCACCCCAACGGTCAACCCGGTATAATCCACAAGGTCGATATCCACGCCACCGTCAAGCACGTCGCTGCCTGTGCCGCCATACAGGGTGTCGTTGCCTGCCCCGCCCCACAGCGTATCGTTCGCCGCACCGCCAAAGAGCACGTCATTGCCCTCAAGTCCGCTGACCGTATCCGCGTTTGCCGCACTGGATACCGTATCGTTTCCCGGGGTGCCTACGATCAATGCCATTTTTTCTTGCCACCTGGTTCGGCCCCGGTCAAACGACGCAAGGCAGTTGTGAAACTCTTGGCTGATGGATTAACTGGGCTTCGTGGCTAGAATTGGACTGCCGTGCCGGCAGATCGTGGTCTTATTGCAGCGGAACTGTGGCAGCCCACCCGACCGCAGGACCACGGCACTCCGCCCGGGCGTACGATGCCGTGACCCTGACCAACGTGGACGGGCTATCGATTCTGGCGGTGGGCAGGGTCGATACGACTATGCCATTGGAAAATCCTTGCCGATTCCGGCAAACCCGTGACCCCCATGCAACACTGTGGCCATCGTCGAGTGAATGGAGATGCAAATTGTCGTCAAGGCCCCCGCAACGGGCCGCATCGAAAGGATGCCTACCGCAGCCCGCCAGATCCTGCGCAGCGGCTTGTTCTGGTACTGCTGGAGTAGGGCCGATTGGCCCGCCGTGAACAAATTCACCTTCAACCCTCACCGTTCAGGGCGTGATAAAGGTCGAGATCAAGGCCATGCGACCGTTGACCAGAATGCTGTATCCCGTCCAGCCCACATCACCGGCCGACATCACCAGCCGGATCATCTGAGGCCCTTCGCCGGTGCGGGCAAAGCGATAACCGGTGCCCCACGAGGTAAGAAAGGACTCCCCGGGTGGCGGCGTAACCGACCGGACTGAAAAGGCGTCGCGAAATGTCCTGTCAAAGTGCAGTTCGATGTCGGCAGGCGGGGCGGTCATTGTGATCTCCAGTGTGCCCTCTGCCGCGCGCCGCAGGATCAGGGGATATCGGATCGAAAATTCCTCATCTCCGACGATGCCGTAGCCCGACCCGCCAAAGCCCGCCCACCCCAAGACAAGGCCGAACAGCAAAGCGGCGACAGCGGCCCATCCGGCGTGGCGCCGCGTCCAGACCGGGGATGCGATGGCACTGTCTGCGGCCAGCGCCTGACTGGAGTGCAACGCTCCGGCCATCGGCAGTCTGCCGCTCAGCGGTAAACCTATAGCTGGCCCGACCTGTAAAGCCGCGGTCATAATGTGACACGCTTGCCGATATCCGGTTGATCCCCGGTCAGTTGGGCGCGCGCAACGTTGGCCACGAAATTCAGCCCCAAGGCCGGTAACCGGACTTCACCCCCCGAGATGGCCATCGCCAACAGGGGTAGGTCGGGATCGTCCTTCCCAACTGGCTCAGCATGCCCTGACTGCGGGGCAAAAAGGCCGTTGCCACCATCTGCTACGATACAATGGCAAGTGGACGGCCCTGCGTTGACCACGTCGGTCTCCCTGGCGGTGAAGAACCACAGTGCATTGCGGTCCGGATCGGTGGAGTGCGCCTTCGGCACCAGCCAGTCCTCTGCACCCGCACACAGCATCCCTGCGTTCACAGCCTCCAGCCGTTTCCGGAATTCATCGAGAGACATGTTTCGCGTCCTTTCCCGGGGTCCGCCTGGCGGATCAACGGCTTCGCAAGGGCAACTCTGCACGGACCAAGGAGTTCCTTACTCTGCGGCAGCTAAGGCGTGTTCCCGGTAGAATGATCCGTCAACTTTTCGGGTAAGTTCTCCAACAGATCTGCCGCCAAGGTCAGTGCCGCCTCGCCCAGTCGGGTTTTCTGATCCGCTGTCAGCCCCCGCGCTTGGCTGTTCTGCGCGATCAGCTTTCTTTGCAGTCATGATCTTGCAGATACTCGCGTCATCAGCACCTCCTCGGCCCCTGAATGTCGCCTCCGGCCAATGCGCCGACGTGTCTGCGGCCGGTATCCGTCCAGGTCGTGAAGCGCATCCCTTGACGAAGAATGCCGGGACGGTCAGAGACCGCCCCGGCAGCGATGCCTTCACGAGGGAACGCAGGCATCGGGTGACCGGTTCTCGGGACAGGGAGGGAACCGTCCGGTCACTGCGAAAACGCGACCATCGGCTTGCGGTTCCGGCCCTTTGGTCTTTCTTTTCAGACTGTCCCGAAAACAAAGGTGCGTGCGGATTGGTTGCCTTTGTTTTCAGATCACGCCGGGATCAACCTTTGCAGATCGGCATCGCAACCAGTACGTCCCCGAGCTCAATCCAAGTGTCGCTCCTCGGGCACATTTGCTTCGAATGCCATACCCCGGACCAGGTCCAAACATTTTCCGCATTGCGGCCACTGTTTCCCCGCCCTTGGGCAACTTCGTGCCGGTTGGTCCCGACAGGGAACCAACGGCGGATCAGGCGCTTGTCCTTTGCGCAGTCCAGGTCGGGTTGCGGCGCAGGTTCAAGTTGCCCCTCGGTCGGACGATCCACCCGGGGACCGCGTCAGACGATGTTCAAGCCCCGCCACCGGCAGAAAGGCAGTCTTCGGTGACCCTGATCTGGACAGTTCTGATCGGCTTTGTCGCCGGGATCATCGCCAAGTTTCTGGTCCCCGGCGACCGGGAGCCGTCGGGCTTCATGCTTACCGCCCTGCTGGGCATCGGCGGGGCGGGGGTGGCGACTTGGCTGGGCCAATCGCTTGGTCTCTATGGACCGGGCGAACGCGTAGGGCTGGTCGCGGCGGTCCTTGGTGCGGTCATCATTCTGACCTGCTGGGCGGCGCTGACCCGCCGCCGCTGACCCACCCCTGATCAGCCTGTGGTCCCCAGCACCAGCCGCACCGCCATCGCCCCGCCGGCCATCCGTGCCTGAAAGGGCCCGCCGTCATGCGCACGGTGCGCGCCATCAACCTCGACCCGTACAATCCCGCGCCCCGCCTTCGCCGTGTTGTCGACCTCGATCCGCAGCGTCGTGTCGCCGTGCCGGACGGTGACAGTCACACCCGGCCAATCCGCAGGCAGACAGGGGTCGAGTGACAACATGTCCCCCGCCCGCGACAGCCCGATGATCCCCTCGATCCCCGCCCGGTACATCCAGCCCGCCGATCCGGTATACCACGACCACCCCGCCCGCCCGGCATGGGGGGCCACCGAATAGACATCCGCCGCGATGACATAGGGTTCGGCCTTGTAGCGGTCCGCATCCGCGCGGTTCAGCGTATGGTTGATCGGGTTCAGCAGCGCGAACAGCGCCGCCGCCCGGTCGCCCTGCCCCAGCCGCGCATAGGCCATCACCGCCCACATTGCCGCATGGCTGTATTGCCCACCGTTTTCCCGCAAGCCCGGCGGATAACCCTTGATATACCCCGGATCGCGCGGGGTGCGGTCGAACGGCGGGGTGAACAGCAACGCGAGCCCCGGATCGGGCTTGATCAGGTGCGCCTCGACAGATGCCATCGCCTCCGCCGCCCGCTCAGGCCGGGCAGCGCCCGACAGAACGGCCCAGGATTGCGCGATGCTGTCGATCCGGCATTCGTCGGACTGTGAAGACCCCAGCGTCGAGCCGTCGTCAAATGTGCCGCGCCGATACCATTGACCGTCCCAGCCCTGATCCTCGATCGCCGCGCGCACCTGTTCGGCATGAGTGCGCCACGCCGCCGCGCGCGCCGGATCGCGGCGGTCTGCCAGCGGGGCCAGCATGTCAATCGCCGCAATCAGCAGCCAGCCGAGCCAGACGCTGGTGCCCTGCCCCGCCTCGCCGACCCGGTTCATCCCGTCGTTCCAATCGCCTGTCCCGATCAGCGGCATCCCGTTGGCCCCGGTCAGCGTGATGCACTGGTCGATGCCACGCGCACAGTGTTCGAACAGGCTGGCGGTCTGATCCGACACGCCGGGCTGATAGAAATCATCATGGGCGCCCGGCTGGACCTGCGGCCCCTCCAGAAACGGCACCTGTTCGTCCAGTATCCGTTCGTCGCCGCTGACCGCGACGTAGCGCGCCACGCCATAGCCCAGCCAGACCCGGTCATCCGAAATCCGGGTCCGCACGCCCTGACCCGAATGGGGCAGCCACCAGTGCTGCACATCGCCCTCGGGGAACTGCCGGGCTGCGGCGCGCAGCAGATGTTCGCGCGTCATGTCCGGGCGGGTAAAGGTCAGCGCCATGCCGTCCTGCAACTGATCGCGGAAGCCGTAGGCGCCGCTGGCCTGATAGAACCCGGCACGCGCCCAGATGCGGCAGGCCAGCGTCTGGTACAGCAACCAGCCGTTCAGCAGGATATCCATCGCGCGGTCCGGGGTTTTGACTTGCACCGCCCCCAGCAGACCGTCCCAATGATCGGCGACCGTCGCCTGAACCGCCGCCGCATCGGCGGCACGATAGCGGGTGATCAGCTCGCGCGCCGCCTCGATCCGCGACGCCTGACCCAGCAGCAGCCGCACTTCGATCCGCTGCCCCGGCGCGATCGTGACCATCCGTTGCTGCGCCGCACAGGGGTCGATCCCCCCGCCGGAGCGCCCCGACAGGGCCTGCCCGCGCAAACCCTTCGGGTCGGCCAGACTGCCCCTTGGCCCCAGTACTTCGGCCCGGTCGCACGTAAACCCGTTGACCTGCGCACCGATATCGGCAAAGGCGACCCGCCCCGGAAATGCCATCCCGAACGGATTGCGCGCCATC
>JBBRVJ010000240.1:0-4886 GCA_038246975.1 Rhodobacterales bacterium | reverse complement strand
GCCACCCGTTGCGAACGGGCGGGTCTGCCGATCCGGCCCGACCGCGATTTTGAAATCGTGAACCCGGAATCCGACACGCGCTATCGCGATTACTGGCAGGCCTATCACGATCTGATGGCCCGCCAAGGGGTCACGCCCGACATCGCCCGTGCCGTGATGCGCACCAATTCGACCGCAATTGCCGCCATCGCTGTGCATCGCGGCGATGCCGACAGCATGATCTGCGGCACCTTCGGGCAGTATCTGTGGCACATGAACTATGTCCGGCAGGTTCTGGCCCGCGGCGGGCTGCACCCGCAAGGCGCGCTGTCGCTGATGGTGCTGGAAGACGGCCCGTTGTTCATCGCCGACATTCAGGTCAACCCGCAACCGACGCCCGAACAGATTGCCGCGAGTGCCATGGGCGCCTCCCGCCATGCCAAACGGTTCGGGGTCACGCCTAAGGTCGCGCTGTGTTCCAGTTCCAACTTCGGCAATCTGGATACCGATTCAGGCCGCCGGATGCGCGCCGCAATGGAAATCCTCGACGCGCGCGAGGTCGATTTCTGCTTTGAGGGCGAGATGTCGACCGATGCAGCCCTAGACCCCGAATTGCGCGCCCGCATTTATCCCAATTCGCGGATGGAGGGGGCGGCGAACATCCTGATCTTCGCGTTCACCGATGCCGCCAACGCCGCGCGCAACATCCTGCGCCACAAGGCCGATGGGCTGGAGGTCGGGCCGATCCTGATGGGCATGGGCAACCGGGCGCATATCGTGACCCCCTCGATCACTGCGCGGGGTCTTTTGAACATGTCGGCGCTGGCAGGCACGCCGGTGGGGCATTACGGCTAGGCGATCTGGCAAGTGCTCCGGCGGTCATGCTGCCGGGGGTTGAAAAATTGTGCAATCCGTATACCCTGATCTGAGAAAACCCATGAGCCGATGATAAGACCCCGGATCTGCTCCGAACGGGTTGCCTGAACGTCACTGTCTTGTCCCCAGTCGCATTGCAGGACCACCATGAACGGCTTCGCGCGCCAAACCAATGTGCCAGATGCCTTGGACTTGCCCGAGGTCGATCCCCGCGACGAAGCAGCATTGGTGCTGCTGGGGCATGATCTGCGGGCTGCCTTGTCTGACGTGATCGGCGGTCTGCGCCTGATGGAACCTGCAAGAATGGACCCGATGCACCGGGTTCAGATGGAACGGGTAAGAGCTTCGGGCGAAGTGTTGGCGCGTCTGCTGGAACAGGGCCTGACCGTGATGCTGGGCGAGGCCATACCGGCAGCGGCCGAGGACATCATCTTGCGGCGGCTGCTGACCGATCTTGATCTGCGCTGGTCGGGCCGGGCGTTGGGGATGGACATCAGGTTTACGATGATCCTGCAACCCGACCTGCCCACGCGGGTAAGGCTGGACCGCGTGGCGGTGGACCGCATCCTGTCGAACCTCCTGGGCAACGCGTTCAAGTATTGCGACCGGGGCCGGGTGACTTGCGAGATCGGGGTGCGCGACGGGGAATGGCTGACCTTTGTGGTGCGCGACGATGGGCCGGGATTTCCGGACAGCGTGATGACGCACTCCCTGCCGTTCCGCGCCAGGCCTGTCGGCATGACGAAACCCGGCTACGGCATGGGTCTGCACATTGCGGTCGATCTGTCCCGCAGGCTGGGGGGGAGCATTGCGCTGTGCAACCTCGACCCGTCCGGTGCCGAAGCACGGGTCGACCTGCCTTTGGTCATCGCAGAAGGTTCCGATCCGGTTGAACAACCCGTCGATCAGGTTCTGGCAGGCAAAAGGGTGCTGATTGCCGACGACAATCCCACCAGCCAGATGATCCTGCACCGCTTTGTCAACAAGCTGGGCGGTGAAGTGGTTCTGGTGCAGGACGGCGTCGAAGCCGTCGGGCGGCTGGAGATGGAAGATTTCGATCTGCTGATCGTCGATGTCGAAATGCCGCGCCTGTCGGGGCTGGATGTGATCCGCTGTTTGCGGACGATGCCGGGAGGCACGGCGCGAATGCCGGTGATCGCGGTGACAGCCTATCTGTTGCGCAGCAACCGGATGGCGATCCTTGCGGCGGGGGCGGATGAAATGCTGTCCAAACCGCTGATGTGCCAGCATGTTCTCGCCGATGCGGTGCGCCGGGCGTTCGAGGCGCGTCAGGCGAACATCGCAACCGCCGTCACGCTTCGCCAGCCTGATGTGCCGCTGCTGGACGACGGCAGCTTGCTGCGTTTGCTGGAGATGACCGGGCCGGAAACGGGCCGCGAGTTGCTTGACCGCCTGATGGCCGACCTGTCAGGCGTCGAACGGGGGTTGGTGCAGGCGGGAACAGCGCAAGACTGGGTTGCCATTCGCCACCATAGCCACGTTCTGATTTCGCTGGCCGGGGTAGCCGGCGGCTTGCGGTTGCAGGATCGGGCACAAAACCTGAACCAGTTGGCGCAGGAGGAAACCCTGTCGATGCTGCCCGCAGCCATTCATGCGACTTTGGCTTTGCTGGACGGTCTCATTCAATATGTCAGTCAGGTCAGCGATGACCGACGGCTCCCCACATGAACACGCAACAGCCCGTCAAGCCGCGCGCGGTTGGTCACGCCCCGGTGTTGCTGATCGAGGACACCCCATCGCTGCAACTGGTCTATCGGTCGGTGCTCGTCTCGGCGGGGCATGAGGTGCAGGTAGCCGATACCGCTGCCAACGGGATGGCGGCCTTTTTGTCCGGTGCGGCGGATATCGTGCTGCTGGACCTTGGCCTGCCCGACCGTGACGGGCTGGACCTGATGCAAGAGATGCTGGCCCAACGTCCCGCGACCCGCGTCGTGGTGATCACCGCCAACGGGTCGATCAACAAGGCGGTCGAGGCGATGCGCGCCGGGGCGCATGACTTTCTGGTCAAGCCGTTCGACGAGGCACGGCTGTTGAACGCCGTCCATAATGCCCGCGCCCTGACACAGTCGACATCGCGCCGCGCCCCCGTCATACGCCCCCCGGACCCAAGTGCTTCGGCCAGCGGCTTCATCGGCTCGTCCGAGGCGATGGTGCGAATTCACGGCAAGATCAGGTCAGTTGCCCGGTCGATGGCGACCGTGTTCATCACTGGCGAAAGCGGCACGGGCAAGGAATTGTGCGCGCTGGCGGTTCATTCGCGGTCGGCCCGCGCCACAGGCCCGTTCATCGCGCTGAACTGCGGCGCCATCCCCCAAGACCTGCTGGAGTCAGAAGTGTTCGGCCATATCAAGGGCAGCTTCACCGGCGCTAATTCCGACAAACCGGGGGCTGCGGCAGCGGCGGATGGCGGCACTCTTTTTCTGGACGAGATTTGCGAAATGGACCCCGCCTTGCAGACCAAACTGTTGCGGTTCCTGCAAACCTCGACTGTTCTGCCGGTGGGGGCGACCCGTCCCCGCAAGGTCAACGTCCGCATCGTCTGTGCGACCAACCGAGATCCGATTGATGCCGTTCGGCGCGGCCAATTCCGTGAGGACCTGTACTACCGCCTGTTCGTCGTACCGATCCACATGCCCCCGCTGCGTGACCGGGGCGATGACGTGATCGAGATCGCCGAAGCCGCGCTCGCCCGCTTTTCCGCCGAAGAGGGACGGCAGTTCGACGGGCTTGATCCGTCAGTGCGGGCGCTGTTCCTTGGCCTGTCATGGCCGGGCAATGTGCGTCAGGTGCTGAACGTGATCCGCAACGTGGTCGTACTGAACGACGGCGGCACGGTCACGCCCGACATGCTGCCCGACAGTCTGGTCACGGCGCAGAATGCCCCGCTGAACATCGCAGCACCGGCCCCCGACCCGAAGGCCAATCTGGCGCTGGACGAATTGTTGGGCAAACCGCTGGCCGAGGTCGAACGTCTGGTGATCGAGGCGACTTTGGCCCGCCACGGCGGGTCCGTCCCGCGCGCCGCCCGTGTGCTGGACCTGTCCCCGTCGACGCTGTACCGCAAACTGGAAAGCTGGCGCTAGGAACGCCCCGTCAGCTTGCATCCGGGCGGCGGAAAAAGATCAACAACCCCAGCGCCATCACCGCCTACCCCGCCAAACCCGCGACGATCCCGATCATCAAGCTGAACATCGCTTGCTGAAGAGTTCCGTTGAACGGGACCAAGGCATGCACGGCGATTGAATTGATCAACGACGACATGATTCCGACCAGCCCGGTCGAACGTCGCCTGCGACATCGCCTTGATCAGCGCATGTGCCCGCAGCGCCTCGGTCCGCACCCGCGACGCTTCGCTGACGAAAAGACTGTCCACGGCATAAAGCAGGTCGCGATCGTTTGCGACCAGCCGGTCCAGTCCCAGATCACGCTCCATACCCAGGATAACCTCACGCAATTGCGACAGCGTCCGAAACTGCCCGGCCATCAACCTTCGCTGCTGTAAACACCCCTGCACCACTTCCCTCTCGAGCAGCAGAAAACCAACCGAAGCTATTCTCCCCGGCGAAACGTCGCAAGATCTTGTTTGGGCTCGCCAGATCAATCACCATGTTGATCATCTTTTGAAAGGCGCCGTTCCCCCTCAGACGCCCCGGACATGCATGCTTCGAGGTCACATCGCCGCAATTTCCGGCAAACGAGCCCCAGAATTTGCCGTCATGACAAACCGCAAGCCCGGATCAGACGAACTGCTCGCCGATCAGGCGTTCTTCCAGCCCATGGCCCGGATCAAAAAGGATGCGGTGCCGCACCCCCGGTTCCGACCGGATCTCGACCGAGATCACGTCGCGCACCGACCGGCTGTCGGCATCCGCCATCACCGGGCGCTTGTCGGACTCCAGCACGTCGAACCGCACCACCGCCGTCTTGGGCAACAAGGCCCCGCGCCACCGTCGGGGCCGGAACGCCGACATGGCAGTCAGCGCAAGCACGTCCGACCCGATGGGCAGGAT
>JBBRVJ010000239.1:0-4894 GCA_038246975.1 Rhodobacterales bacterium | reverse complement strand
TTGTGACGAAGGATGTTGTAGGCGGTTGTCGCGTGGAAATAAACCTGAGGCAGCGCAAAGATGGTCAGATAGTCCAACCCGGTCATCTGCACGTCCTGTCCGCGCATCTTGATCGTCACCACCCGCTGTTCCGCCCCGTCGAACGCGGCAGGATCCACGCTGTTCACATGATCGCGGGCGCGGATGATCCGGGCGGCAAGCTCGTCAAAGGTGGTTTCGGTATCGGGGAAATTCGGCACCTCCGACGCCGAAAGGCGGGCGGCGGCGCGGGCGCTGAAATCGCAGGTCAGTTGCACTTGCCGGGTCAGCGGGAACATGTCCGGAAACAACCGCGCCGTCAGCAAGGCCGCCGGGTCGATCTTGCGGGCGGTGCAATGGGCGTCTGCCTTGGCCAGAATGGCGTGCAGCGCCGTCAGCATCCGGGTCAGCGGCGGAACAGTGGCGGCATGGATCATCGCTGGCTCCTGTAGCGGGTTGGCCCGAGGGTTACGTCAGCTTTGGGCCCTGACGCCAGTCATCTCAAACGGGTCAGCAGGTCAAGACTGGGATAGCCATCGGGGATCAGTCCGGTGGACCGCTGAAGCCTTTGCACCGCCGCGATAGTCAACGGGCCGATCTTGCCATCCACCCCGCCGGGGTCAAACCCCGCAGATGCCAGCCGTTCCTGCAACTCGATCCGTTCCGGCAGGGTCAGCGCGCGATATTCGCGGGGCCATGCGGCCTGAAAGGCCGGGCCGCCCATGATCCGGTCCGCCAGATGGCCCACCCCGATGATGTAGGCGTCGGCGGTGTTGTAGCGTTCGATGACCTGAAAGTTGGCAAAGATCAGGAAGGCCGCCCCTTTTGCCCCACCGGGCAAAAGAACCGACGCAATCCCATGGTCCGGCAGGTCGCCGCCACCCGCCGTTCGCACGCCCAGGGCCTGCCAGTCGGCCACCGGTTTCTTGACCCTCTCGCTGGTTTGTTCATAGTCGAACCCGGCGGGCAAGGTGACTTCGACACCCCAAGGCTGCCCCTTGGTCCAACCGAAATGCGCAAGGTAAGCGGCGGTCGAGGCCAGCGCGTCGGCAGGATCATCCGACCAGATGTTGCGCTTTCCGTCGCCGGTGAAATCGACGGCATGGGTTTGATAAGAGGTCGGGATGAACTGCGTATGCCCCATGGCGCCGGCCCAGCTTCCCAGCATCTTGCCGGGTGTGGTGTCGCCGCTTTGCAGGATGGTCAGCGCCGCGAGCAACTCGCCCTCGAAGAACGCGCCACGCCGTCCGTCATAAGCCAGCGTCGCCAGCGCCTCGATGGTGGAAATGTCGCCGCGCACCGCACCGTAAGCCGATTCCAACCCCCAGATCGCCAGCACTATATGTTTGTCGACGCCATAAGCCGCCTCGATCCGGTCAAGCAGGGCTGCGTTCGTGGCCATCGCCTTTTGACCCGACACGATCCGGTCATCCGACACGGCGGTGTCCAGATAATCCCAGATCGTCTTGGTGAACTCGTTCTGATTGCGGTCGCGGCGGATCACGTCGGGCAGAAATTCCAGCCCGGTCATCGCCGCGTCAAACATGCCCGCCGAGATGCCCTTGGCCAGCGCACGACCCCGAAACGCTGAAATCCAGTCCTGCAAGCCTGCGGTGGAGCCTGTGGTTTCGGTCATGCCGGATGCCCCCTCGGCGCAGGCGGGAACGGTGCTGGCGGGCATTGACAGACCCAAAGCCAGAAGGAACAGAACAACCCGCATCGTTTTCCCACCATTGTCCGCAATTTGGCGACAATGTAGCCGTCAGACGCGGCTTCGCAAAGGCAATCAGTGCCGTTTGCGGATCACTTTGCGCTTTGCCTCGCGCGCCGCGAACTTGCCCGGTTTGCGCGGGGTATAGCCGCCCTTGGACGGGCGGCCCGTCGGCAGGTTCCGATCCTCCAGCATCAGCAGGTCAAGCATCAGGCCACCCGTCACCGGAACCGCCTCGGCCAGACGCACGGTCACGCGCTGTCCGATGCCGATGGTGACGCCGGTATCGGCCCCGGTCAGCGTGTTGGTCTGCGCGTCGAAGTGAAAAAACTCGCGCCCCACCGACCGCATCGGGATCAGCCCATCCGCCCCGGTTTCGTCCAGCTTTACGAACAGCCCGAACCGCTGCACGCCAGAGATGCGGCCGGTGAATTCGGCCCCCACGCGGTCGGCCAGAAACGCCGCCAGATATCGGTCGTTGGTATCGCGCTCTGCCGCCATGCTGCGGCGTTCGGCGTCCGAGATCAGCTTGGCGGTCTCGTCAAGGATGTCGATGTCGGCCCTCGACAGCCCGTCGGTGCCCCAGCCATGCCCCGCAATCAGTGCGCGGTGCACGATCAGGTCGGAATAGCGGCGGATCGGGCTGGTGAAGTGGGCATAGTTGCGCAACGCCAGCCCGAAATGGCCGAAGTTCTGTTGGTGATAGTAGGCTTGCGTCATGCTGCGCAGGGTGGTGATGTTCATCAACTCGTCAAACTCGGTTCCTTGCGCCTGCGCCAGCAGCCGGTTGAGATGGCTGGTTTGCAGCACCTGACCCTTGGCGAGGGTAAATCCCGAAGCCTCGGCCACCTCACGCAGTGCCTCCAGCTTTTCGGGGCTGGGTTCTTCGTGGACGCGGAACAGCAGGGGCTGTTTCAGGCGCAGCAACTCCTCCGCCGCCGCGACGTTGGCCTGGATCATGAACTCTTCGATCAGCTTGTGCGCATCGAACCGGTCGCGGAAGGCGACCGACAGAACCTGTCCTTCGTCCGACAGGATGATCTTGCGTTCCGGCAGATCGAGGTCGAGGGGTTGACGCACCGCGCGGGCAAACTTTGTCGTGGCATAGGCGGCATACAGCGGCGTGATCACCTGCTCCATCAAGGGGGCGGTGACCGCATCCGGGTTGCCGTCCTGCGCGTCCTGCAACTGCCCATAATGCAGCGATGCCTGCGACCGCATCAACCCGCGCGTAAAGCGGTGGCCGATCTTGGTGCCTTGCGCGTCCAGCACCATCCGCACCGCCAGACAGGGGCGGTCCACATGTTGATGCAGGGAACACAGATCGCCCGACAGCGTATCGGGCAGCATCGGCACCACGCGGTCCGGGAAATAAGTCGAGTTGCCGCGCTTGCGCGCCTCGCGGTCCAATGCAGACCCGGGGCGGACGTAATGCGCGACGTCGGCGATGGCTACCCAGACGACATGACCGCCGGGGTTTTTCGGATCGGGATCACTTTGCGCAAACACCGCATCGTCACGGTCGCGGGCGTCGACGGGGTCGATGGTGACCAATGGCAGGTCGCGCAAGTCCTCGCGGTCGCCCAGCAGGGCAGGCTGCGCAGCATCCGCCTCGGCGATCACGGTATCGGGGAACTGGTCCGGGATGCCGTGCTGGTGAATAGCAATCAGGCTGACCGCTTTGGCCCCCGAAGGATCACCCAGCCTTGCCACGATCCGCGCCTGTGGCAAACCCATGCGACGGTTGCCGACCTGTTCGGCCTCGACCAACTCGCCGTCCTTGGCCCCGTTCATCGCATCGCGCGCCACGCGCCATTCCTTGTCGGCCCCCTTGTCGATCGGCACGATCCGCCCGCCTTCGTCGGTGCTGCGGAACACGCCCAGCACTTTCAGCGGGTTCGACCCGATCTTGCGGATCAGCCGCGCTTCATAGGCGTGATCGGCAAATTCGACTGCCGTCAGCCGCGCCAGGATCCGGTCGCCCTGCCCCAAGGCAGGTTCGCCGCGCTGTGGAATGATCAGGATGCGGGGCGAGTCGTCCACGCCCTCCTCCATCGCCTGCGCGAACAGATCGCCTTGCGCGTCGGGGGCCAGCACCATCAGAACGGCCACGGGCGGCAGAGTGCCCGGTTCGCGGAAATGCTTGGCGCGGCGATCCAGCGCGCCGTCCGCCTCCATCTCGCGCAGCAGGCGCTTCAAGTCGATACGGGCGTCGCCCTTGATGCCGAACGCCTTGGCGATGTCACGCTTGGCCGACAGGGAGGGGTTATCTGCGATCCATTGCAGGATCAAATCTTTGGTGGGGATCGGGTTCATGGGCTGCCCGTAGCATGGAACGCCCGCGCGGGCTACTGGTCAAGATGATCCGCCCCCCGTGCGGCGGCAAGGCGCATCTGACGTTGACGCATCCGAAACCTGTCACGGTCTTCCTCCGAGTATTCCGTGACGCAAACGGCGCAGCTGACCCCTTGTTCATAGCCCGGGCCGGTCCGCTGCGTTTCGGTCAGGGGCCGCCCGCAGGCGCGGCACAGGGCGTGATTGCCGGTTTGCAACCCGTGGCCCACCGACACGCGGTCATCGAACACAAAACATTCGCCTTGCCACAGGCTTTGGTCCTGCGGCACATGTTCCAGATAATTCAAAATACCGCCCTGAAGGTGATATACCTGCGTAACCCCCAGCCCCAGAAGGTAATTCGTCGATTTCTCGCACCGGATGCCGCCCGTGCAGAACATCGCGATCCGTTTGCCCGCAAACCGATCGCGGTTGGCCTGCCACCACGCGGGAAAATCGCCGAACGCCTCGGTCTGCGGATCAACCGCGCCCTGAAACGTGCCGATAGCCACTTCATAGGTGTTGCGGGTGTCGATCACTGCCACGTCGGATGCCGCAATCAGCGCGTTCCAGTCCTGCGGCGCGACATAATGGCCGACGGCGGCCAGCGGATCGACGTCCGGCTGCCCCATCGTGACGATTTCCCGCTTCAACCGGACCTTCAAGCGGCGGAAGGGCATGGTCTGAGTTGCGCTTTCCTTGCAGATCAGTCCTCCACACCCCGGCAAGGCACGAATGGCGGCCACGGCGGTATCAATCCCGTCGCGCGTTCCGGCGATCGTGCCGTTGATCCCCTCTGGTGCCAGCAGCAGCGACCCCCTGACGCCCGCC
>JBBRVJ010000238.1:0-4944 GCA_038246975.1 Rhodobacterales bacterium | reverse complement strand
GGGCGCGTGACCGCCGCCTGCGCCTTCGGTGTGGAAGGCGTGGATGGTGCGGCCCTTGATGGCCGCCAAAGTATTCTCGACGAAGCCGCTTTCGTTCAACGTGTCGGTGTGGATCATCACCTGCACGTCCATGTCGTCGGCCACCGACAGGCAACAGTCGATGGCGGCGGGGGTGGTGCCCCAATCCTCGTGCAGTTTCAACGCGCATGCGCCGGCAGTGACCATTTCGACCAGCGCCGCCGGTTGGCTGGCGTTGCCTTTTCCCGACAGGCCGAAGTTCATCGGGATGGCGTCCAGCGCCTGCAGCATCCGCGCGATGTGCCAGGGGCCGGGGGTGCAGGTGGTGGCGAGCGTGCCATGTGCGGGGCCCGTGCCACCGCCCAGCATGGTGGTGATGCCGGAATGCAGGGCATCTTCGGCCTGATGCGGGGTGATGAAGTGGATATGGGCGTCCATGCCGCCGGCGGTCAGGATGCGGCCTTCGCCCGCGATGATCTCGGTTCCCGGACCGATGATGATGTCGACGCCTGATTGCGTGTCGGGGTTGCCCGCCTTGCCGATCTTGTGGATCAGACCGTCCGTGAGGCCCACATCGGCCTTGTAGATGCCGGAATGATCCACGATCAGCGCGTTGGTGATGACGGTATCGACCGCCCCCCCTGCCCGCGTGATCTGGCTTTGGCCCATGCCGTCGCGAATGACCTTGCCGCCGCCGAACTTGACCTCTTCGCCGTAAGTGGTCAGATCGCGTTCGACCTCGATGATCAGGTCGGTATCGCCAAGGCGCAGGCGGTCGCCCGTGGTAGGGCCATATATTGCGGCATAGTCGGCGCGGGCGATGCGGGTGGACATGGGCTCTCCTGTTTGCGGGGATCAGGCCCGGAACCTGTTGTCCGCCGCGCTGGCCACACCCGCAGCGGCAGCGCCCCGGAACAGGGACCTCCGCGACATCATGCTGGATTTCACGCTTTCAATCGGACAGGCGTTGCACATCTTGGTCATTCTGCTGTTGCGGCGGCGCCCGGTTCAGGACCGCGCGGGTTCTGGCGGCGCGGACCATTTGCGCATCGCGCAAGTGTTCCTTCCGCCCGCGGCCGGCCAGGCTTTGTCGTGCTGGCACTTTGCCAAACGTCATTTGCCAAGGTCCCCCATCACCTGCCCGTTGAAGCCATAGACCCGGCGCAACCCGCCATAGGGGACCAGCCGCACCTCGCGGGTCTGGCCGGGTTCAAACCGGACGGCGGTGCCTGCGGCGATATCCAGACGCTTGCCGCGCGCGGCGGTGCGGTCGAAATCAAGGCCGGGATTCGCCTCGGCAAAGTGGTAATGGCTGCCGACCTGCACCGGGCGGTCGCCGGTGTTGGCGACCATCAGGGTCAGCGCCTTGGACCCGGCGTTCAGAGTGATATGACCTTCAGCCGCGAAAATCTGACCGGGGATCATCTGCGGCGGACCAGAATCAGGATGGCGACGGACAGGGTCAGGACGGCGATCAGTGTAAGCGCATGGTCGGGTTGGCTGATGGCGTGGCGGATCGTGTCGCCCCAGCCAAGGCTGTGAGGCCCGGCATGGGCAAGGGCTGCACCGGGGGACAGGGCCAGAATGACAGTCAGAACACGTTTCATGTCAGCCTCTCAGCGGATGGGGTGATGGACGGTGACCAGTTTGGTGCCATCGGGAAAGGTCGCCTCTACCTGTACCGATTGGATCATCTCGGGGATGCCCTGCATGCATTGATCGGCGGTGATCACATGCGCGCCGGCCTGCATCAGATCGGCGACCGAGCGGCCATCGCGCGCGCCTTCAACGACGAAATCGGTAATCAGGGCAATGGCTTCGGGGTGGTTCAGCTTGACGCCGCGCGTCAGCCTGCCGCGCGCGACCATGGCGGCGACCGACACCAGAAGCTTTTCACGCTCGCGCGGGGTGAGGTTCACAGGTCAACTCCCTGCATCTGCCAGACGCGCGGCAATGTGCGGTTCAGCGCGCGCAACACACGGGCGGTTTGGCGGCGCAGGGGCCAGCCGTCATGGGCGAGGATGCGGACCAGCAGCTTGCCATCCCAACCCGAGGCGGCCGATTGACAACCGGGTTCGGTAAGCAGGCTGCGGATACTGCCGGTTGCGTCCTGCGCGCCGGGGGCTACCAAGGCTATGACCCCAAAGGCGCGCGCGCCGCCAAGGATGGCGGGTTGGGAAGTCAAAGACAGCGCGGTTTCGTCAAGTTTCAGCGTCTCGGTCCAGACGGGTCTGCCTTCGCGCCGGATCATCCGGTGGTCGGTCAGTCGGGCAGTTGTCGGGCGTTCCCCCATGGCGTGACGGCCCAGAACGATGGTTTCGACCATCAGGCAAGTGGCACCCGCGTCAAGGTCGACCGTTGTTTCACGGGAAACATTCGCCGCCTCGTAGATCAGCGTTTCCTGCGGCAACCAGTTGAGCCTGCCCCCCGCGCCGACTCTTGCCGTCACGGAAACGCGGGCCTGACCGCCTGTGGTCGCATAGCCGCGCTCTGCGGTTTGCGTCGTGGCGGTGACTTCGGTTTTTGCCGGGATATCAAGGTGATAGACCAGCGTATCGCCCCCGGTCAACCCGCCCGAGGTGTTCAGGAAAACCACCTCTGGCACGGTTCCCGCGACCCGTGGCAGCATCGCCTTGGCCGAGCCGGACTGGTGCAGCGTCGCCAGTTTTGCAGACCCGTTCCGCGCGGCAAAGCCGACACTGGCGCGGCCTTGGCTGCGCTGCATCCGGGCATCTGGTGTCAGGTCAAACATCGGTCCTCCGTTGCGGTCAGAGTGGCGGAGATGGATGTTTGATCAATCACTGGCGCGGATAATGGGCGGATTCTGGTGGTTTCTGTTAAATTTACGATCATTAGCAGATCAGATGCGTATTTTATGGGCGGAAAGCTGATGATACGCGGGCAACGCCTGATCCGACAAAGCCTGATGAACGGGATCGAGGGTTGGCAGCGGGCCTTCGGGGTCTTCGAACCCGGTAGAGGCGTGAACTGCGTTGTACCAATGCGGCGCCCATGCGCCGTCATAGGGCTTGGGGCCAGCGCACCAAGTCAGCATAGACGTGGTATAGGGAATAGCCAGTGCAGCACACAACGCCGTCAACGCGGCGGCAGGGTTTGCGCGGATATCGGCGGAATCGATGACAAGGGGAACCCGGCCAAGCCCCTGAGAAACCTCATCAAACAACTCTGCCTGCCGGGTGAACCCGATATCGGCCAGAGTAGGGGATTCGCGTTTGCGGGCGTAGCTTGCGACAACGCGCGCCGGATGGCGGATCAGAAAGACGTTGGTGAGGTGAGACATGAAGCTGCGGTCAAAGGCCGGGATCATATGCAGAGTCATATGCTTTTGATAATACAAGGCTTTATCGCCCGGAACCGGCCCAGTGCAGGCCGCCGCCACCGCCGCAGGATCGCGCAGACCAGCCGCGATCACCGCCTGTTTCATCGGATGGTCGATCCCGGTCGCCGCGAGATAGGCCGCATAAAACGGC
Organism: Rhodobacterales bacterium; assembly: GCA_038246975.1. Classification (GTDB taxonomy): domain Bacteria; phylum Pseudomonadota; class Alphaproteobacteria; order Rhodobacterales; family Rhodobacteraceae; genus JAIYDJ01. The sequence goes on along the minus strand of JBBRVJ010000238.1, from coordinate 1,435 downwards.
TCGTCCCACACAGCGCAATCACCCCGCGCGGCAAAGGCATACATCATGGCCGTCGACAGATTACGCGGGCCGGACCACATGGCGATGCGCAAGGGGGGGGGGTTCAACGTCGGTTCTCCGTCGGATGGCTGTCGGACCGGCGTCGGTTAACCCCGGGCTTTTCGCCCGACATCACGCGCCGACCAAAGTCTTGTAAAGCCTGCGCAGCCGGGTCGTCACCGGCCCCATCTGCCCCGTGCCGATCACCCGCCCGTCGATGGTCCCAACCGGGGTCTGCGCGCCGAAGGTGCCGGTCAGGAAGGCCTCCTCCGCCGAGTAGGTGTCCACCAGACTGAAGTTTCGCTCAAACACCGGGATGTCGTTGGCGCGGCACAGGTCGATGACCTTCTGCCGGGTGATGCCGTTCATGCAATAGTCGCCGGTGCTGGTCCACACCTGCCCCTTCCTGACCACAAAGAAGTTGCAGGCATTCGTCGTGTTCACAAAGCCATGCACATCCAGCATCAGCGCCTCGTCCGCGCCGGCCTTTTCGGCGGCGATGCAGGCCAGAATGCAATTCAGCTTGGAATGCGAATTCAGCTTGGGGTCCTGCGTCATCGGCAACCCGCGCAGATGCGGCACGGTCGCCAGCTTGATCGGGCGGGGCAGTTTCTGGCGGCTATGCTCCATGATGATCGCCATCGTCGGGCCCTGCTGCGCCAGTCGGGGATGCTGAAAGGGTCGGGTCTTGACCCCGCGCGTCACCATCAGGCGGGCGTGGGCGTCGGTGGTCATCGCATTGGCGGCCTGCGTGTCGAAAACGGCCTGCATCACCTGATCCGGGGTCAGGCGGATATCCAGGTCGATGGCCTTGGCAGCCTCGAACAGCCGTTCGATGTGTTCGTCAAGGAAGGTCCAGCGACCGTCATACAGCCTTATCCCCTCCCACACCCCGTCGCCCATCATGAAGCCGGAATCATAGACCGACACCACCGCCTGCGCCTTGGGAACGATCCGGCCGTTCACATAAATCAGGATCGTTTCATTGCGTGCGTCGTCTTCGGCCTGATGGGTTGAAACATTGTCGGTCTCTGAAACATTTTCTGGCATGGATACCCCCGTTTTGCCCAAGCTAGGCCGGGTTTGTTGCAAGGTGAAGGGGGTGGTTCACTGTGCCGTGACCTCACGCGGGGGTGAGTGGACCTGACGGGGACTGCGGGTCACAATCAAATCAACCTGTAGGAGTGACCCCATGTTGAAAATCGCCGCTGTTGTGATGCTGATGCTGGCGGGGGGTGCCCAGGCCGCCACCGAGAAGGCGATTGTCGCAGGGGGATGCTTCTGGTGCGTCGAGTCCGACTTCGAACCGGTGCCGGGGGTCAAGGGCGTGGTGTCGGGCTATACCGGCGGCTCGTCGCAAAACCCGACATACGACAACCATGACGGCCATTACGAG
>JBBRVJ010000237.1:0-5001 GCA_038246975.1 Rhodobacterales bacterium | reverse complement strand
GAGGCCGCGCATATCACCTATGGCGCAGGGCAGTTGGCGCGGCGGATGAACCTTCCCTATCGCAGCGGCGGCGCGTTTTGCGGATCAAAGCTGCCCGACGCGCAAGCGGCCTATGAAACCGCGAACAGCCTGAACATGGCGTTGCTGGCGGGGGTCAACTTCATGCTGCATGCCTGCGGGTGGCTGGAGGGGGGGCTGGTCAGTTCTTACGAGAAATATGTCATGGATGCCGACCAGTTGGGCACCCTGCATCACCTGGCCAAGGGGATCATCATGGATCAGAACGGCCAAGGGATGGATGCGATCCGCGAGGTGGGTCCGGGCGGCCATTACCTTGGCTGCGAACACACGCAAGCCAACTTCAAATCCGCCTTCTGGCGCAGCGATCTGTTCGACTACAAACCGTTCGAGACATGGTACGAGGAAGGCGCGCGCGACACGCAGGCGCTGGCCGGGGAACGCGTGAAGAAGATGCTGGGCGACTATCAGGCCCCGCCGCTGGACGAGGGCATGCGCGAGGCGCTGGATGCCTATGTCGCACGTCGCAAGTCCGAAATGCCGGATGCGTTCATCTGACATTGTTGCCGGACGCCGAACAAAGGCCCGCAGGGAAACCTGCGGGCCTTTGCCGATTCACACCGCCAGATCGCCGCGCGGCAACAGCCGCGCCTCGGCCATCAGCGCGATCAGCAACTCGATATGACGGCCCACGGAGTAACTTGCGTCGCCGCTGCGCCGGATCTGTTCGATCCGCTGTTCTTCGTCCAACAGGCGCGGCAAGGTGCGGTGGGGGGCTGTTGACCCGTCAATCAACCGCTTGAGGTCGCGGTCACGGCGATAATCGCCCAAGCCAAAACGCGCGGCACGGATCAAAAGCCGGGGGCGGCGCAAGTCGGACAACAGGGCGCGGATGTCGGTCATGGCAGAACTCCAATTGCAAGAAGCGTACCTTGCACCATCACAACCGGGCGTTGCGTTTCATTGTTTCATCCGTGCGCATGTTTGGCCTTTGTTTAGGATTTAGAAACAATTATCGGAAAAGGTTCAGATATTAACCTTTGGGTAACCAATGCCACTCACGGTTGAAAAAGTGCAAGAAATCACGGCAAAGCCGAACGGCACAGCGTGGAAACCCGACATGCAACTGAACCTGACTGCACCTTTCCCCCTGCCGGCCTGGCTACCGCCTGCCGTGCGCCTGTATCTTGCTCACACCGACGAGGGGCTGTCGCTGCGGGCGCTGGCCCGTCGCGAAGGTCGGCATGCCTCGACCGTGATGCGACAGGTGCGCCGCTATGAAAGCCGCCGCGACGATCCTCTGATGGACGAGGCGCTGGCTGCGCTGTCGCACGGGCAGGGGGCCCGCCCCGATCCTGATTGCACCAAGGAGACTGCCATGTCAGCCCCGATCCGATCCCACACCCTTCCCATCGACGAAGCCACCATCCTGCGCGAGGGCCGTCGCATCCTGCGCCGTCTGGCGGAACCGGGCGCCGTTCTGGCAATTGCGCCCGACATGGAAAAGGCGGTGGTGATGCGCGAATTTCCCGATGGGCGCACCGCGCGCACCGGGGTGGTGGAACGCACCATCGCACAGGCCTTTGCGTTGAAAGACTGGATCGTGTGCCGCAAAACGGGGCGCGTCACCAGTTACGAGTTGACCGCCACTGGCAGATTGGCCCTGAAACGGATGATGGACGCGGAAGGCGTGCCGGGTCTGGCAGAGGCCGCAACCCCCTTTGCCGATCAGCACCGCGACTGGGCCGAACGCGAGATCACGACTGACGAAGGCCCGCGCAAGCTGCGCTACAATCTGGCGGAAAGCCCGGTCGCGGCCTTGGGGCGCCGCCGCGACAAGGACGGCAAGCCGTTTCTGGACCCCGATCTGGTCGAGGCGGCGGAACGCTTGCGCGAGGATTTCGAGGCGGCGCAGATGGGGCCAAGGGTGGCGCAGAACTGGGACAGGTTCCTGACCGGGTCGGATCGCGGCGGCTATCGCCCCGATGCGGGAGGGGCCGAGGGGCCGCGCGCGGCGCGTGACCGCGTGGCGCTGGCGTTGCGCGATCTGGGGCCGGGCTTGGGCGACGTGGCGCTGCGGGTCTGCTGTTTTCTGGAGGGAATCGAGGCTGCAGAACGCCGCATGGGCTGGGCTGCGCGGTCCGGCAAGATCGTGCTGCGCATCGCACTGATGCGGCTGCGGCGGCACTATGACGAAACTTATGGCCGGTCAGGTCCGCTGATCGGTTAGCAGGATCGGGGCGCGTCCGCGTGACGCGCCCCGAGTTTCGGTTCAGGCTTTGGTCAGCCCGGCCTTGTAGACCAGCCCGGCGACCGCACCGCCCGCCAGCGGGGCCGCGATGAACACCCACAGATCGGCCAGCGCCTTGCCGCCCACCAGAACCGCCGGGCCAAACGACCGCGCAGGGTTCACCGAAACACCGGTCACATTGATGCCCACCAGATGAATCGCGGCCAGCGTCAGCCCGATCGCCAATCCCGCCATCGCCCCCGGCGCACCGCTGGCGGTGGCACCCAGAATCACCGTGACGAACAGAAACGTCATCACGAATTCAAAGATCAGCGCGGCGGTCAGGGTGTACTCGCCCAGATACCCCACGCCGTAGCCGTTCTTGCCCAGCCCATTCGTCGCCACCGAGTAATCCGCCTTGCCGCTGGCAATCAGCATCAGCACCAGCGCCCCCAGAAACGCCCCGGCACATTGCGCCACGGCATAACCTGCGAACTCGGTCACGCTCATCCGACCCGCCGCAACCATGCCCAGCGACACCGCCGGGTTGAGATGCGCGCCCGAGATCGCGCCCAACCCGTAAGCCGCAGCGACAATCGCCAGCCCGAAGGCCAGCGCGATGCCCAGCATCCCGATCTGCGCCCCCATCAGCACCGCCGATCCGCAGCCGAACAGCACAAGGATCAAGGTCCCCAACGCCTCGGCGATCAGTTTTTTCGTCATAGCCCCTCCGATGGCCGTCGCTGCGGCCTTTTTGCAGGTCAACATCCCGGAATCGCCCGGTTGCCTTCACCCCCAAGGGACATTACTTTCTATCCATGCAGGTCTCAGGGAGAAAACATGTTGCGCGATCTTAGCCTGCCCGACGAACGCCACCCCGAAAAGGCCCACCGCCCCGACAACGCCCAGCCCAAGAAACCGCACTGGATCAGGGTCAAGGCCCCAACCTCTGATGGCTACAAGAAAACGCGCGATATCTTGCGCGACAAGAAACTGGTCACGGTTTGCGAAGAGGCTGGTTGCCCGAACGTCGGCGAATGCTGGTCGCAGGGCCACGCGACGATGATGATCATGGGCGATATCTGCACGCGCGGCTGCACCTTTTGCAATGTCGCGACCGGCAAGCCCCGCGCGCTGAACCCGTTCGAGCCCGCCAAGGTGGCCCAAGCCGTCGCCGAACTGGGCCTGAACCATGTGGTGATCACCTCGGTGGACCGCGACGATCTGGACGATGGCGGGGCGGAGCATTTCGCCATGACGATCCGCGCCATTCGCCGTCATGCGCCGGGCGCCACGATCGAGATTCTGACCCCCGATTTCCTGAAATGCCCAGCCTCCGCGCTGGAAACCGTGGTGGCGGCCCGTCCCGACGTGTTCAACCACAACCTTGAAACCGTGCCGGGCCTGTACCCCGAGGTGCGCCCCGGTGCGCGCTATTTCGCCTCGCTGCGGCTATTGCAGCGGGTCAAGGAACTGGACCCCGCGATGTTCACCAAATCCGGCATCATGGTGGGTCTGGGAGAGGACCGGCAGGGAGTCGGTCAGGTGATGGACGACCTGCGCGCGGCGGATGTCGATTTTCTGACCATCGGCCAGTATCTGCAACCCACGCCGAAGCACCACCGGGTTGACCGCTTTGTCACCCCGGATGAATTCAAGGCCTATGAAACCGCTGCCTATGGCAAAGGCTTCCTGATGGTCTCGGCCACACCCCTGACCCGGTCCAGCTATCACGCAGGCGACGATTTCGCGCAGTTGCGCAACGCACGGATGGCCAAACTCGGGCGGGTTTAGTTGGGTTCTGCGAACGGCTGCGATTGGCCGGTCAGAATCATGGAACGCTCGGGATCGCCTTCAGATAGGCCGCAACTGCCGCGCGGTCGCTGTCGGGCAGCCGCGCCATGTTTTCCTGCACATGCACCATCGACCCGCCAACCGAGTCATATTCGGGCGTGAAGCCTGTGGTCAGGTATTCGACAATCTCGGCCTCGGTCCAGTTCAGCTCGCCCGGCGTGATGTTCGGGATCAGGCCCTTGCCTTCGGGGTTGGGCGCACCCCCCATCCACGAGGCGCGCTGCAACCCGCCCAAGGCATTGCGCGGCGTGTGGCATTCGGCACAATGGGCCAGCGCCTCGACAATATACCGCCCGCGTTCCAGTTCAGGCGTCGGCGCATCGGTCAGCACCCAATCGTCGCGAACAAACAATGCCTTCCAGCCGCCCAAGGATCGGCGGATGTTGTAAGGAAAGCGTATCTCTTGCGGCTTGTTCGGCGTCGCATCGGCTGGCAGGGTGGCTATGTAGGCGGCAAGGTCGGCCATGTCTTGCGGGACCATCTTGTTGTAAGCGGTGTAGGGCAGCGCCGGATAGTAATGCGTGCCCCATGGCGACACCCCATCCATCACCGCCCCTGCCAGTTCGGTGGGGGTCCAGCCGCCGATCCCATGCTCGGTATCGGACGAGATATTGGGCGCATTGAACGTGCCGAATGCCGTGGCAAACGGTTTGCCCCCGGCCAACACAAGCTGCGCGTCGCCCTCGGCCCCCGGTGCCATATGGCACGATGCGCAGCCCGTGGCGATGAACACAGTCTTGCCCGCCACCGCATCCCCAGTCAGCCCAGCGACCGCCGCCGAATGGGTCAGACCTGGTGCCGTCACGACCCACGCCACGCCTCCTGCTACCACGGCCAGCGCCGCCAACCCCAGAACGATCCGCCGCATTGCCATTGTCTGTCGCCTCTCGCTTGCTGAT
>JBBRVJ010000236.1:0-5065 GCA_038246975.1 Rhodobacterales bacterium | reverse complement strand
AATCCCTTGCGAATGGTTTTTCCGACGAACGCGATCCAAACTTGCCTCACCCTAAAGGTGCTGTTCGGCATGGCGCTCAGGCAGATCGAGCCATGGGAACGGTTGCCCACCGTGGCGCCAGCAGTTCAAGCCCGATGGGCGACGGTCCGGGCGACCATGGCGAGGAGGGTTTGTCGAGAGCCTGTTGCGCCTGACCAGTCCGGACTGGTCGGTGCCGAACTTCAGCACCCTGAGCCGAAGGCAAAAGACGCTGAAGGTCAACATTCCCTCTCGTGGATCAGACAAGAGATCGCCAGCATCACCGCCGACGGGGCCTTCGACACCCGCAAGTGCTTCGATGCCATTGCCGCACAGGGGGCTGCGGCCATCATTCCGCCCCGTAAGAACGCAAAGCCCTGGAAGCCCGACAGTCCCGGCGCGATCGCGCGGAACGAGGCTATGCGCGCATCAAACGCTTCGGCCGGACGATCTGGCGCAGATGGAGCGGGTATCAGCGCCGAAGCCGCGTCGAGACATGAGGAGGATCAGAAAACGATCCGGGGGATCGTTTTCCCGACGATCGGATGCACTGTGTCAAACTGCGGGGCCAACGTCTGGCCGCTCGGGACTTCGACCGTCAGGTGGCCCCAGAGCCGCATGGCTATGCTGAACGGCTTCACCGCGATCGGCATACCCGTGACTGAAACCGTGGGATAAGTCTGTCCGGGGGAAGGGGAACCTTGACCATCAAGCGATTTGCGCGACAGAGCCCCGTTAACGACGTAATCGTAGGCACCGCCCGGCGCATTCGGGCCCTTGTTTGGTCAAGATACGGAAGTCGTAACCAAGATAAGGGTTCGGGTCCTGATCAACCCCCTCTCCGCTCACATCATCTGCCGCTGCCATGGCAATCTCTATGCCAACCGGCTGTTGGGTTTGCCGTCTTCTTGGGGCCAGTACGGGCCATCACGTTGCCCCGGACCGGACAGGACGGACGACGCAAATTCCATCACGCCGTCGCCGTCGTGGTCGATGCTGCGAAATCCGGCCTGCACCTCGATCGATCGCTGCATGATCTCGATAACATCCAGTTCTTTCAGCCCGATCCGTCGCGACAGGATCTCATCGCGCGCTTCATCGGGATCGAAGGACCATCCGAGTCATTCTTGACAAGCAGCACGGGAAATGGCCACTGGATCCGACCAGAAAATCAGGTCAGGGCGCCACGCACGATGTGATCACCGATTTCGGTCACCGGCTGGAAGTGATCAACCTGCAGGCGCTTGACGTTAACAGCGAGGTTCTGGGGAACAAGCAGTTCCTGTTCGCCCGCTCGGCGGCCTTCGGCGATGTCGCGGGCGGGTTGCGCTCTGGTGCGGGGGTCCTGTCGTTGGATTTCACCGGCGATGGGGTCACCGACGGTCAGCCCAGCCTGACCGGCAGGCCGTTGGCGATGGTGAGCGACATCCTTCTCTGAGTCCGAAGAAATGTTCGGGCGTCCATCCTGCCGGGTTTGAAGGAGGCTGTTCCACGTCGGACAGGTTTGGCTGACCATCTGGCAAAAATCGGTAAAACATTGCAAATAAATACTAAAATAGCGCTCCTCGGTGACCGGTGGGGACGCAAAACCCCCGGCTGCTCTGGCCTTAACATAGCTGCACGTCTGGCCCTATTCGACCAAGTCACAATCCCCGATGATCGTGCAACTGCGCCGCGAAGGGGACCTGCATGAACGACCAGATCAACAAGAACGACCTTTCCCATGTGATCGAGGCGGATCGCGCCCATTTGTGGCATCACCTGATACAGCACAAACCCTTCGAAACCGTCGATCCGCGGATCATCGTCGAAGGTCGCGGCATGCGGGTCTGGGATGCCAAGGGCAAGGAGCATCTGGATGCCGTGTCCGGTGGGGTGTGGACCGTCAATGTGGGCTACGGGCGCGAATCCATTGCCAAGGCGGTCTATGACCAATTGGTCAAGATGAACTATTTCTCCAATTCGGCAGGCTCGATTCCAGGGTCCTTGTTCGCGGAAAAGTTGATCTCGAAAATGCCGGGCATGTCGCGCGTCTACTATTCGAACTCGGGGTCCGAGGCGAACGAGAAGGTCTACAAGATGGTCCGCCAGATTTCGGCGCGGCATCACGGGGGCCGCAAATACAAGATCTTGTATCGCGACCGCGACTATCACGGCACCACGATCACCGCCCTGTCTTCGGCGGGTCAGCCGCAGCGGGCGATGCAATATGGCCCCTTTACCCCCGGTTTTGTCGAGGTTCCGCATTGTCTTGAGTATAGAAAACAATGGGATGTGGCCGACTATGGCGTTCGTGCAGCGGATGCGATCGAAGAGGTGATCCTGCGCGAGGGCCCCGATACGGTGGGCGCGCTGGTGCTGGAGCCGATCACGGCGGGCGGCGGCGTGATCGTGCCGCCTGAGGGTTACTGGACCCGCGTTCAGGAAATCTGCCGCAAGTACAACGTCTTGTTGCACATCGACGAGGTCGTGTGTGGGGTAGGCCGCACCGGCACATGGTTCGGCTATCAGCACTACGGCGTGCAGCCCGATTTCGTGACGATGGCCAAGGGGGTGGCGTCGGGCTATGCCGCGATTTCCTGCACGGTCACCACGGAGGCGGTTTTTGACATGTTCAAGGACGATCCCACGGATCCGATGTGCTATTTCCGCGATATCTCGACCTTTGGCGGCTGCACGGCGGGGCCAGCGGCGGCGTTGGAGAATATGCGGATCATCGAGGACGAGGGCTTGCTGGACAACACCAACGCCATGGGGGCGCGGCTGGTGGATAACCTGTGGGCGCTGGCGGACAAGCACAAGGTCATCGGCGATGTGCGGGGCAAGGGCTTGTTTTGTGGGGCGGAATTGGTGGCGGACCGCGCCTCCAGGGAACCTGCGGACGAAAAGAAGGTGCAGGCGGTGGTGGCCGATTGCATGGCGCAGGGGGTCATCATCGGGGCGACCAACCGCTCTCTGCCGGGTTTCAACAACACGCTGTGCCTGTCGCCTGCGCTGATCGCCACGCCCGATGACATCGACGCGATCACCTCTGCGATTGACGGCGCTTTGGGGCGGGTGTTCGGGTAAAACCTAAGTCAGACAAGTGTCGGGTATCGTCTCGACGCTGTCGGGCGGCTGAACAGGGACGTCAGTTGACTTTTCGGTGGCAGGGGTGGCTTGATAGGGCCAGCCCCCGACGCCGATAGGTCCAGTATGCTGATCCCGATCGAGACGTTCTTTCTGACCTCTGCCGCCCCCGGCACCTTGCAGCAGCGCATCCGCGCGATGGTCAGCGATGGCATTCTTGCCGGTCGGTTTCGGGCAGGCGACAAGATGCCGTCGTCGCGCGGGTTGGCGGACCATCTGGGCCTGAGCCGGATCACGGTGACGCTGGCCTTTGCCGAGTTGGTTTCGTCGGATTATCTGACGGCCAGGGGCCGCTCCGGTTACTTCGTCTCGGACACAGCACCAAAGCCCCCCAGCTTTGCCAAGGCTCCGCAGCGGCGCGAGGCGGTGGATTACACCGCGCTGACGGGCGGGCGGTTTTCGGCGCAGGGGGCGGTGGCGAAACCGGCGGATTGGCGGGATTATCCTTATCCGTTCATCTATGGGCAGGCGGATGCGGCGCTGTTCGATCACCAGAACTGGCGGGCCTGTGCGCTGCGCGCGCTGGGCAAACGCGACTTTGCGGCGCTTACCACGGATTATATCGACGCCGACGACCCGTTGCTGATCGAGGCGCTGATCCGCACCCTGTTGCCGCGCCGGGGGATCGAGGCCGAGCCGGATCAGGTCTTGCTGACGATGGGCGCGCAGAACGGGTTGTGGCTGGCGGCGCAGGTGTTGCTGGGTCCGGGCCGGCGGGCGGTGATCGAAAACCCGTGCTATCCGGGGTTGCGCGCGATTCTGGGCATGACGCAGGCGCAGGTGACGGGGGTGGATGTGGACGCGCAGGGCCTGCCGCCCGACGCGCTGCCGCCTGCGGATGTGGTGTTCACGACGGCCAGCCACCATTGCCCGACCAACGCCACGATGCCGCTGGACCGGCGGATGGCGTTTCTTGCGGCGGCGTCTGCGCAGGATTTCGTGATCGTCGAGGATGACTATGAATTCGAGATGTCGTTCCTGAAATCGGTGTCGCCGTCGCTGAAGTCGTTGGACACCGAGGGCCGGGTGATCCATGCGGGCAGCCTGTCGAAATCGCTGTTTCCGGGGTTGCGGCTGGGCTATCTGGTCGGCCCCGCCAGTTTCATCCGCGAGGCGCGCAGCCTGCGCACCGCCATTCTGCGTCACCCTCCCGGCCATGTGCAGCGCACGGTCGCGTATTTCCTGAGCCTTGGCCATTATGATGCGCTGATCAACCGGATGCAGGCGGCCTATCGGCGCCGCCGGCAGGTGATGGACGATGCGATTGCCGAGGCGGGGCTGACGATCGCGGGGCGCGGCGCGTTCGGCGGGTCGAGTTTCTGGATGGAGGCGGCAGGGGTCGATACGTCGGTTCTGGCGCGGGATTTGCGCGGGCAGGGGGTGCTGATCGAACCGGGGGCGGCGTTTTATGCGCCCGGTGGGCCATCGCAATTCTACCGGCTGGCCTATTCGTCGATTGCGCCTGCGAAAATCCCCGAAGGCATTGGGCGGATCGGGCGCGCGCTGGCCTTATCCGCCTAAGATGTCTGGCCCTACGGAGGGCTGCGCGCTGCCCTTAAGGTGCGCCCAACCAGAAGGATTGCGCCATGAAGATGACCACCGAAGAAGCCTTTGTGAAAACCCTGCAAATGCACGGGATCGCCCATGCCTTCGGGATCATCGGGTCGGCCTTCATGCCGATTTCCGACCTGTTCCCCAAGGCGGGCATCACGTTCTGGGACTGTGCGCATGAAGGCTCGGGCGGAATGATGGCCGACGGCTATACCCGTGCGTGCGGCCGGATGAGCATGATGATCGCGCAGAACGGGCCGGGGGTCACCAACTTCGTGACGCCGGTGAAAACCGCCTACTGGAACCATACGCCGCTGCTGCTGGTCACCCCGCAGGCCGCCAACAAGACCATCGGCATGGGCGGCTT
>JBBRVJ010000235.1:0-5149 GCA_038246975.1 Rhodobacterales bacterium | reverse complement strand
CGCAGATGCGCTGCTTGCGGCGCTCAAGGCAGAAGGCGCGCATGTTTGCACGCCCGCAGAAACCGACAAGCTGCGCACGCTTTTGTTCGGCGCGCACGGCTTTAATACCGCAATGATCGGCAAGGATGCTGCGATCATTGCCCGCGAGGCGGGTTTCAGCGCCCCGGGAGCCAGGATTCTGCTTGCGCCGGTTGATCTGGTGCAACCCGAGGAAAAGCTGGTGCGCGAAAAGCTGTGCCCGGTGCTTGCATTTGCCCGCGTGGGAGGGATCAACCAGGCAATTTCATGTGCCCGGTCAATGATGCGCACCGCCGGGCGCGGCCATTCGGCGGCGATCCATTCGCACAACGAGGCGCATATCATGGCCTTTGCCGCCGCTCTGCCTGCGCTTCGGGTGGCAGTGAACACCGGCTGCTCGCTGGGATCATCTGGTTTCGAGACCAATCTTGGGCCATCCATGACCATCGGCACCGGCTTTGCGGGCGGCTCATCGCTGTCAGAAAATCTGACCCCGGCTCACATGGTGCAGTACGCCCGCATTGCCTACAACAAGGATGCGTCTGAAAGCTTCGGCGATTTCAATGGACTCGATCCTTTGCACCTGCCCAAGCCCAAGCAGCCCGTTGTGAACGCACTGGCGCCAACCGATCTTGAGGAACTGCGCCGTGAATTGCGCAAGATTATCCTTGAAGAGTTGAACGCGGTGCGTGCGGCATGACCATGGCAACACTGCGCTCATTCATCTTTCTTGATCGGTTGCAGCCGCAGACCATGTGTTCGCTTGGGTCGTGGATCAGGGGCTCGCTGCCGCGCAGCAATATGGCGGCTCAGATCATCGAGGTTGCGCCCGGCATCGACATCGAGGCGTTGACGGACATCGCGTTGAAAGAGGCAGATGTGCGGGGCGGCATTCTGGTGGTGGAGCGTCAGTTCGGCTATCTGGAGTTCCATTCCCGCGATATTGCTGCGGTCAAGGCGTCCGCTTCGGCGGTTCTGGCGGCCCTGGGCAAGGCGACGGGCGATGCGATACCGCCCAAGGTTCTGTCGTCAAAGATCGTCAGCCGGATTGATCCGGGTCATGCTTTTTTGATCAACCGCAACAAGGGCGGCTCGATGCTGCTGGCGGGCGAAAGCCTGTTCGTGCTGGAAACAGAGCCTGCCGCCTATGCGATTCTTGCCTGCAACGAGGCAGAAAAGGCATCCAACATCAAGATCGTGGACTACCGGATGATCGGTGCTACCGGCAGGCTATACCTGTCGGGAACCGAATCCGAGGTCAAGGCGGCCGCCGATGCCGCGCATCACGCATTGGGGGCATGACATGGCATTGGACGCATCTGTCGATCTGCGGGCGCTGGTCCGTGAGGTGCTGCGCGAGTCGTTGGCATCAAGGGCGGCTGTAGGACCGGCTGGCGGGGTGCACACGGTCAACATTGCCAGCGATGCGGATCTTCAGGCACTGATCGCCCGGCTGGCCGCTCCGGGTGGAATCGAGGCGGTGCGTGCGGGATCGGTGAAGTACATGCTTGCTGCGACGCATGAGACGTTGCCCGCACGGCCAATCCATACCGTCGCAACGCGGTTGGAGGGTGTAATTTCCGAACGCAAAATCAGGGACATAGAGTCCGGTTCCACCATCGCCCTTGCTGCCTCTGCCGTCGTGACACCGATGGCCAAGGACCTCGCCCGCCGTATGGGCCTGAAGTTCGAAAGGATGGAATGATGATAAAAGCCACCGTGACCGGGCGGATCTGGTCGACCAAGAAAGTCAGTGAGATGCCCGCAGGCTCGATTCTCGAAGTGCAAATCGAGGGTAACAGCGCCACCCTGCTAGCCTTTGACCCGCTGGGATGCGGCGTCGGCGAGAAGGTTATCATCGCCACCGGATCGGTGGCGGCGGCTTGGTTCGGCGGAAAATCGCCCCCGATCGACGCCCTGATCATCGGTGCGATCGATGATCCGACCTGATCTGAAAACTCAAGAATACCAACACCCAAGGAGGATACCATGTCTGGAAATGCACTCGGAATGATCGAAACCAAAGGTTACGTTGCGGCCTTGGCCGCAGCGGATGCCATGGTCAAGGCCGCCAACGTCACCATTATCGGCCGCGAGGAAGTGGGCGACGGTCTGGTGGCGGTGGTGATCTCGGGCGATGTCGGCGCGGTAAAGGCCGCAACCGAAGCCGGGGCAGAGGTGGCAGGCCAGGTCGGCACGCTGGTATCCGTGCACGTGATCCCCAGACCGCATGCCGATGTGTCGAAGTTCTTCATCTCGGGCACTGCGACATAACAGTGCCGCGACGGGGGGGCTGGTTGTGGCAGGCATGAGGAAGGGCGATCTCAGGGTCTACCTGTTGCTGGAAAGTCTTCAACCGCAATTCGCGGCCTATCTTGGCACGCCGACGCGGGCGCGCGGCTATCCGGCCTTTGCCGGTCAGCACGCGCTGATCATCGAAGTGGCACCGGGGCTGATGATCGAACGGGTCATTGACCTTGCGTTGAAGGCCGACCCCGATCTGGAGCCAGGCATCCTGTTTGTCGAACGCCAGTTCGGCATTCTGGAAATCCACGGCAATGACAAGACCGCGATCGAGCAGGCCGGTCAGGCCATCCTCGCCGGGTTGGGGCTGAATGCGGACGACCAGCTTGCGGCGAAGATCCTTTATACCGATGTGATCGAGGATATCGCCGACCAACACGCGGTGATCATCAACCGAAACCGCCAGGCCTCGATGGTTCTGCCCGGCGAAACCCTGCTTATCGTGGAAATAGTTCCGGCGCTCTATGCAGCAATTGCCGCCAACGTTGCCGAAAAAATTGCACCTGACCTTACTTTGGTTGATGTCCAGATGATCGGTGCGGCCGGGCGGTTGTATATGTCGGGCACCACTGCTGAAGTGAGGAAGGGCCTTGCCGGGATCGAGCAGGTTCTGGCGTCGATCAAGGGAAGGGATGGCTAAACGGGGCCATGCCGAAGGGGGGGCGGGACGTGAAAGATTTTGATCATCTTGGCCATGAGGCACAACTGGCGATCCTGCTGGAGCTTGCCAGGAACGCCACGCAGAATTACGCGCTTCCGGCCGGGCTCTCGGTCAAATTGATCAATTTGTCTGAGAACGCCACCTATGCGGTGCAGGCCCCCGACGGCCAAAGATGGGCCTTGCGCATCCACCGCGACGGCTATCATACGCGTGCGGCAATCGCCTCGGAACTGGCATGGCTGCAAAGCCTTCGCGACAGTCAGGTGGTGATGACGCCGGTACCGGTGGCGGGCCGCGACGGCGAGATCATCCAGATCGTCGGCCATCCCCGAATGGCGACCGCCCGCCATGTGGTGTTGTCGCACTGGGAGACCGGAGTGGAGCCGGGGATCGGCGAAGACCTTTCCAGCCCGTTCGAAGTTCTGGGCGAGGCGGCAGCCCGGATGCACCGCCACTCCCGCGACTGGCAGCGACCGACATGGTTCACCCGACCAACCTGGAATTTCGAAACTGCGCTGGGCGAGAAGATGCCGCACTGGGGACGGTGGCGCGACGGAATGGGGATAAATGCACACACCGCCGCCCTGTTCGGCCGCACTGTCGGGCTGATCGGTCGGCGTCTGGCAGCCTATGGTCAGGACAGTCGCCGCTTCGGCCTTATCCACTGCGACATGCGGCTGGCCAACCTGCTGATTGACGGCGATGTGGTCAAGGTGATCGACTTCGACGACAGCGGTTTCAGCTGGTTCATGTATGACGCCGCGACGCCCGTGTCATTTTACGAACACGAACCGCAAGTGCCCGAACTGATCGAGGCGTGGAAGATCGGCTACCGGAAGGTGCTGGACCTGTCGGCCGCCGACGAGGCCGAGATCCCGACCTTCGTGATTTTGCGCCGGCTGCTGTTGGTCGCATGGGTCGGCTCGCATTCCGAAACCGATCTGGCCCGGTCGATGGGCTTGGCCTACACCGAAGGCGCTGCGGGACTGTGCGACGCTTATCTATCAAAATTCGGATAAGGAGGTTCCCGTGGTCGAGCTTGCAGGTAACGCCTTCGAACACGCCCCGGTAAGGGTCCAGCCGGGTTTGCGGGGAACCAATCTTGCGCTTGAAGCCGTGCCGCCCTGCCGATGCGACTTTCACGATGTGCGCAACCTGGGTTATGCGCCCAATTTGCATGCGCTGGAAGGACGCCAGCTTCAGGTGGCACAGTTGGTTGCGTTGGGCTTGGCCGACAAGGAAATCGCGTTTTACCTGACCATCAGCCAAGGCACGGTCAAGGGCCATGTCTCGACGATCCTGCGGTTGTTGGGACTGTTTCGGCGCACACAGATCTGCCGCTATGTGCATGAGGCAGGGCTGTTTCCGGCAGGCTGAGGATCAGGCCTGCGCCAATGCCTCAAGGCTTTCGGGCAGGATTTGGCCACCATCGACGATGATGGTCTGTCCAGTGACATAGCCCGCCTCTCGAGATGCGAAATACAGCGCCGCATGGCCGATGTCTGCCACTGTGCCCAACCGCTTGAGCGGCACCGAGGCCGCCATCGACGCCTGATACTCGGCCC
Source organism: Rhodobacterales bacterium (assembly GCA_038246975.1). Classification (GTDB taxonomy): domain Bacteria; phylum Pseudomonadota; class Alphaproteobacteria; order Rhodobacterales; family Rhodobacteraceae; genus JAIYDJ01. The sequence continues at coordinate 601 of JBBRVJ010000235.1, read as the reverse complement.
CCATCCCGTCCAGCCCCTCGGTGACGATGTTGCCCGGCATGACAGCGTTGACGGTGATGCCGTATTTTGCAAGCTCGATACAGGCCGTGCGCATGAACCCCAATTGTCCAGCCTTGGATGCGCCATAATGACTCCAGCCCGGATAACCGGTTACCGGGCCGGTGATGGACGAGGTCAGGACGATCCGGCCCTGATCGGATAGTTTCAGATGTGGAAGGGCGGCCCTTACCGAATGAAAAGTGCCTTTCAGATTGGTGTCGATCACCTCGTCCCATTGGTCCGAAGTCATGTCCTCCAGCTTTGCCTGGGGAAAGATGCCGGCATTGGCGCACAGCACATCCAGCCCGCCGCTGTGCCGGACTGCGGCCAGCATTGCCGCTTCCATACTTTCCAGCGACGTGACGTCGCCGGCAAGACCGTAAGCATCATGGCCGATGCTGGCGGCCGCGGCCTCGGCCTGATCCAGATGGCGGGCGACAATGGCGACCTTGGCACCGGCTTCGGCAAACACCTGCGCGATGCCCTTGCCAATGCCTTTGCTGCCGCCGGTGACCAGGACCGAACGCCCTTTGAGTGACGAAAACATGTCGTTTCTCCCTTG
>JBBRVJ010000234.1:0-5156 GCA_038246975.1 Rhodobacterales bacterium | reverse complement strand
TCGCGTTCCAGCCAGCGGGCGGCGGATTCGGCGTGTTCGGGATACATCAGGACGTTGAAATGCGCGGCCCCGAGGCGGGCGATGTCGGAGGGGCGGGCGGTCATCGGGGCGGTCACATTGACCGTGATGCCCATGTCGTTGAGCAGGCGCGTAACCTCGGTGATATCATCGCGGTGGCGGAAGCCAAGGGCGGTCGGGCCGATCAGGTTGGCGGTGATATTTTCCGTGCGGGCGACGGGTTTGGCGAGGTGGCGGGTGATTTGCAGGAACGTCTCGTCGGTGCCGAAGCCCTCCTTGCGCTGGTAGCTGGGCAGGTCGAGCGGGATGACCGGGATGCCGAGGTTCATCGAGCCCGCAAGGCCCGCGGGGTCGTCCTGAATCAGTTCGGCGGTGCAGGACGCGCCGACGATCAGCGCCTCGGGATTGAAGCGTTTCACGGCATCGGCGCAGGCGGTCTTGAACAGGGTGGCGGTGTCGCCGCCCAGATCGCGGGCCTGAAAGGTGGTGTAGGTGACCGGCGGGCGGTGGTCGCGGCGTTCGATCATCGTGAACAGCAGGTCGGCATAGGTATCGCCTTGCGGCGCGTGCAAAACGTAGTGCAGACCCTTCATGCCGGTCGCCACGCGCATGGCCCCGACGTGGGGCGGCCCTTCGTAAGTCCAGAGCGTCAGTTTCATGCGGCCACCGAAGCCGGGGGCGCTTCGCCCCCCGGACCCCCCGAGGATACTTGGGCCAGCTGGAATGCAGCGGTCATTCGGCGGCCTCCAGCGTGGGGGCCAGCTTTTGCAGCAGGGCGCGGCGTCGCAGGGGTTTGGCGAAGAGGGCGGCGAGGTCGCCGGCCTGTTCGTAGAAATGCACCGGGGTGAAGACCAGTTCGATGGCCCATTTGGTGGCCATGCCTTCGGCTTCCAGCGGGTTGGCGAGGCCGAGGCCGCAGACCGTCAGATCGGCGCGGGCGGCGCGGGCGCGGGCGAGTTGCAGATCGACGTCTTGCCCTTCGGAGATGGTCGGGCCGGAGGCCAGCAGGGCCAGGTCAGGGGCCATCAGGTCGCGGTGCAGGAAGGGGGTGCCGACCTCGATCGCCGTCATGCCGCATTCGCGGGTCAGAAAGCGCGCCAGCGGGATTTCAAGCTGGCTGTCGGGGAAGAAGAAGATCGACTTGCCGCGCAGGGTTTCGGCGGCGGCGGCGATTGCCTTGGCGGCGCGGGCGCGCGGGGCGGCGGTGACGTGATCGAACAGGGCTTGCGGGACGCCAAATTCGGTCGCCACAGCCTGCAGCCAGGCGGTGGTGCCCGCCTCGCCGAACGGGAAGGGTGCGGCGATGTGGCGCGCGCCGCGACGGATCAGGGCGGCGTGGGTGTCGCCGAGGAAGGGCTGGGTCAGGGCGAACACGGTGTTCGGGCCAACCCCCGGCAGATCACCGGTGCGGCGGGCGGGCAGGCAGCGGACCGGGCCGATCCCGAGTGCGGCAAGCAAAGCCAGCGCCTGATCTTCGACCACATCCGGCAGCGCGCCGACCAGCAACAGCTCACGCGCGCCGGTGTCGGGCAGGCCGGGGACCATCGAGGCGAGGCAGGCGTCTTCGCCTTGGGTGAAGGTCGTCTCGATCCCCGAGCCGGAGTAGTTCAGCACGCGGACATGGGGGGCGTGCTTGACGCTCATCCGTTCGGCGGCGCGGTGGAGGTCGAGCTTGATGACTTCGGACGGGCAGGAACCGACGAGAAACAGCTGCCGAATGTCGGGGCGGCGGGCGAGCAGGCGATCCACCTCGCGGTCAAGTTCGGTCTGGGCGTCCACGAGACCGGCGAGGTCTTTCTCTTCCAGAATCGCGGTGCCGAACCGCGGCTCGGCAAAGATCATCACGCCGGCGGCGGATTGCAGCAGGTGCGCGCAGGTGCGCGAGCCTACCACCAGAAAGAAGGCGTCCTGAATCTTGCGGTGCAGCCAGATGATTCCCGTCAGGCCGCAGAATACCTCGCGCTGGCCGCGTTCCTTGAGAACCGGCGTGTCGGTGCAACCACGCGAGGCGGGGGCCGCGTTCATGCGGTGACCGCCTGTTCCTGGTCAAGACGGTCGCGCGCGGCCATGTCGAGCCGGGCGAGACGCAGCTTCCAGATGAATTGTGCGGCGTTGATCGCGTAGGTGGCATAGGCCGCCAGTGCCAGAAACATCAGGGCGTCGGGCGACATCGTCCCGGTCAGCAAGCCGATCAGGTATGCGGTGTGCAACGCGATGACGGCAAAGCTGAACATATCCTCCCAGTAGAACGCGGGGGCCAGAAGATATTGACCGAACACGACTTTTTCCCAGATGGCCCCCGTCACCATGATCACATAGAGAAAGATGGTCTTGATGATGATCGACACCGTGGCCGCCATGTAGCCATCCCCCGACATCAGATACCGCACCACCAGAACCAGCGAGACGGCGAAGGCCAGGAACTGCAGCGGCGCCAGAACGCCCTGAACGGTTGTCCACACTGTCCGGTCGCGGATGATCCGCTGCTCTGGCGTGTAGAGCGGGGGACGAGAGGACGGCATGGAACGATTCGTCTGGGTCATCTGAGAGCAACGTCCTGTACTGTTCGCGGTCTTCCTGGGGAAATTCTAGAGGCTGGGCAGTCAAAGTGTCAACCTAAACTTACATCGTTCGGGTTGACACAGGGCACTTTACCCCGAGGGGCAGCCAGCGGGGCCAAGGGGCGAAAATCAGGGTATTCTTTATATTTTGGAGGTGGTTGACGAACTACACCCTGTGGATCGCGCAGAGAGGTGTCAATTTTCTTTGACAATTTACCAGCCGTAATGGAAAGTTGACACAGAGGATGGCCCCGACCGCGCTGAAAGGCTCAGACTGTGGTCTCGAGGGCTTCCCTGGACGGAGCAGGACCGATGCAGGACTTTCAGACACGAGAGCAGGACAGGCCGGGTGCGCAGGACGTGACGGGTGTTGCGTTCTTTGCGTCGCAGGTTGTGTCGCTGCTGGTCGAACGCAATGCCCGGTCTGCTGTCGAGCCGAAGGAATCGCTGATCGAGGGTCTGATCTCGGCGGCCCTGTCCGGGTCGCGCGATTGCTTTGCCGATCTGCTGGATGACATGAAGCGGAACCGGGTCAGCGTCGCTGCCCTGGCCGACGTCTACATTCCGATTGCGGCGCGGCGGATGGGCGAGGCTTGGGATGATGACCGCGTGTCATGGATGGACGTGTCGATGGGCGTGTCGCGGCTGCAAAGCCTGCTGCGTGAAATCGGCGTCGCATGGGCGGCGGATCAGGCGGGGGATACCGGGCATGGCACAGTCTTGCTGATCGTGCCGGACCGCGAGCAGCATACGCTGGGGCCGATGGTGGCGATGGGTCAGATGCGACGGTTCGGGGTTTCCGTTTGCCTGCGGATTGCGCCGAGCCTGGACGAGTTGCGCAATTTGGTGGCATCGCGAAGCTTTGACGGGGTGATGATCTCGGTCGCTCTGGCCGAGAAGCTGGAATCCGTGCGCAAAACCGTGATGTTCTTGAAGTCGGTCTCATCATCCCCACTTCCTATCATAGTGGGCGGGGCTGTCATGACGGCCAGGGCAGATACGGCGGAAGTCACGGGCGCTGACCTTGCCTCAAACGACATCGGCGCTGCGCTGGAGGCTATTGGCCTGAAGTTCGACGCTTTCTGTGTCCTCAAGCGCGCATAACATACCGTTTTCCCAAATCGGTTGGGTAGGCGGCAATAAGAAGCAGAATACCCCGTGAACACTGACTCAAAACCTATTCTGGCGGGCATGGCGATGCCGCTGATCGATCCGGAGCTTTTATCCGAAATCATTTCGACGGCGGCTGATATCTCTTTGCTGATCGCGTCGGACGGGCGCGTCGCATCGGTCACGGTGAACCCGCACCATCGGTCTTTCGGGCAGTTGTCGCACTGGGTCGGGCACCCCTTGCGGAATTTCTTGACCGTCGACAGTTTTGCCAAGATGGACGCGCGGCTGGCTGCAATGGGACGGCCCGGGGCCAAGACCATGGCGGTCGAATTGAACCATACCGATCATGCGGCCTGGGACTTTCCGGTGCGCTATTCGATGCACCGGGTGGCGCCTGACAATTCGGTTCTGATGCTGGGCCGCGATCAGCGCCCTTTGGCCGAAATGCAGCAGCAACTGGTGATGGCCCAGATCGCGCTGGAGCGGGATTACGAGACGCAACGCGAAATGGACACGCGGTACCGCGTGCTGATGGAGGCCACGCGCGACGCCATCGTTCTGGTTGCAATGAACAACGGACGGATTGCCGATCTGAACGCAGCGGCTGCGCTGTTGCTGGGCGGATCGCGACAGGATTTGATCGGAGCGGCGATTGCGCAAGAGTTCGAGGGACGGCGGCGCGGCGAGTTTCTGGAGAGCCTGACCAACATCGCTTCGGCGGATGCGGTCAGTCCTGTCGATTTGCAGGCACGGCGGTCGCAGCGGCGGTTACGGGTCATGCCGGTTCTGTTCCGCGCGGCGGGAGAGCGGTTGCTGTTGTGCCGGCTGGAGGCCAGCGACGATGCGGCCAACGCGCCGGACGAATTGACCGACAATCTGGAGCGGATGTATCACGAGGGCGTCGATTCCATCCTGTTCCTCGATGGCGAGGGTCTGGTGGTCGGCGCGAACGATGCCTTCCTGAAACTGACCGACAGCACAAACCTGACTGCGGTACGCGGCAGGCCGTTGTCCGATTTTCTGGCGCGCGGGTTGGTCGACATGCGGGTGGTGTTGGACAACACCCGTCGCACCCGTCAGTTGCGGCTGTACGCGACCAAGATCACCACGGCGTTCGAGGGTCAGGTCTCGGTCGAGATTGCCGCTACGTTTCTGGGCGACCGGCCCAATCCCGGATTTGTGCTGGTGATTCGCGATGCGAGCCGGGCCGAGATGTTGCGGCGGCCGGGGATGGCCGCTTCTGACGACGGCATGCGCAGCGTCATGGAGTTGGTGGGATCGTCGACGCTGAAGGACATCGTGGGCGAGACGACCGATGTGGTCGAAAAGATGTGCATCCAGACGGCGGTCGAGTTGACGCGCAACAACCGGGTGGCGGCGGCGGAAATGCTGGGGCTGTCACGTCAGTCGCTGTATGTGAAGCTGCGGAAGTTCGGGTTGCTGAGCAAGGACGACGACTGAGGC
>JBBRVJ010000233.1:0-5162 GCA_038246975.1 Rhodobacterales bacterium | reverse complement strand
GGAGGCCTGGATGGATGGCCATGTCCATGCCTTTGCCTTCTTCGGCAGGGTGCCGCAGTCGGCGCTTTATGACAACGACCGCTGCCTGGTCTCGAAGATCCTGCCGGACGGGACGCGCAGGCGCGCCACGCTGTTCAGCGCCCTGCAGTCGCATTATCTGTTCCGGGATCGGTATGGGCGGCCGGGCAAGGGCAACGACAAGGGCAGCGTCGAGGGGCTGGTGGGATACGCACGGCGCAACTTCATGGTGCCGATCCCGCGCTTTGCCAGTTGGGTGGAGTTCAACGCCGACCTGGAAGCCCAGTGCCGCAAGCGCCAGAACGATGTTCTGCGCAGTCACAAGGAGCCGATCGGCGATCGGCTGCAGCGTGATCTGGCCGCGATGAAGCCCCTGCCCGGGGCACCGTTCGAGGCCTGCGACCAGGCCAACGGCAAGGTCAGTTCGCAGTCGCTTGTGCGCTATGACACCAACGATTACTCGGTCCCGGTCGCCTATGGCCATCAGGATGTCTGGGTCCGTGGCTATGTCGACCAGGTCGTGATCGGCTGCCGCGGGGAGGTGATTGCCAAGCACTCACGCTGCTACGCCCGCGAGGACGCTGTCTTCGATCCGGTCCATTACCTTCCCCTGATCGAGCGCAAGATCAATGCCTTGGATCAGGCAGCGCCCTTGGCGGAATGGGATTTGCCCGAAGAGTTCCAGACCCTGCGCCGCCTCATGGAAGCGCGCATGCTCAAGATGGGGCGGCGCGAGTATGTGCAGGTCCTGCGCCTGCTCGAGACCTTCGGCATGGATGATCTGCACGCCGCCGTAAAGAAAGCCCTGAAGTTGGGGGCAGTCGGCTTTGACGCCGTGAAGCATCTCGTGCTCTGCCAGGTCGAGAAACGCCCCCCCAGGCTCGACCTCGATGTCTATCCCTATCTGCCGCGCGCCAATGTCGAGACGACCTCGGCAGCCAGCTACATGGCGCTGATGTCGGAGGTGGCGGAATGACCGAGGCCCCGAAGATCCTGCTTGCCCATCATCTGAAGACCCTGAAGCTGCCCACCTTCCTGCGGGAATACGAGAAGCAGGCCCGCCAATGTGCCGCCGAAGGGCTGGACCATGTCCAGTTCCTCGCCCGCCTGGTCGAGCTGGAACTGATCGACCGTGAGAGGCGGATGGTGGAGCGCCGCATCAAGGCAGCGAAGTTCCCGGCCACCAAGAGCCTCGACAGCTTCGACTTCAAGGCGATCCCCAAACTCAACAAGATGCAGGTCCTGGAACTGGCCCGCTGCGAATGGATTGATCGGCGCGAGAACGTCATCGCCCTCGGGCCCAGTGGAACCGGCAAGACCCACATCGCCCTCGGCTTGGGTTTGGCCGCCTGCCAGAAGGGGATGTCGGTCAGCTTCACCACCGCCGCCGCGCTGGTCAATGAACTGATGGAGGCCCGCGACGAGCGTCGGCTGATCCGCCTGCAAAAACAGATGGCTGCAGTCAAACTGCTTATCATCGACGAGTTGGGCTTCGTTCCACTCTCCAAAACCGGCGCCGAACTGCTGTTCGAGATGATCTCGCAGCGCTATGAACGCGGCGCCACGCTGATCACCAGCAACCTGCCGTTCGATGAATGGACCGAGACCTTCGGCACCGAGCGGCTGACCGGCGCTCTCCTCGACCGGTTGACGCACCACGTCAACATCCTCGAAATGAACGGCGACAGCTATCGGCTCGGTCAGAGCCGCGCCCGAAAAACAGACGCCAACGCCTGATCACCGCCGCGCAATGTTGGCCCGCCGGGCCAAAGCGCCATGTCACGCGCCAGCTATGCGGCGAGCGCGCGTGCCATGGCGCTCAGGGCCCCGCCACTGGCCTGGTTTTGCGCCGCCCAGTGGCCGGATTTTACTCCGCCGTTGACAATCCCGGCGGTGTTTATGGAAAACATCACCGACAGCCGCCTGCTGGAACAGATCACGGCGGAAACCGGGGCAAAGGTCGGCGGCACCCTGTTTTCCGATGCGCTGTCCGGCCCGGATGGCCCGGCTGGCACTTACCTTGCCATGATGCGCCACAACATCGCCACCCTGACTGCTGCTTTGAAGGAATGACCATGACCGATCAAATCCCCGTTACCGTCCTCACCGGCTTTCTCGGCGCAGGCAAGACCACGCTTTTGAACCGCATCCTGACCGAAAACCACGGTCGCAAGTTCGCGGTTATCATCAACGAATTCGGCGAAACCGGCATCGACAATGATCTTGTCACCCATGCCGACGAAGAAGTGTTCGAAATGAACAACGGCTGCATCTGCTGCACCGTGCGGGGCGATCTGATCCGCATCATCGGCGGGTTGATGAAGCGCAAAGGGCTGGATGGTATCCTGATCGAGACCACGGGCCTTGCCGACCCCGCGCCGGTGGCGCAGACGTTCTACGTCGATGCCGATGTGGCCGCCCGCACGCGCCTTGATGCGATCCTGACCGTGGCCGACGCGGTGAACCTGTCCACCCATCTGGACGAGTCCCATGAGGCAGCCGAGCAGATCGCCTTTGCCGACATCGTGCTGCTGAACAAGACCGATCTGGTGGATGCCGATGCCCTCACAGCGGTGGAGGCGCGGCTGCGGGCGATGAATCCCACCGCCAAGATCATCCGCACCACGCGCTGCGATGTGGACCTTGATCAGGTGCTGGGCCTGAAAGCGTTCGAACTGGAGCGCGTGCTGGAAATCGAGCCGGATTTCCTGACTGAAGACCACGCGCACGAACATGATGATGAGGTGACCAGCATTTCGCTGCACTCCGACACCCCGATGAACCCGGACGCGTTCCAGATTTGGTTCAGCAAACTGCTCCGCGAAAAGGGCCAAGACCTGCTGCGGTCAAAAGGCATCATCGACATGGCAGGTGAGGATCAGCGCTATGTCATTCAGGGCGTGCATATGCTGATGGATGGCAACCTGCTGGGGCCATGGCCGACCGACAAGCCGCGCCAGACCAAACTGGTGTTCATCGGCCGCAACCTTGGCAGCATGGATCTGCGCGAAGGGTTCGAGGCATGCAAGGCGGCGTGACGATCCTGCCGCCCCGCGCCCGCGAGACCGAACCGACCGCAATCGAAAGGGTCGGTCGGTACTTCGACTGCGACGCCGTGCCGACTGGAACGGTGGCCGTGGGCGATACGGTGTTTGTCAGCTTCGGCGACGGCCATATCCGCATCCTGTGCCCCGATCTGCCGATGCAGGAAGTGCCTGCTCATCGTGGCACCATCTTGTGCATCGCCCGCCACCGCGACGGTGTGCTGACCGGGGATGATGCTGGCCGGGTGCTTTGGCTGGATACAGACGGGGCGGTGACCGAAATTGCCAGCTACGGCAAGAGCAGTTGGGTCGACTGCGTTGCCTCGCACCCAAAAGGCGCATGGGCGGCCTCGGTCGGCAAGACGGCGCATGTCTACGATGCCGAAGGACGAGCCCACGCGCTGAACCATCCCAGCACCGTCGGCGGCATGGCGTTCGACCGCAAAGGCGAAAGGCTGGCTGTGGCACATTACGGCGGCGTCACGGTCTGGACACGGGGGCGGCGCGACTGGAAACCGACGTCCCTGAAATGGGCGGGCAGTCACGGCGCGGTGACATGGAGCCCGGACAACCGGTTTCTGGTCACGGCTATGCAGGAAAACGCCCTCCACGGCTGGCGCCTGCGTGACAAGGCCGACATGCGGATGTCAGGCTATCCGGCAAAGGTAAAGTCGATGGTCTGGGTAGGCAAACTTCCCCACCTTGCCAGCAGTGGCGCAGAGGAAGCGATCTGCTGGCCTTTTGATGGTGCCAATGGTCCGATGGGGCAAAAGCCGCTGACGCTTTGCTATGATGGCGACACGCTGGCCACCGCAGTGGTGGGCCTGCCCGGCCATGACGGCCTGCTGTGCGGGTTTGACAACGGTGTGGTGCTGCTCAGCGAGCTTGATCCCATCGCCCAACCCCGCTTCATCAAACGCCGCAGCGGGGCTGCGATCACCCATCTGGTTGTCACGCCGGATAGCGGCTGGATGATGGCGGCTGCCGAAGACGGGCTGGTGCTGTGGGCCCCGCTTGGGCGAACAGGCTGATGCTGGGCCTGTTCAAACGCAAGCCCGTCGCCGATCCGGTGGTGACAGAGCGGCTTAAAGGATGGGTTGCTGCACTCATGGGCCTGACCGAACGTGACACCATCATGCTGGCCGAACTCGCCTGCCGCGATCCCGGTTGCCTCGATCAGGAAACCGTGATCACCGTCGTCCGCGCCGATCGCCGCAAGTTCGTTCTGCGGTTCCCCGGCCCGATGGCGGGTGTGACCGAGGCGGACGTACAATCCCTTTCAAAAGATATTCAGCTCACACAAACACAGTGAGCGGCTGGGGACCTATTTCTAATCTCGCGGCGCAAGACCCTTGCCGACGTCCGACATGCGTTGTGCGCTCGCAGACAGGCGCTCGTAGGAATCCTTCTCGATCACGGGCTGCCGTAGCCAGAGGCGAATAGAAAAGCGGCAAAAAAGGCACGCGAGCTAAAGACGGGCTCGTCGATCTGGTGATGACGGTAGCACCGGGTCTCTCATGGGCCGGAAGCTGGCAGAAGCGCGCCACGGGTTATGTGCATCAAATGCTGCTGGTTGGATAATTGAGCTTTGCCATCGCAGCCTACCTGAAAACGCCCACTGGTCGAGTATTTCCGCCCGAAGCGATGACTCAAGCCATCACTTTCGTCGACGTGGTGCCGCGCATTCTTACCTTAAGCTTTGTACCGCTGCTTGGCCCGATCGGTCTGGGCTCCCCATTCGAAATCCGCCCGTGCGGGATCAATCGTGCCGTCGGGCAGGGTGGTGATCCTCCCGGTGGCAATGGCTTTGCGCACCGCCGCTTCCGAGACCCCGCGCTGCGCGGCATAGCTTCGCCGGGACACTCCCATTCTGACCGAAACCTCATCTATTCAGTGACTTAAGAGTTGCTCTCTTTTGGAATCAACCGCTGTCTGCAGCCATTGCAACGCATCGGAGACAGCCATGAAGACCGCCACCAAGCCCCTGACAACCCACGAAGAATTCTGCCTCAAGAACGCCGCGCACTTTGTCGCCGCCCGCGGCCGGACGCCCGCCACCCGCACGCGCGAGCAATTCGCGACCCTGCCCGAGGCGCAGGC
>JBBRVJ010000232.1:0-5174 GCA_038246975.1 Rhodobacterales bacterium | reverse complement strand
TCTTTCCAAAGCCAAACCCTCCGCTGCATATCTGCGCCAAGTATGGCCGGGTCAAATCAACAATGGCAGGAGGTGGTCGGCGTGGCGCTTACTGTCCACCAGAGCATCCAGCTTGTCCTCTGATCGCGCAAACAGCCCGACCTGCCAGCCTTGCGCGACCGCCAGTCGCGCCGTCGCCGCCCCGATACCGCTGGATGCGCCGGTGATGAAAAGTGCCTTCGTGCTCATGTCTTGTCCTGCTGTGTAAGGGGATCTGACAGTGAACGTTTTCGCGGTCATTGCGTTGCGTTCGCGCCGACTTATTCAGGTGCGGCCAAAGCGGCGTCAGGGTTGAGCGCCGCCGTTTTCACCATTGGCGCAATTGGCAAGGAACGCATGGCGGCGCCGTGCGTTGCTCAAAGTAGCGTAAAGAGGACAGCATGCCGACAATCACCACGGTCAATCCCGCGACCGAGCAAGATATTCAGACCTATACCGTCATGACCGAACAGGAGGCTGCGGACCGGGTCGCGGCCTGCCACGCAGCGTTTCTGGAGTGGCGCAAGCTGACGCATCACGAACGCGCCCCGTACCTGACCAAGCTCGGCCAGACGCTGCGCGACCACGCCGACGAGCTGGCCGCCCTGATGACGCGAGAGACTGGCAAACTGTTGAAGGACGGGCTGACCGAGGTAGAGATTTGTGCGGCGATTTGTGACTATACTGCCCAACACGGGCCGGGCGCGCTGGCAGATGAAGAGCGCACACAGGGACCCGACCAAAAGCGTGGGGTTGTTACCTACCAGCCCATTGGCGTGATATTTTCGATCCAACCATGGAACTTTCCCTTCTACCAGCCGATCCGCGTGCTTGCGGCCAATCTGATGGCTGGTAACGGCTGCGTTCTGAAGCACGCCAGCATTTGCACCGGGTCAGGCCTGCGCCTGCGCGAGCTGTGTATTCAGGCGGGTCTGCCCGAGGATTTGTTTCAGGTCGTCGTGATCGACCATGACACCAGCGACACCCTGATCGCGCACCCGAAGGTTCGCGCTGTGACGATGACGGGCAGCGACGAGGCCGGGCGTCACGTTGGCGCGCTGGCCGCCAAGGCGCTCAAGAAAACCGTGCTCGAGTTGGGGTCCAATGACGCCTATCTGGTGTTGGAGGACGCGGATATCGAAACTGCGGTCAAGTTTTCGGTCATCGGGCGGCTGTATAACAACGGCGAGACCTGCGTATCGGCCAAGCGGTTCATCGTGACGGACAAGGTTTACGACGCCTTTGTCGATGCTTTTGTGGAGCAGATGAAGGCCATCACCATGGGCGATCCGACGGATGCGAATAACCAGCTTGGTCCCCTGTCCAGCAAGGATCAGTTCGACATGGTCAAAGAACAGGTGGATATCAGCGTTTCGAAGGGGGCTACGGTCCTGTGCGGCGGCCAGGCACCGGATCGCATCGGTGCCTATTATCCGGCCACGGTTCTGGCCAACCTTACGCCTGGCATGCCAGCCTATGATGATGAGATTTTTGGGCCGGTCGCGTCGATCATCCGGGCCAGGGACGATGAAGACGCCATGCGTCTGGCCAACGAAAGCCGCTATGGTCTGGGCGGCGGGATCTTTTCCAAAGATGAAGACCGCGCCTTCAGGCTGGCCCGCGATCACTTTGACACCGGCATGATCCGCATCAACACCTTCGGGGCCATGGATCCGAACATGCCGTTTGGTGGCGTCAAAGACTCCGGTTACGGACGCGAGCATGGCGGCTTTGGCATGAAGGAGTTCGTCAACGTGAAGGCGATCTTTCTGCCGTGATCCCGTCAGGTCCGAGGCTTTCACCCAACTCCGTCACAATCAAGGATCCTTCCATGAGCATGACCATCCTCGTCGCCGGTGCCACGGGCAAAACCGGACTACTGCTTGTTCAGGAATTGCTGGACCAGGGCCACAAGCCGACCGCGCTTGTCCGCGAAAGTTCCGACACCAGCGCGCTGCCGCAAGGCGTTGACCTGCGCCGGGGTGATCTGACCGACCTGCACGACGGTGTGTGCAACGGGATGGATGCGGTTATCTTTGCCGCAGGCTCCGGTGGGTCTATGGGCCCGGAGATGACTGACAAGGTGGACCGGGATGGTGCCAGACGTCTGACCGATCTGGCCCGCGACGCAGGGGTGACGCGTTTTGTGATGCTCAGTTCCGTCGGGGCAGACCAAGCGGACCCGACGGGAGAGCTTGCCCATTACCTGAAAGCCAAGCACGCGGCCGACGAGCACCTGATGGCCTCTGGACTGACCTACGCGATCCTGCGCCCGGTGGCGTTGACCAACGACGCGCGCGGTGCGGATGTGATCCTGGGCGAAAACGTCGACAAATCCGCGAAGGCCTCGCGCGCGGATGTGGCGCATGTACTCGCCGAGGCCGCCACCACTGGCCGTTTTGACGGCATCGCGCAGGATATGCAATCCGCCTGACATTGCGACCGTGCCAGTGATCTGGCCGTTAAGAAAATTCAATGATTTCCTGCACGTTGATTTTCCTGAAAGGACCCGTTCCCATGACGCAATCGAAGACACGGAACCGCAAGTTCGTCCTCACCAAGCGTCCCAAGGGCGAGCCGGACGACAGCACCCTTCGGCTTGAAACGGAAGATGTGCCGACACCCGGCAAGGGCCAGATGCTGCTTCGGAACGAATATTTATCGCTGGACCCCTATATGCGTGGCCGGATGAGCGATGCACCGTCCTATGCCGCGCCGGTCGAGATCGGCGCGGTCATGGTGGGTGGAACCGTGGCGCAGGTCGTGTCGTCCGACGTGGCGGGCTTCGCGGCGGGCGATTGGGTTCAGGCGTTCGGCGGTTGGCAGGATTATGCGCTGTCCGACGGCACGGGTGTGATCAACATGGGCAAATCGCCCGAAAATCCGTCCTGGGCGCTGGGTGTGCTGGGGATGCCCGGCCTGACCGCCTGGGCGGGGCTGACGCAGATCGGCCAACCGAAAGTGGGCGAGGCGCTGGTCGTTGCCGGGGCCAGCGGTCCGGTGGGGGCCACAGTGGGTCAGATCGGCAAGATCCTCGGCCTGCATGTCGTCGGGATTGCAGGCGGGGCCATAAAGTGCGCCCATGTGGTCGACACTCTCGGCTTTGACGCCTGCATTGATTACAAGGCAGACGGGTTCCCGGACGCGCTGAAAGCGGCGGTGCCAGACGGCATCGACATCTATTTCGAGAATGTCGGCGGGGCGGTTTTCGATGCCGTTCTTCCGAACCTGAACCCCAAGGCACGCATCCCGGTCTGCGGTCTGATCTCGCAGTACAACGCCACCGCGCTGCCTGAAGGCCCAGACCGGATGAACCTGCTGCTGGGTGCGATCCTGCGCAAACGGATGACCCTGCGCGGCTTCATCGTCTTCGATGACTTTGGCCACCTCTATCCCGAATTCGAAAAACAGATGGGCGCGTGGGTCAAGGCAGGAAAGGTCCAGTACCGCGAGGAAATGATCGACGGTCTGGAACGTGCTCCAGCGGCGTTCGTTGGCCTATTGAGGGGCGAGGCTTTCGGCAAACGTGTCGTCAGGCTGATCGTTTGAAACAAATAAAGTGAAAGGCACCAACCCTATGAAAATTCTCATGGTTCTGACATCGCACGACAAACTCGGCGACACCGGCAAGAAGACTGGTTTCTGGCTGGAAGAGTTCGCCGCACCCTATTACGTCTTCAAGGACGCGGGCGCGCAGGTCACGCTTGCCTCGCCCAAGGGCGGACAACCCCCGCTGGACCCCACCAGCGACGCGGACGACGCACAGACCGAGGCGACCAAGCGCTTCAAGGGCGACAAGGCGGCCCAGATTGATCTGGCAAACACGGCCGCACTGTCCACGGTAACGGCAGATGGCTTCGATGCGGTCTTCTATCCCGGCGGTCACGGCCCGCTTTGGGATCTGGCCGACGATGCCCACAGCATCAAGCTGATCGAAACATTCGCCGCCGCCAACCGCCCGATCGCCGCGGTCTGCCACGCCCCTGCTGTGTTCAAGCACCCCAAGGGCGCAGACGGCAAACCTCTGGTGTCGGGCAAGACGGTGACCGGGTTCACCAACACCGAAGAGGAAGCCGCCGGCTTGACCGATGTGGTTCCATTCCTTGTCGAGGACATGCTGAAAGCCAATGGCGGCAAATACGAAAAAGGTGCCGACTGGGCGTCTTTCGTGGTGATCGACGGCAAGCTGGTCACAGGGCAGAACCCCGCGTCGTCCGAAGAAGCGGCGCGTAAACTGCTGGATCTGGTCTGATGCGATTATCCTAGGCGCAATCCGATCATGGTCCGGACCGGCGCGCTCCATAAGCCGGACAATCCGGCGCAACGCCTCGGCGTTATCCGGATGCCATGACCGCACGCGCTGCTGATTTCCGACTGGTTAAAGCAGGCGGTGGACACTTCGAAAGGCAATTCCATGAGTGAGACATTCGACAGCATCGTGATCGGGGCTGGTCAGGCTGGCCCTGCGATGGCGGCCCGGTTGGCTGCGTCCGGCGAACGGGTTGCGTTGATCGAACGCGACCAGATGGGCGGCACCTGCGTCAACACCGGTTGCACTCCGACCAAGACACTCGTCGCGTCGGCCCATGCGGCGTGGCTGGCGCGCGAGGGTGAACGGTATGGCGTCCTGACAGGCCCGGTGACGGTGGATGCAGCCCGGGTGCGCGCGCGCAAAGATGCCGTGGTGCTGACGGCGAGGGGCAACGTCACCCGCTGGATGGAGAACACCGCTGGCATCACCGTGATCCGCGGACATGCGCGGTTCACCGGGCCACATACGGTGGCGGTCGACGACCGGCAGCTGCAGGCCGCGCGGATTTTCGTCAACGTAGGTGCCAGGGCCACGGTGCCGCCGGTGCCAGGGATCGAGACTGTCCCCTGTCTGACCAATGCCAACGTCATGGATCTAGACGTCGTGCCCGATCATCTTGTCATCCTCGGCGGCAGCTATATCAGCCTCGAATTCGCGCAGATCTTTCGCCGCTTTGGGGCCGACGTGACCGTGCTTGAAGCAGCACCCAAATTCCTTGCACGCGAGGATTCCGATATCGCCGCACATATCCATGAGATCCTGACGGGCGAGGGCATCCGTATCGAGGTCGGGATCACCGATCTGTCCTTTGCACCGGCAGATCACGGCCTCACCGCGCGCTTTC
>JBBRVJ010000231.1:0-5184 GCA_038246975.1 Rhodobacterales bacterium | reverse complement strand
GCCGTTGATCGCCGCACGGATCAGCACAAGATTTTCGCCGTCCAGCCGCAGATCGTGCCTGCCGGGGCGGTTCGGGTTCGGGGCCAGGTGAAGCTGCGCGGTGACCCGCGTGGCGGTGGGTGACAGCCGGAACGCCAGATGGACCGACTGCACCACATGGGTCCACGGCTGATAATCGGCCAGATAGATCGTCGGGGGGGGGTCGTTGGTCATCATGTCCTGCTGTCAAAGGGAACCATCCGGGTGGCGTCACGTTACAGAGGGTACGGCCGCACTTCAACGTCAGGCAAGGAGAGATCCCATGTCAGCCCCCCAAACCAACATCGACAAGCAAAAGCGCCGCCATCGCGGGCCGCTCATCGGAATGATCGCGGTGGTCACGTTTGCGTTGACGCTGTTGTTTTTTCTGATGGCGGATACTGCGGACACGGATGGCCAGATAGACATCGGACCTGCGTCGATTGACGGAAACGCGGCATCGCCGGATGCCTCGACCGCCCCGGCGACACCACCTGCGCAACCCTGAGCGCGCAAAAACGTGGCCGCTTCCCCTGCGCGGGGGGTTTACGAATCGGCGGCAACCGCTATTTCTGTGTTCCATGAATGTTCTGGTCTGGTTCAAGCGCGATCTGCGAGTTAACGACCATGCGGCGCTGGTCGGTGCAGCCTCGGTGGGGGCGGTCTTGCCGTTGTACGTGGTAGAACCCGAGTATTGGGCGCTGCCCGATACATCCGCCCGCCAATGGGGCTTTGTCGAGGAAAGCCTGCACCAACTGCGCGAGGATCTGGGCGCGTCAGGGGCGCCTTTGGTGGTGCGGGTGGGCGAAGTTGTGGCGGTACTGGACCGTTTGTGCCGCGCTCACAAGATTTCCCGCATCGTCAGCCATCAGGAAACCGGCAACCTGTGGACCTATGCTCGTGACCTGCGGGTGGCCGAATGGGCGCGAGGTGTGGGGGTGGATTGGGTCGAGGTGCCGCAGACCGGCGTCGTGCGGCGTCTGAAGGGCCGGGACGGCTGGGCACGCCAGCGCGACGGGTTCATGGCAGAGCCTGTGGTGGCGGCGCCTGATGTCTTGCAGGCGGTCGCGGGGGTGGAGCCGGGCGTGATCCCGTCCGCGCGCAGCTTGCGGCTGGCCGAAGATCGCTGTCCCGCGCGGCAACCGGGGGGGCGGGCGCGGGGGATGGAGTTGCTTGACTCGTTTCTGTTGCGGCGAGGCGAGTACTATCGGTCGTCCCTGTCGTCGCCGGTGACCGGAGAGCGGGCCTGTTCGCGCCTGTCGCCGCATCTCGCCTACGGAACCTTGTCGGGGCGCGAAGTGGCGCAGGCGGTGGCGATGCGGGTAGCCGAGCGACCCGGCGGCAAATGGGCGGGGTCGCTGAGCAGTTTTGACTCGCGTTTGGCGTGGCGCGACCACTTTGCGCAGAAGTTGGAAGACGAGCCGCAGATCGAAGTCCGCAGCCTGCACCGCGCGGCCGATGCGCTGCGGCCGCGGGGGGGGGATGCCGCGCGGTTGGCGGCGTGGGAGCGGGGCGAAACCGGCGTGCCGTTTCTGGACGCTTGTCTGCGATCCCTGCGCGCTACGGGATGGCTGAATTTCAGGGCGCGGGCGATGGTGATGGCGGTGGCGTCGTATCAGTTCTGGCTCGACTGGCGCGATACCGGGCCGGTGCTGGCGCGGTTGTTCACCGATTATGACCCCGGCATCCACTGGCCGCAGGTTCAGATGCAATCCGGCGTGACGGGGATCAATACGATCCGTATTTACAACCCGGTGAAGCAGGGGATGGACCACGATCCGACCGGAGCGTTTACCCGCCGCTGGCTGCCGGAACTTTCGGCGGTGCCGGACGGGTTCCTGCAGGAGCCGTGGAAATGGCCGGGGGCGCAGGGGTTGCTGGGGCGGCGCTATCCCGAACCTCTGGTCGATCTGGCGACAGCACAAAAGGCCGCGCGCGACGCGCTGTGGGGCTTGCGGCAAAGGCCGACCCACGCGGCAGAGGTGGTCGAGGTGATCGAGAAACACGCAAGCCGCGCGGACCCCCGGTTTGTAAACGATCGTTCACTCCGCAAGCGGCACCCCGCCTCCCCTGCACAACTGGCGTTCGATCTGTGAAGATGCGGCGCAAGGGCGATCTGCCGGTAAAGACCTGTGTGGTCTGCGGGCGTCCCATGGTCTGGCGCAAGGCTTGGGCCAAGGTGTGGGACGAGGTGCGGTATTGTTCGGACCGGTGCCGGGGACAGAAGAAAGGGGGGCCTTCTGCCCCCCTGTGCCTGCGGCATTCACCCCCCGAGGATATTTAGGGACAGAAAATGGTGAGAAGCTTCGGGCCGTTGCGTCGAGTTGCGCGGCAGCCGGGCCCCGGCCTTCGTGGAAGCCCATATCGGCATGGGCCTTGGCCTGATTTGCGCTGCGATGGCGGGCGCGGACGGTGTAGCGGATGCCGGTGCCTTCGGTGGTCAGCGGGATGATCGCGGTGAAGCCGAGGCCAGGGCCTGAGGGCGGGGTGCCAGTCGGACAGCAGCAGGGGGTGAAAACGAGGCGATGGTTCGGGACGACTTCGAGCAAACTGCCGTCGCCGGGCATTTCGGTGCCGTCGGGCAGCACCATCACCTTGTGGAACCGTCCGGCCGGGACGGGGATCGAGGATCGCCTCGCGGGTCGTCACCGGTTTGGGGGCGAACGATTGGCAATCAGCGCAGATTCGGTCCAGCAGCGCCAGACTTTCGCGGGGGGGGCGACCAGCAGTCGGGTCAGGTCAAGGTCAGAGTCTGGGGGCCATCGGGTTCCATTTCCGGCAAGCTGGGCCGGGGGTGGCTGCAAGTTTCGAGACGTCATCATCCGAGCGACGGGCCTAGCCGAGGTCCAGCGCTATGGCATGGATCCGTTCGTTCAGGTCGCCGAGCGCCGCATGGACCGCGCGGTGACGGGCGACGCGGGTCAGGGGCGTCAGCGCCGCCGCGCGCAACTTGATGTTGTAATGGCTGTCGCCCGACCCGTCATCGCCCGAATGGCCCGCATGGCGGTGGCTGTCATTGACGATTTCCAGCACATCCGGGGCGAAAGCCGCTGTCAACCGGCTTTTCAACTCTTCGCTCACATTCATTTTGGTCCTGACCCCTTCACGTTCCTGCACAAACCCCTAAACTCATAGCCCCGAGTCGGAAAGGCTCTGCACGCTGTTTACAAGGCTGCCCCGCATGACCAACCGCCCGCCCTTCGAATTCGACATCCGAGTGTCGTCAGACAAAGCCAAACGCAAGACCGGGCGGCGGGGAATGTCGGGGGCGTTCGACACCTCGACCAAGCATTGCGATTATCCGGGGTGCAAGGAGAAGGGTGCGTACCGCGCGCCGAAGTCGCCCGACCATCTGGACGAGTATTTCTGGTTCTGCCGCGACCATGTGCGCGAGTACAACCTCAAGTGGAATTTCTTCGGCACGGCGACCGACGAGGAGTTTCAGAAGCTGTTGGAGAAAGACCGTCTGTGGGAGCGGGAGACCAAACCATTCTCGAAAAAGGATGACGGGCGGGCGTGGCAACGGCTGGGGGTGGATGATCCGCTGGAAATTCTGGGCAGCAATGCGACGCAGAATCCCGGCAAGCCGGTATCCAACGCCACCCGCAAACTGCCCGCGACCGAGCGCAAGGCGGTAGAGATCCTGGACGCCCGCGACACCTGGACCAAGGCCGAGATTCGCAAGCAATACAAGTCGCTGGTCAAGGACCTGCATCCCGACATGAACGGCGGGGATCGCAGCGACGAGGACCGGCTGCAAGAGGTGGTCTGGGCTTGGGACCAGATCAAGGACAGCCGGTATTTCAGGGAATAGACGGGCGGCGGAGCACTGACCAGCCCCTGCCTACGCGGTCTTGAACACCATTGCCGCACCGTTCATGCAATACCTCTTGCCGGTCGGTTCGGGTCCATCGCTGAACACATGGCCCAGATGGCCGCCGCAGCGGCGGCAGTGAACCTCGGTGCGCGTGCCGAACAGGCCTGGGTCGGGTTTGGTGCTGACCGCCCCCGACAGGGGTTGCCAGAACGACGGCCACCCCGTGCCGCTGTCGAATTTATGCTCGGACGAAAACAGCGCGAGATCGCATCCGGCGCAGGCGTAGGTGCCCTTGCGGAGTTCCCTGTCGAGCGGGCTGGTGAAGGCGCGTTCGGTATCTGCCTGCCGCAGGACGCTGTATTGCCGGTCGGTCAGTTTTGCCCGCCATTCGGCGTCGGTCATGGAGACTTCGAAGGTTTCGGCCATGGCAGGCCGCAGCGCGCCCAAGAGGGCTGCGGTAGCGGCGGTTGCGGCGAGGAACTGGCGGCGGTTCATGACGATCTCCCTGATGTGGCATGAATGTAGCAGACAACGGCGGGATGCGGCCTAAGGTTTCAACCCGTCACGCAGATGCGACGCTGCGTGATCCGCGCCCCTTGCAGGCCCCGGCTTTCTGTTCCACAACTCGGGGCTGGAACCGCAGGCCCTGGCCTGCACTGACTTATGGACGTTTTGTTATGCTGGATACGATCATGAAGCCGACCGAAGAGATTTCCGTGCGCGAGGTTTTCGGGATCGACACCGACATGAAGGTCAAGGGGTTCGCCGAGGCGACCGACCGCGTGCCCGCCATCGACCCGACCTACAAGTTCGATCCCGACACATCATTGGCGATTCTGGCGGGGTTTGCCTATAACCGCCGGGTGATGATCCAGGGCTATCACGGCACGGGCAAGTCCACCCATATCGAGCAGATCGCCGCACGGCTGAACTGGCCCTGCGTTCGGGTGAACCTTGATTCGCACATCTCCCGGATCGACCTGATCGGCAAGGATGCGATCAAGCTGCGCGACGGCAAGCAGGTGACCGAGTTTCACGAGGGGATTTTGCCTTGGGCGCTGCGCAACCCTGTCGCCATCGTGTTCGACGAATATGACGCAGGCCGGGCGGATGTGATGTTCGTGATCCAGCGCGTGCTGGAGCATGACGGCAAGCTGACCCTGCTGGACCAGAACGAGATCATCACCCCGCACCCCAGTTTCCGTCTGTTCGCCACGTCGAACACTGTGGGGCTTGGCGATACCACGGGGCTGTATCACGGCACTCAGCAGATCAACCAGGCGCAGATGGATCGTTGGAGCCTGGTGGCCACGCTGAACTACCTATCGCATGACGCCGAGGCCGCCATC
>JBBRVJ010000230.1:0-5262 GCA_038246975.1 Rhodobacterales bacterium | reverse complement strand
TTGCCATCGCCCCGTGAGCCTGTTTCGCTTTTCCTGTGCGCAGGATAGACAGCGGCAAAGGCGAGGGCATCATGCTGAGACGGACCGAACTGATCTTCCTGCGGCTGCCCGGTCTGTGGCTGGCGGTGGTGCTGACCCTGATCGTCGCCCTGCCGGGGTTTTTTACCCTGCCCCCGGTGGACCGCGACGAGGCGCGGTTTGCGCAGGCCTCGGCGCAGATGCTGGCGTCCGGCGATTGGGTGGACATCCGGCTGGGCGACGAGGCGCGCCATAAAAAGCCGGTGGGAATCTATTGGTTGCAGGCTTCTGTGGCAGCCGTGACCGGGGCGGAGACGCAGATCTGGGCCTATCGGCTGGTGTCGTTGCTGGGGGCGTTGATCTCGGTCGGGTTCACGTATGGCATCGCGCGGCTGGTGATGCCCAAGGGACCGTCCGTGTTGGCCGCCGTGGCGCTGGGGGCGTGTTTCCTGCTGGGGGCCGAGGCGCGGCTGGCGAAAACCGACGCGATGCTGCTGGCTGCGATCATGGCGGGGCAATATGTGATCGCGCGGATGTGGCTGCCGGAGGGAAGGGCGCAACGGGTGAACCTGCCGTTCGGGGTCGCGATGATGTTCTGGGGGGCGCAGGCGGCGTCCATTCTGATCAAGGGGCCGATCGGGCCGATGGTGGCGGTGTTTACGCTGGCGGGGTTGTGTGCGGTGCGGCGCGATGTGGCGGTGCTGCGCGCGCTGCGGCCCTGGCGCGGGTTGGCGATGATGCTGGTGCTGGTGCTGCCGTGGTTTGTTGCCATTACAATCCGGTCGGACGGAGCGTTCTGGCAAGCCTCGGTCGGGGCCGACATGCTGGCCAAGATCGCGCAGGGGCAAGAGAACCACGGCGCGCCCCCCGGCACCTATCTGGCGCTGGTCTGGGCCACGTTCTGGCCGGGGTCGCTGGTGCTGGCGGCGGGGATTCCGGCCCTGTGGCGCGGGGGAAGGCGGGCGCCTTTGGTGCAGTTTGCGCTGATCTGGGCGGTGCCGGTCTGGATCGTGTTCGAGCTTACGGCGACCAAGCTGGTGCATTATGTGCTGCCCGCCTATCCGGCGTTGGCCTTGATGGCGGCTTGGGCGCTGTGGACCGCCGGGCCGGGTCGCACCTGGATTGCGGCGTTGTTGGGGCTGGTGCCGCTGGCCATGCTGGCCGCTTTTGCGGTGGCGGCGGGGCAGGTCGGGGCGGGGCTGGCATGGCCGTTCTGGCTTGGCGTTGTCGGGTTGGCGGTTGCCATCCCCCTGATTGTCATCACATATCGGCGCGGGGCATTCGGTGGGCTGACGGTCGCACTGGCCGGGGGTGGGTTGGCGATGTCGGTCGCCGTCTTCCCCAGCCTTGCGCGGATGCCGGTTCTGTGGCCCGCCCCGGCATTCGCCCGGATTGTCGCAGAAAATCCGGAGTGCGATGTGGTGTTGGCAGGATATGCCGAGCCGTCGGTGATCTTCCTCACGCAAAACCGGGTGCGGTTCGTTTCGGCGGAACAGGCGCTGGCGGCGATGACTGCTAGGGGGTGTCACGTCATCGGGATGCCCGTGGATCGGGCCCCGCCCGCTTTGGTTCCGTTCGCCCGGATCGACGGGTTGAACCTTGGCAACGGCAAGAACCTGTCGCTGTCGGTCTTTGTCACGCCGTGACTTTGCGCCCATACCGCGCCATGAACATCGTCACGGCCCCCTCGACCGTCCGCGTCAGATCGCCCGGCGAACAGCACGGGCCTGCGCCAAAAATCGAGCGGTCCTGAATGTTTGCCTTGCACAGTTGCGCGAACTGGTCGGCGGCAAGGTCGATATCGTCGATGGCCAACTCGCCCCGGTCGACCGCGCAGCCCAGGTAAAGCGCGAGCCGTTCGCGGATCAGCAATGGCCCCGAGTGATAGAAGTCATGCGCCAGCGCCGGGAAGTTTTCGGATTCCGCAACGGCCACCCGGAACATCCGCATCCCGAAATCCGACATCATGAAGCTGACAAACCGTTCCGCCGCCATGCGCAGCACATCCGCCACCGGGGCGGTGTCATCGATCAGCGCTTCGGCCTCATAGGCTTGACGGCGGCATTCGGCCTTGGCAATTTCCATGAACAACAGGCGTTTATCGGGGAAATAACTGTAGAGCGTGGCCTTGGACACGCCCGCCTCGCGCGCGATGTCGTCGACCGAGGCACGCTCAAACCCGTCCCGCAGAAAGATAAGCCGCGCACCTTCGACGACCTGATCGAACTTGCGGCCCTTGCGGATGGTCTGCGGTGCGGCACCCATATTGTCCCCCTTGGGTCAGCATAGACCAAGGGGGCGGGGCACGGCAAGCGAAGGGTCAGCGGCCAGGGGCACAGTCCACGAGGGTCAGAACAGCAGCATCGGTGCAGGGCTTTGGGGCAGGGGCCGTGCTGGTCGGGTACGTCAGGTTGGGCAAGTCGAAGCCCGTTCCTCCGGCAAGGCCGGGCGTGGAGAACAGCGCGGCGGCGATCAGCAAGGGCAGCGTTCGGGTCATGGTGATCTCGGCTTTCTGAACGGGTGAGTTTAGCCATCTCAAACTGAACCGAGTCGTTCAATTTTTCAAGCCCCTAAATGAACTGCCAAGTTCAGTTTATTGCCGTTGCCCCCACGCCCCGGTCCGCTACATTGGAATCATTCCAAATCCGAGGAGTCGCGCCGTGTTATTTGCCCTGTCCAACCGCCGCAGGTTTGCCGACCTGAACGAGCAGGAGGTGCTGGCGCTGGCGATTTCGTCCGAAGAAGACGACGCACAGATATACCGCAGCTATGCCGAGCGGCTTCGCGCTGATTATGCAGCGACGGCCGCAGTGTTCAATGGGATGGCCGCAGAGGAAGACACCCACCGCCAGCGGCTGATCGCCCTGCATAAGGTACGGTTCGGCGAGGTCATCCCGCTGATCCGGCGTGAGCATGTCGCCGGGTTTTATGCTCGCCGGCCGGTCTGGTTGGCTAAGACGCTGAGCTTGGAGACGATTCGCGGCGAGGCGCGCGGGATGGAGGCGCAGGCGAAGGACTTTTACCTGCGCGCTGCCGCCCGGACTTCGGATGCCGACACCCGCAAACTGTTGGGCGATCTGGCTGCTGCCGAGGCGGGGCACGAGAAACACGCCGAGGGGCTGGAAGCCGCCCATTTGCCCGAGAATGCCCGCACAGCAGAGGATTTCAATGCCCGCCGCCAGTTCATCCTGACTTGGGTGCAGCCGGGGTTGGCGGGGTTGATGGACGGGTCGGTGTCGACGCTGGCCCCGATCTTTGCGGTGGCCTTTGCGACTCAGGATACCCATACGACCCTGCTGGTCGGGTTGGCGGCGTCGGTGGGTGCCGGGATTTCGATGGGCTTCACGGAAGCCGCCCATGATGACGGCGTGCTGTCGGGTCGCGGCAGCCCGCTGAAACGCGGGTTTGCAAGCGGCATCATGACCACGGTCGGCGGCATGGGCCACGCCCTGCCCTATCTGATTCCCGACTTCTGGACGGCGACGATCATCGCGATGATCGTGGTGTTCGTCGAGTTGTGGGCGATTGCCTGGATTCAGAACCGCTTCCTGGAGACGCCGTTCTGGCGGGCGGCCTTGCAGGTGGTTGTCGGGGGGGCGCTGGTTTTTGCGGCGGGGGTGTTGATCGGGGGCGGGTGAGGGGCTCCCACGGGGGGAGTTTGTTGGTTTGTTATTCGAGATCGTCAAGGAATCGCCGACGGCCCGGCCAATGCCTGCTGCCGCGAGCCTTGTTGAGATCGACCTGGCGGGCGGTCTCCGGATGCGGATCGGCGGAGGGTAAGATCATCAGGCATTGGCGCGGCTGATCCGGGGTCTGACGGCGTGATCCCGGTCCCGGCCAAGACGCGGGTCTGGCCGGCGGCGGGTGTCCCCGACATGCGGAAGGGCTTTACGGCCTTGGCGGCGCAGGCAGAGACCGTCTTGCCGCCGGACCCCTTTGCCGGACATCTTTTTGTCTTCCGCGGCCGCCGGGGTGACCTCGGGAAGATCATCTGGTGGGCGAGCCATTGTCATGCCTTCGGTCCGAGAGACAATGGCGCAAGAAGCGGGCGTGCGTCGCCATTGTCTTTCGGAGTTGCCAGCGGTTGCGCCTTCGGTTCGCAAGATTGCATGGGGGCTATTCCCCGGTTGTGTCGCGGCGGGCGAGTTGGACGGCCAGGATGCCTGCTGCCACGATGGCGACGCCCGCGAAGTCGAGCCAGCCGATATGCTCGCCCAGCAGGAGGGCGGCGATCGTGACGCCGAAGAACGGGTTGAGGAAGTGGAAGGTCGAGGCGCGCACGGCGCCGATGCGGTTGACCAGGCTGAACCACAGCAGGGTGGCGGCCAGACCGGGCACCACGATCTGATAGACGAAGGCGGCGATCAGGGGCAAGGTCCAGGTCACCGTCAGAGTTTCGGTCGCCAAGGCCACGCCAACCAGTGCCAGCGATCCCACCATCATTTGCAGGCCGACGATCATCAGCAGGTTGCCGGCGCCAGATGCGCCGCGCACTGTCTGGGTCGCGATGGCAAGCGCCAGGGCGGCGATGATGCAGTAAAGGACGCCCAGCGGGTCTGCTCCGGCGCCGATCCTTGTGCTCATGATCATCGCGACGCCGGTGAAGCCTGCGATCAGGCCCGCCATGCCGAGGGTGCCGACCCTTTCGCCGCGGAAGGCATAGCCAATGGCAGCCACGATCAGCGGCATGGACGACGCGATGACGGCCGACAGGGAGGCTTCGTTCCACTGCATGGCGACGAAGTTCAGACCCAGATACAGCGCGTTCTGGCAGAGGCCTAAAATGATCACCGCGCGGGCTTGCGGGCCGCGCCAGCCGCCTGGCAGGTGCCAGCTTTGGCCCATGGCGCGGGCGATGCCGATGGCGAGCAGACCGGAGATGGCAAAGCGGAATGTCAGCGCCCAGAGCGGCGGCGCGTCGGCCACGATGATCCGCGCGGTGGCAAAGGCCGAGGACCACATCAGCGAGAAGGCAAGGCCCATGACCATGGCGCGCAGGTCCATCATGGCAGGCGTTTCTGGCGGCCGGTGCGGTTTGGCGGGGTCGCGCGAACAAAATGCCGGGCTGTGCGACGGCCCCCCACCCCATTCCTCCTCACGAGGGGGAGGAGGGCGCGAGGCGGACGGGCGGGATTTTTCTGTCGGATGGTGCCGGGGCCGATCATGCGCAGAACCGCCTTTCCCGGCAAAAAGGGCCACCCCGGCGGGGCGGCCCTTGCGGCGTGATGCCAGATCACGCGAGGG
>JBBRVJ010000229.1:0-5345 GCA_038246975.1 Rhodobacterales bacterium | reverse complement strand
GTGGTCAAGGTCTACAGCCGCCGCTTTGTCGCGATGGTCGAAGGTATCCTGTCGCGCGGCGTCGCCGCAGGCGTGTTCCGCCCCGGCATCGACCCCGTTCAATTGAACCTCACGATCGCGGCCATCGGTTATTACTACCTGACCAACCGATTTACCGGAGCGATTGTCTTCGAGCGGGACTTGATGACGAAAGAGGCCATTGGAGAACGGCTTCAGTTTAACATCGACACGATCTTGCGGCTGGTCGATGCAAGAAGCTGATTGAATGGACCAGGCAGGCACTTCGCGAACATCGCCGTTGCGTTAGATATCCTCAAACCCGGCAAAACCACTGGCATGCACCGAAGAGTCTCGATGATCCAATCCAGCATCGGGACGCGCTTCCGGATGCACGCGATCCTGGCCTGCGCGAAGTTCAGGGTCTGGAAATGGATATTTTCGAGGTCGACCCGATCTGCACCAAATTCCGGCGCAACCGCCTCAGACCGGAAAGGCGCCGGTCACCACCTTTGCCAGAACTTGAACCACCTCACGGGATACGATCAGCCAGATGTGCAGTCCCGACTTAGACGCCTGCTGCCTTGAGCGCCTTTTCAAGGTCGCGCATTTCTTCGCAGGTGCCGCAAAGGCCCTTGAGCGTTGCCAGATTGGCCTTTGCCTTGTCTGCCTGGCCCAGTTGCAGATACATCTCGCCCTGATATTCCAGCGCACCAAGGTGGCCGGGGTTCAGGTTCAGCGCCTTGGTATAGGCTTTGCCCGCCGCCTTCAGATCGCCGGTCTTGCGCGATGAAAAGCCCAGAAGATTCCACGCATCGGCGTTTTTGGGTTCGGCCTTGGTGATGGCCACCAGCATCACGCGCGCGTCGGCGAATTTGCCGGCATAGACGGCGGCCTTGGCCTGTTCATAGGTCGCGACCGAAGCCGTGTCGGACGATCCATCCTCGGAACCCGCCGCGAAGGACGGCAGGGGGGCTAGTGCGGTGAAAGCACAGAGGGTCAGGGTGGACAGAAGGGGGAATGAACGCATGGCAAACTCCTTTTTTTTTAGGGAATAACACATTGGCGGGCTGGTGGAGTTCAACCCTCTGTGATCGAGGAAGTTAGCACAGGTTTTCGGCTTGCAAGACCTGCCGCACCGACTGAGCGATTTTGTCCACGATCTCGGTCAGTTCCGCGTCGGTCGCGTTGTAGGGTGGGGCAAGGATCACGATGTCGCCGTTGATGCCATCGACGTTGCCGCCCACCGGATAGCAGATCAGGCCGTTCTGCATCCCTTGCAAGCGGATTTTGGCAAAAAGTTGCAGGGGGGCGGGGTAGGGCGTCTTGGTTTCGGGGTCGGCCACCAGTTCCAGCGCGATGAAATGGCCGCGCCCGCGGATATCGCCGATGTGGGGAAGGCCGTGCAGCGCCTCTGCCAGCCAACCCTTGATCCGCGCCTCGTTGGCGGTAACGCGGGACAGCAAGTCTTCGCGCTGGATGATCTTTTGCACGGCAACCCCGGCAGCACAGGCGGCGGTGTGGCCGGTAAAGGTGTGGCCGGTCTGGAATGCACCGTGCGCGGCGTGGATCGCATCATGCACGGCGGTGGTGCAGATGGCGGCCCCCAGCGGTTGATAACCTGCGGCAAGGCCCTTGGCGACCGACATGATGTCAGGCTCCACCCCGTCGCGTTCCAAGGCCCGCCATGTACCGGTCCGGCCCGCGCCACACATCACCTCGTCCGCGATCATCAGGATGCCGTGGCGGGTGCAGATGTCGCGGACTGCCTTGGCATAGCCATCGGGGGCGGGCACACAGCCGCCCGCCGCGCCGACCACGGGTTCAAAGATGAAGGCGGCGATGGTTTCGGCCCCTTCGCGCCCGATGGTGGCTTCGAGTTCGGCGGCAGCAGCGGCTCCGGCAGTTTCCGCCGTGGCCCCGGCGATGGGGCGATAGGCGTTGGCGGGCGAGACCTTGATCGACGGGATGAACGCGCCCTCAAAGGCGGCGGTGCGTTCGGCGAAACCCGACACACCGAGCGCGCCCAGGGTGTTGCCGTGCCACGACCGTTGCCGCGAGACGAACCGGCGGCGGGATTTCTGGCCGATGGCGGTCTGGTATTGCAGCGCCATTTTCAGACAGCTTTCCACTGCTTCGGACCCGCCCGTGACATAAACCATCTCGCGCAGGGTGCCGCCGCACCGGGTTCGGATGATGTCGGTCAACTCTTCCAGCGCGTCGGTGGTAAAGTTGTAGCGATAGCCGTGGGCGATGCGGTCCAACTGGCTTACGATGGCCGCGTTCACCTCTGGGTTGGCGTGGCCGAGGCAATAAACTGCGGGACCGCCCGATCCGTCGATATATTGCTTGCCATTGGCGTCATACAGGTAGCTGCCTTTGGCCCACGCGACCTTGGGCAGGGCGGCGGTTGCGTGGATGTTGGTGGTTTTCTGGGGGGGCATGGCGGGCCTGCGCTTGGAAAGTTCCGGCAAGCATGGCAGGGCGCGGGGGTGGCGGCAAGGGTGGGGGATTGCGGGCGGTGCGCAAGGATTGCGCACCCTACGGCTGGGGATCGCGCAGCCAGTCGTGCACATAGCGGCGATGCCAGTGCGGGTGCAAGCGGACGGGCACGATCGAAGCGTCATGCGTCCAGTGTTCGAACACTGCGCCGTCGCGTTCCAGCAAAAGTTTCAGCGCGTCAGGGTGATAGCTTTGGCGGCGCGATCACAGGATCATGTGATGGGCGCGGGCAACGGTGTTGATGCAGTCGATTTGGACGAACCCGATGCCGGTGATCAGATCGGCCAGCGCCTGACCCTGCGCCGGGCCCTTAGGAGTTTCGGTCAGCACATGACGGTGCAGGAAAAGGCGGCGGGCGGCGGGGTTGGGAATTGTAGGCGGGGTCATGACCAAGCAGTATCATGCGGACAAGAACGATCAAGACGGTGCAACGGAAACCGGCGCAACACTTGGTAACCAAACGAGGCGGATCGTGATCACAGCGGCGGATAAGGGCGAAAACTCCCTTGGCTTCCTTGCAATTGCGCGCTCATAGTTTAATATTAAACTGTCTCCAAAATCCATGCCGCACAGGGCCGTCTGTCGGGAAAGGCCGGCCGAGAGCAAACCCTATTTCAAGACGGAGCCCTCTGTTGCCGCATGAAACACCCCTGATTGCCACCATCGTCGCGGGCCTTGGTCTTGCGTTCCTGCTGGGACTGCTGGCGCAGCGGCTGCGCTTGCCGGTGCTTGCGGGGTATCTGCTGGCGGGGGTGATGATCGGGCCGTTCACGCCGGGCTATGTGGCCGATCTGAAGCTGGCGGCGGAACTTGCGGAACTCGGGGTGATCCTGCTGATGTTCGGGGTTGGTCTGCATTTTTCGGTCAAGGATCTGATGTCGGTGCGCCGGATCGCCATCCCAGGAGCGATTGTGCAGATCGCACTGGCTACCGCGGGTGGGGTCGCGTTGGGCTGGGTTTTGGGGTGGGAGTTCGGGGCCGCCTTGATCTTCGGGTTGTCGTTGTCGGTAGCTTCGACCGTCGTGCTGCTGCGGGCATTGCAGGATCGCGGATTGGTCGAGACGGCAAAGGGCAAGATCGCGGTCGGATGGCTGATCGTCGAGGATCTGGTGATGGTGCTGGCGCTGGTTTTGATGCCTCCGGTGGCGGGTCTGCTGGGCGGGCGATCGGTGCCGCTGGAAGAGGGGGCCGAACAGGTCGCGCAGTTGGGGATCGGGCCGATTGCCGCGACGCTGCTGATCACGCTGGTCAAGGTGTCGGCGTTCGTCGCGCTGATGCTGGTGGTGGGGCGCAGGCTGATTCCGGCGGTGCTGCACTACACCGTTCACACCGGATCACGCGAGTTGTTCCGGCTGGGCGTGTTGGCGATTGCCTTGGGCGTGGCCTTCGGGTCGTCGTATCTGTTTGGCGTGTCCTTCGCACTGGGGGCGTTCTTTGCCGGGATGCTGATGGCGGGATCGACGCTGTCCAGTCAGGCGATGAAGGAGACCCTGCCGCTGCGCGATGCATTCGCGGTGCTGTTTTTCGTGTCGGTCGGGATGCTGTTTGATCCGGCGGTGCTGATCGAGGCGCCCTTGGCCGTTCTGGCCACGGTATTTGTCATCGTCGGCGTCAAGACGTTTGCGGCCTATGCCATCTGCCGCGCCTTTGGCCATGGCAAGGGGACGGCGCTGACCATTTCGGCAAGCCTTGCGCAGATCGGCGAGTTTTCCTTCATTCTGATCACGATGGGGTTGGCTTTGGGCATTGTGCCATCGCAGGCGCGAGATCTGGTGGTGGCCGGGGCGCTGGCGTCGATCCTGATCAACCCGCTGCTGTTCTTCGCGCTGGACCGCTGGATGGCGCGACACCCGCAGGCCGCTGCGGACAGTGAACCCAAGGCAGCCTAAAGTCCGGCCTCTGCCGAGATCTGTCTGGACGATTTGCGCGCGCGTTCGGTCGCGGATTTCAACTGACCGCAGGCGGCCATGATGTCTTCGCCGCGCGGGGTGCGAATCGGGCTTGCATAACCGGCGTTGTGTATGATGTCGGCGAAGGCGTGGATGCGGTTGCCGGAGGACCGTGTGTAGGGCGCGCCGGGCCATTCGTTGAACGGGATCAGGTTGACCTTGGCGGGGATGCCGCGAAGCAGGTCGACCAGACGGTAGGCGTCTTCCTTGCTGTCGTTGACGCCTTGCAGCATCACATATTCAAAGGTGATGCGTTCGGAATTCGAGAGTCCAGGATAGTCGCGCAGCGCATCCAGCAGCGTGGCGATGTTCCAGCGTTTGTTGATCGGCACCAATTGGTCGCGCACTTCGTCCGTTGTGGCGTGGAAGCTGACCGCCAGCAGGCAGCCGATTTCCGTGGCGGTGCGGGCAATCTCGGGGACGACGCCAGAGGTGGACAGGGTGATGCGGCGGCGGCCCAAGGCAATCCCTTCGCCGTCCATCACGATCTTCATCGCGTCGCGGACGTTGTCGAAATTGTACAGCGGCTCGCCCATGCCCATCAGCACGACGTTCGAGATCAGGCGGGTCTCATCCTTGGGTGCCCCCTGTACCGGCCATTCGCCAAGGTCGTCGCGGGCGAGCATGACCTGCCCCACGATCTCGGCCGCCGTCAGGTTGCGGACCAGCTTCTGGGTGCCGGTGTGGCAGAACGAACAAGTCAACGTGCAGCCGACCTGCGAGGAAATGCACAAGGTTCCACGATCTTCTTCGGGAATGTGGACCACCTCGACCTCGTGGCCGCCCGCGATGCGGACCAGGTATTTGCGGGTGCCGTCCGCGCTGATCTGGCGGGTGACGACGTGCGGCACAGCGATGATAAAGTTCGCGGCCAGCAAGGCGCGGTAGTCTTTGGCG
>JBBRVJ010000228.1:0-5354 GCA_038246975.1 Rhodobacterales bacterium | reverse complement strand
ATCTGGTGCTGAGCATTTGTGGCGAGCACGGTGGCAACCCCGAATCGATAGCGTTCTGCCGTCTGGCAGGGTTTGATTACGTCTCGTGTTCACCATATCGTGTTCCGTTAGCCCGGCTTGCGGCGGCACATCTGGCGTTGAGCGATCCGAGAGATATTTCCCGTAATGACATTAATTCAAAGCGTTGTGGAAATTAATTAATGTTTCACATTCACTTCATAGGCGAAATTTCGCCGAGGAATGTTAAAAAATCGTTGTAAATCCGCCACAAGTCTAGACGCCTTGAGGAAGGGTGAAGTAGCGACGAAGGCTGTTGACGGTCTGGGCGCTGATTTTTTGTGCCGGCCGGAAACCATGTGGAACAAGACCGGGAACACGAAAAGATGTGCAGGCGACAGATTTGGGCAGGTGCGGCGATCGCGCTGACGGCCCTGAGCAGCGCGGCATCCGCCGAAGTGACGGTGAGCCATTCCAACGATCCATCGGCGATCATGGGGGCCAGCATCGCCTCGCTGCTGGGGGCGGAGCACAAGACGGTCGAGGCGATGCCCGCGTCGAAGCTGGCGGCGCTGGCCATCGGCCCTGCGGTCGAACCAAAGAAGAAACGCGGGGCAGCGGTGGCTGTCGCCCCTGCGATTGTCCAGTACAACGCGGCGTGGCTGGGGGCGCTGCCTGCGCCGACCGGGGACGGCCAGTGGCAATGCCTCACGATCGCGCTGTACTTCGAATCGCGCGGCGAAACCGTGAAGGGGCAGTTTGCGGTGGCCGAGGTCATTTTGAACCGGGTGGACAGCCCGGACTACCCCAAGTCGGTGTGTGGCGTCGTGCAGCAAGGCTGTCAGTTCAGCTATACCTGCGACGGGCGCAGCGAGGCAATGAACGAGGGTGAGGCGGCAGACGTGGCCGGCCGGATTGCGCGGGTCATGCTCGACGGTGCGCCGCGCGCGCTGACCCAAGGGGCCACGCATTTCCACACGGTCAACGTGAACCCCAACTGGTCGCGCCGCTTTCCCCAGACCGCCAGCATCGGCGCGCATCTGTTTTACCGCCAGCCCTGACGTCGCGGGGCTTGCGCAGGCGGTCGGCTTCGCGCTAGGGCGCGGAGGCGGGTCGGCTAGATTGATCCCTGCCCCGATGGCCCGGAAGCCCCATGACCAGCGACATCCGCCTTGCCTTTGCCCACCCCGAAGAACGCAGCGTTGCGTCGGCCAGTGCCGACCCGCGCGACCGGATTTCGTTGCGCGATCATGTGGTCGAGGTCGATATCGGTGCCTTTCAGAAAGAGCGCGGGAATCGGCAGCGGATCATGTTCAACGTGGTGATCGAGGTGCGCCCGGCACCTCAGCCGCTGAACGACGATGTGGACCGCATCCTTTCGTATGACCGGATCACCGAGGCGATTGCCGCAGAACTGGCGGCAGAGCGGCTGAACCTGCTGGAAACGCTGGCCGAACGGGTGGCGGAACGCATTCTGGCCGAACCGCAGGCGATGCGGGCTTTTGTGCGGATCGAGAAGCTGGATATCGGGCCTTACAAGCTGGGGGTCGAGATTGTGCGATCCCGCGCCGAGGCCGCATTGCAGGTGGTGGGGCAAGACGGGTTGGCGGCGGCGGTTCATCCGTTGGTGGTGCATCTGGACAATGCGGCGATTGCGGCCCCCGATCTGGCTGCGCGACTGGATGGCTGGCAGAATGCGGGCCATCCGGTGATTTTGACAGTTGGTCTGCCCGACCTGGCCCGCCCGCTGACGGGGCACAAGCCGACGCAGCGGCGGGTCGATCTGCTGGCGATCGAGCAGAACGCCTGGACGTTGGCCGCGCGTGACCCGCGCTGCATAGTGATGGCTACGCGGACCGAGATCGACTGGGCGATCAAGCGTGGGCAGATGGTGGTCTGGGCCCCGTCCAAGATGGTGCTGGATGCGGTTGACGGGCCACAAGGGGCGGTTCCCGTCGAGCTGTCGCTGTGGCTGGCCGAGGCGATGGCGGCGGGGCGGATGATCGTTCACGGCGATGTTGCAACCCCGGCAGGAAGCCGCGTTTTGATCGAGCGGGCGTGAAGCCTGCGCTTGTCAGGACGAACGGCGCGGCCTAACCAAGAAGCAATGCAGTATTACCGACCCATTCCGATGACCGACCCCGCCCGCCCGTTGGCCGCTGTGCCGCTGGCCGGGGGGTGGTGCTGGTTTTCGCAGGTCGAGGTGCTGGAACGCGGGCGCAAGCCTGTGGTCGTCCCGGTGGGCGATCTGGACGCGGCGGTGGTCACCCGGCTGACGGCCCCGCGCGGCTTTGGCGGGTTGGCTTTGCACCGGCCCCGGATCATGGGCATCCTGAACGTGACGCCCGACAGTTTCTCGGACGGCGGATTGTTCCTGCGGCCCGAGGCGGCGGTGATGCAGGCGCGGGTGATGGCGGCGGGGGCAGATATCATCGACATCGGCGGCGAAAGCACGCGGCCGGGGGCGGTCGAGGTGGCACTGGCCGAAGAAATCGCGCGAACGGCCCCGGTGATAGCGGCACTGCGGGCCGGGGGGCTGGATTGCCCGATCTCGATTGACACCCGCAAGGCCGGGGTGGCGCAGGCGGCGCTGGCGGCGGGGGCGGGGATTGTCAACGACGTCTCGGCCATGGGGTTCGATGCGGGGATGGCGGGGATGGTGGCGGGCGCTTCGGCTCCGGTCATCCTGATGCACGCACAGGGTGACCCGGCGACGATGCAGGCCGATCCGCAGTATGACGACGTGCTGCTGGATGTGTTCGACTTTTTGAAGGCGCGTGTCGCGGTCGCTGACGCAGCGGGCATCCGGCGCGATGGCATGGCGGTTGATCCGGGAATCGGGTTCGGCAAGTCGTTGCAACACAATCTGACGCTGTTGAACCGCCTGTCGCTGTTCCATGATCTGGGCCTGCCGGTTCTGCTGGGGGCCAGTCGCAAGCGGTTTATCGGCACCATCGGGGCCGAGACCGAAGCGGCGCGGCGGATGCCGGGGTCGCTGGCGGTGGCATTGGCAGGGGTGGCGCAGGGCATGCAGATGATCCGCGTCCATGACGTGGCCGAGACGCGGCAGGCGCTGTCATTGTGGCAGGCGGTAACACAAGGAGAGTCGGCATGACCCGGAAACTGTTCGGCACCGATGGCGTGCGGGGGCGGGCGAACACCTATCCGATGACCGCCGAGATGGCGTTGAAACTTGGGGCGGCGGCGGGGCGGTTCTTTCGCCGCGACGGGTCGATCGCGCACCGCGTGGTGATCGGCAAGGACACGCGGCTGTCGGGGTACATGCTGGAAAACGCGCTGACGGCGGGGTTGACCTCCACCGGCATGAACGTGCTGTTGCTGGGTCCGGTGCCGACCCCTGCGGTGGGGTTTCTGACGCGCAGCATGCGGGCCGATCTGGGGGTAATGATTTCCGCCAGCCACAACCCGCATCAGGACAACGGCATCAAGTTTTTCGGCCCCGACGGGTTCAAACTGTCCGACGAAGCAGAGGCCGAGATCGAGGCGATCCTTGCTGGGGATATGACGCTGGCCGATGCAGACCAGATCGGTCGCGCGCGGCGGATCGAGGATGGCCGGGGGCGGTATCAGGAGTTCGTCAAGACCACCTTCCCGCCGGGCTTGCGGCTGGACGGGCTGAAAGTCGTGATCGACTGCGCCAATGGCGCGGCCTACAAGGCGGCCCCCGAAGTTCTGTGGGAATTGGGCGCGGATGTGATCGCGGTGGGGGTGTCGCCCAACGGCACCAACATCAACGACCGCTGCGGGTCGACCTATACCCAGACCGCCGCCGAGGCGGTAGTGGCGCATGGCGCGGATGTGGGCATCTGTCTGGACGGCGATGCCGACCGGGTGATGATCCTGGATGGGCAGGGGTTAGTAGCGGACGGCGATCAGATCATGGCGCTGCTGGCGGGTCGCTGGGCCGAGGAAGGGCGGCTGAAAGGCGGCACTCTGGTCGCCACCGTGATGTCGAACCTCGGGCTGGAACGGCACCTTGCGGCGCGCGGGTTGCGGCTGGAACGCACGGCGGTCGGCGACCGTTATGTGGTCGAGGCGATGCGGCGCGGCGGCTTCAATCTGGGGGGCGAACAGTCGGGCCATATCGTGATGACCGACTATGCCACCACCGGCGACGGGTTGATCGCCGGGTTGCAGGTGCTGGCCGAAATGGCACGGACCGGACAACCGGCCGCCGCGCTGGTCGATCAGTTCGCGACGGTTCCGCAACTGCTCAGGAACGTGCACTTTGGCGCGGGGGCGGCCCCGCTGGAGGCGGCATCGGTCAAAGCGGCGATTGCAGGGGCCGAAGAGCGGCTGGCCGGCAAGGGCCGACTGCTGATCCGCAAATCGGGGACCGAGCCTTTGGTCCGGGTGATGGCCGAGTCCGAAGACGCGGCGCTTCTGGCCGATGTGGTGGACGAGATCGTAGGCGCAGTTCAGGCTGCTGTATAAGCGGCGGTGTAGGCGGCGCAATCATGTCAGACAGCGTCCGGCCTGGCACGGCCTAAACGCCGACAACGGGACGCTGACCTGCTTTGAAAACGCCGATGTGCCTTGGCGGGCAGATCATCGCAGTTGAGCGATGCCTTGCTCGGATCACACAAATTTGGGAACCGTTAGCGCGAAAACGGGTTTTTCGACTATCAGATCGAAAAAACAAGGAACCCTAATATGGATGTCACAACTCTTTTGCCGGTGCTTGCCCTGTTCACCCTGCTCGCGGTGGCGGTGTTTGCCTTGGTCAGCAAGAAGAAAACCGAGGATCGCATGGACGATCCGACAGTGCCGAAATCGACCCTCGCCAAGGACGGCCCGCAAGGCGGCGTCAACTTGTTGTTGCCGCCCGACCAGCAGGGTCACAACAACCCGAACGTGAAACCCGTGCTGGACTAACCGCCGCGAGGGCCACTGCCAAGGCTTGAGACTGACAAACGAAATCGGGCGGGCCAAGATGGCCCGCCCGATTTCTGATCTGTACAAGAAATCAGTTCCGCGTACGGTCGACCATCTTGCCCTTGGAAATCCACGGCATCATTCCGCGCAGTTTCTCGCCCACCTTCTCGATCTGGTGTTCGTCGTTGATGCGCCGGGTCGCCTTGAACATCGGCTGCCCCACGGCGTTTTCCTGCATGAAATCGCGCACGAATTTGCCGGTCTGAATGTCGTTGAGGACAGCTTTCATCCGGGCCTTCGTCTCGTCATAGGGCAGGATCCGCGGGCCCGAGACATATTCGCCGTATTCAGCGGTATTGCTGATCGAATAATTCATGTTGGCGATGCCGCCTTCATAAATCAGATCGACGATCAGCTTGACCTCGTGCAGACACTCGAAGTACGCCATTTCGGGCTCGTAT
>JBBRVJ010000227.1:0-5553 GCA_038246975.1 Rhodobacterales bacterium | reverse complement strand
GCGGACCAACGAAATCGCCCGATCCGCTGCACGCGAGCAAAGTTCCTCGCGCCAGGCGATTGCTCAAACCGCGTCGAGGGGCGTAAGTGACAACTGGGCTCCGGTCGTGGCTGGATGAAAGACCCGGGGCAGGTCAGTTGACCTATTGCAGACCTGGGATTTGGACATGCGACAGCCCCGCGGTGAGGCGGGGCGTATGGCATTGATAACTATAAGGAATTTGGTTGCGGGGACAGGATTTGAACCTGTGACCTTCAGGTTATGAGCCGAATCTCCCGGGAATCTTATTCTCGTTTTATTTCAGTAGGTTACGAGATAACCCTTTGAACTGTAGACGCTTTCTAACAGCATCTTGCGGCTGCCAACCGCAGCGGACGCGTCCAAACGGGGTACGAAGTAGTTAAACAGGTTGACCTATTGTTGACCCGTGCCTTCGACCATTGGGTTGCAGTGGGCCCGCATCTGGCGTCATTGAGAATAGCAGCGGAGGATGGAACTGAACCTTAACGTTAGATTGCTTCAGTCGCCAGACGCAGTCTCCGCCCGCTGGACCAGCGCCAGATACCTACCCGCGCGGAAGGTGTCGATGAGGTAAGCGGGGGTAGACAATACCGAGATTTCAGCGGATTCCAACATTGCTGAAGTTCGCATTTGTCCAAGGCTCGATCCAAAATCAATTCAGTCAGCACCGAAGCCGTTACACCAGGCAAGAACGCAAAAGAGCTCACGCCGCCGCACTTGCCGATTGGTGTTCTCTCTGCGCAGAGTGAACGCTTGCGTCGTTGTCCCGGCCTAGACCGGTTCGAATGGTCTGTGTCCCCGAGATGGCTTGAAAGGAGGATGCAGGATGCCTGTTCGGCTGAGGGCAGCGTTGGGATACTTCGCCATCGTCTTTGCGGCGGGATTTCTTCTCGGGACTTTTCGAACCCTTCTTGTCATACCGCGCACTGGTGAATTGTTAGGAACGATCCTCGAGTTGCCAATCATGCTGGTCATCGCATGGTATTCGTGCCGATCGATCATGCGTCGGTTCCGACAGATTGACACGGTTCAGGCCGCGCTTGTTGTCGGGGGAGCGGCACTGCTCCTTTTGCTGATGGCCGAGGCGCTTCTGTCTGTCGCGTTATTTGGACTTTCGCTCAGTCAGCATCTTGCGCTTTACAGGAAGCTGCCGGTTCAAATCGGTCTGCTGGGGCAAATTTGTTTTTCGCTATTCCCGCTGATCAGCCTGAATCTAAGAACCGTCTGATCTGTTTTCCGGTGTACATACGGATCGTGCCCCCTCAACGTTTTCTGATCGCGTTCCGGACCAAGTGTATTGAAGTGTGGCGCGCGGTCAGAGCGTCCGTGGAACGAAGTCACGGTTCGTCAGCTAGAGCAGTTTTGCCTAGCAAGACATCCCGCAACAAGATCTCGGTTGCGCGTTCGGGCTCCTCGAAAAGCGGACTGTGGGAAGAATCTCCGAACACGTAGAACCCTTTGACCGGCGCGTCGATCGCGTCAAAGTAGGCGCGGGACAGGGCCGGATTGGCAGTTTGGTCGTATTGGCCGACGAAGAAATACACCATTGAAACCGAAGGGACCATGCCCGACCACGACGTGCCGAACGAGGATCTGGTGAACCGCCTCGGCAACCACGTCATCCTCCGTTGCGGCGAAGCCGAGATCGTTTTCGCCCATATGCGGCATGGCAGCATCGCGATCGTGGCGGGCCAACGGGTCGTGGTCGGTGACCGACTGGGCGAGGTGGGCAATTCAGGCGCCTCGACCGAGCCGCATCTGCACATCCACGCGCAACGCCCGGCCGCCGAGGGTGCGCCTCCGATCTCGGGCGATCCGTTGGCATTGCGCATCGACGGGCGTTTTCTTGTGCGGGGCGACCGGCTGACCGCGACGGACGGGTAAAGCATGCCGCCGTCTTCGTCGCCCTCAGCTTTGCGCTGTCTTAAGGCGCACGCGAGGCAAAACATGCCAAATCCCTGAGAAGATATTGAAAGTGTGAGCGCAACACAGTATCTCAACCTCAGTTATGATGGAGATTTGATGTCCGGGTAAAGTGGGGAGGCTGAAGTCCTCCCGATGCAAAATTAAAGAACAGCAATCGGTGCCATGGTTTGGCGGCGACGCTTTAATTTTGCCTGAACATTTTCCTACCGGATGAACCGAGCCATGCTTGCGTTCGCGACATGAAAGACGTTTCACGATGACACGTGACTATTCCCATTTATTCCCGGCTCAATCGGGCGCTCAGGACGCAACAGAGAGACCTGTTTTTCTGAACACTCTTGGTTGGCAGCCTTATTTTTCTCAACAGATCGATATGAGTGACCTGGCGCAAACACCGCCTGTTCGTATCGTTGAAGTGCACCGCAATGCCCTTCACGTTATCGGCGATGGTATTGATGAGATGTTACCCCCCCGACAAGACGCAACGGTCGGCGACTGGTTGTTGTTTGATCGCGACAACCCAAAGTCCAGCCGCGTGCTGGCTCGAAAAAGCTTGATCAAACGACGCGCGCCCGGGACGGAGCGACAAGAACAGTTGATCGCTGCCAACATCGACACGGCGTTCATCGTTACGTCCTGTAATCAGGATTTCAATATCGCTCGCCTCGAACGCTATATTGCCGTCACTTTTGAAGCGGAGATCACACCGGTCATCGTTCTGACAAAAACGGATATGATCCACGATCCACACGGCTATATTGAAAAAGCCAAAGAGATTTCGGAGGGTGTAGCGGTCGTCGCCTTGGATGCGAAGAGTGATGAACCAAAAATCAAGCTCGCTGATTGGTGCAAACCTGGCATGACAGTCGCGTTTCTCGGATCATCGGGGGTTGGCAAATCAACCTTGGCAAACGCGTTGCTGGAGACACAATCCATAGTAACGCAATCCATCCGCGAGGATGATGCCAAGGGTCGGCACACGACGACCCGCCGCCAACTGCACAGCATGCCCAATCACTGTTTGATTTTGGATACTCCGGGTATGCGTGAACTGCAGCTTACGGATGCAGCATCGGGTATTGACGACCTGTTTTCCGATATCCGTGATCTGTCGGACAGATGTCGCTTCAAGAACTGTCAACACGAGACCGAACCAGGGTGCGCCGTTCTGAATGCGGTCGAAACTGGTAAGGTCGATCTGGATCGGCTCGCGCGATGGCGCAAACTTGTCGCTGAAGATGCCTTCAACTCTGCGACCCTGCTCGAACGCAAGACCAAAGATAAGGCTTTTGGCAAAATGGTTCGCACATCTGTGAAGCGGAACGACAAGCGGAAATAGAGAAAAGCCATGAGAGCGCCAAGGATAGCAATGCCAAGCGAGGATCGACGGGTCATTTTGGTCCTTAATGGCTTCCCTCACTCCGCGTCGGCCAGCGCATTCGTCCCTTGCAGCACGTCCTGCAGAAAGATTTCCGTTGCCCGCTCGGGCTCTTCGAACAATGGGCTATGGGCGGAGTGCTCGAACGTGTAGAGGCCGCTCACTGGCGCATTGATCCGGTCAAAATAGGCGCGGGAGAGGTCGGGGTTGGCGGTCATGTCGTAGCGCCCGAGGAAGAAATAGACCGGGAGGTCGAACTCGGTCAGCCGCGCGCTCAGATCGTCCCTCAGGAGGTCCTCCCAGAAAAACGGTCGCGACCAGACCTTGCCGCGCCAGACGTTGATCTTGTCCCTGACAGTGTAAGCGCGCACCCGCCAGATCGGCAGGAAGATACCGGTAATGACCGAACTGATGTCGCGCGTATGCCCCACCCTGGCCCCGAGCATGGCGGCGTCGCGCAACCGCATCCAGGCGGGCGAGAGACCGCCTTCCATGCTGACTGGCGCGGCTTCAAGCCTGCGGACCATCGCCGCGTCACCGCGTTCCCTATAGACGCCAAGCAGGTAGTCGTGCGCCATGATCTCCGACCGAAGCTGGTGGGCGATCTGGGCCATGCCGACATAGGCGAGGAAGCGATCCGGCGCCGCCGCTGCGACCTGGATGCCGAGATAGCTACCCCAGGAATGACCGAGCAGGATGATGCGGTCCTGTCCGAACCGGTTGCGCAGGTAGTCGGCGACCTCGATCGTGTCCGAAATCATCTGCGCCATGGTCATGGTCTCGGGCGGGATGTCGGCCGAAAACGACATGCCTGCGCCGCGCTGTTCCCACCAGACCATGGTAAAATGGCGTTCAAGGCCCGTGGGATAGTCTTGTTCCATGAAGAACTCGGTCATGCCGGGGCCGCCATGCAGAAACAAGATCACCGGGTTCGAGGGATCGACACTCTGGATGATCATGCTTTGCGGGATACCGCCGATCTCGACCGTTACGCGCTCGGAAAGGCTGCCCGGAAGGACCGTTCCATCGGCGGCGCGCAGCGGGGCCGGACGACCGGGACTGATGGCGAACAGGTAGCCCACCCCGATCAGCAGGACCGCCGCGAGGATCAGCAGGGCGGCCGTCATGGCGCGTTTGACCCTCGATTGCCACCCGCCGGTCGAACGGGGCAGGTTATTGTATTCAGGTGCCATGTTTCCCATCCCATCTTTTGCGGCCACATGCCTATTCGCCCCGGTCCAAAAGCTGCGCCTCCATGTCGTCGAGGGCCTGTCGGTCCAGCACGCGCCCGCCAACGATGACGGCCCAAGGGCGGCGAAGCGTTGCCAGCTCCTCCAGAGGATTGGCGTCGAGCAGCACAAGATCGGCCCGCCGCCCCGGCGCGATGGTGCCGTCCTGATCCGTAAGTCCGAAGAAGCGCGGTGGGGCGACTGTTGCGGTGTAAAGCGCCTCGCGCTGGGTCAGGCCGATAGCGACATAGAGGTCGAGTTCATCGAGCAGCGAGAAGCCGTGGAACAGATAGGGATTGGCAAAAGACGCATCGGACGAGGCGAGGACAGGCACGCCCGCCTTGTGCGCCATCAGAAAAGTCCGGTGCTCAAGTGCTATGCTCTCCTCCGCCAGATCGCGTACTTCGTCCGTCATTGCCTCCAGCCGGAAATCCGGACGGCCCCACGCCTCGCGCACCTCTGGCGGGAGCATCCGCATCCGGGGCGTATCCGGCGCGGCCCAGTTGCCGGTGTAGAAGTTCGCAACGACCAGCGTGGGGCTGACATGCATTCCTGCCTCGGCGATCCGGGCCAGAACGCGGTCGCAAAGTACCTGATCCCATGTCTCCAGAATGATCCGGTTCTGCCCGGCCATGACGGCGAAGATGCCCGCTTGATCGGCCCCATCGGCCATGACGCGCCGCAGATCCTCCAGCATGCGGTCCTCGCCGGTCGTGCAGGCCATCGTCACGCGGCCGAAATGCTCCATTCCTTCCTGGCCCGCGTCGATGGCCGTGCCGAGGGCGACCCGTTCCGGGATATGGCCGACCAGCGGCAGGCCCCGCGCATCGGCAGCCGCAGCAAGAGCCAGATAGGTGGGTTCGTCGAGCATCGAATAGGCCTTGACCGCCGCCCAACCCTCAGACGCGATACGGTCTACGACCGTGCGTGCCTCGTCCGGCGTGTCGGCCAGGAACATGCCCGGCCAAGAGCCCGGGGCGGCGTCGACCCAAGCCCCCG
>JBBRVJ010000226.1:0-5657 GCA_038246975.1 Rhodobacterales bacterium | reverse complement strand
TGGATAGCGCGCTGCCGGACGACGGCAAGCTGGCGCACAACATCACCCACTTTGCGCGCGCCTTGCGGCGGGCGGGGTTGCCGATCGGGCCGGGGCGGGTGGTCGATGCGGTGCGGGCGGTGGCGCTGGCCGGGTTTTCGCTGCGGTCGGACTTTCACGCGACGCTGGCGGCGGTGTTCATCTCGCGCCCCGAGGAGCGGGTGGTGTTCGATCAGGTGTTCCGCCTGTTCTGGCGCGATCCGCGCTATCTGGAACACATGATGAGCCTGTTGTTGCCGCAGGTGCGCGGCAGTCACGAGGACCGCGCGGCGGATGCGGGCGAAAAGCGCGCCGCCGAGGCGCTGCTGGCCGATGCCGCCGCCGATCTGATGCCTGCCGAGGCTGACAAGCCGCCCGAGGAGATCGAGATTGACGCGGTGGCCACGCAGTCGGCGATCGAGCGACTGAAAACGCTGGATTTCGAACAGATGACCGGGGCCGAAATGGCCGAGGCCAAGCGGATGCTGGCGCGGCTGACGCTGCCCGTCAAACCCTTGCCCTCGCGGCGGATGGCGGCCTCGGCGCAAGGGGCGGTGGTCGATCTGCGGCGCACCTTGCGGGGCAGTTTGCGCACCGGGGGCGAGGTGATGGCGCTGGCGCGCAAGGCACCGCGCCTGCGCTGGCCCAATCTGGTGGTGATCTGCGATATCTCGGGGTCGATGAGCCAGTATAGCCGGATGGTGCTGCATTTCGTGTATGCGGTGGCCAACGCATCCGGTCAGGGCTGGGCAAAGGTGCATGGGTTCACCTTTGGCACGCGGCTGACCAACATCACGCGCCATATGGCGGCACGCGATGTCGATGCGGCGCTCAAGGCTGCGGGGGCGCAGGCGCAGGACTGGTCGGGCGGCACGCGGATCGGGGCTGCGCTGCACGACTTCAACCGCGACTGGTCGCGCCGGGTGTTGGGGCAGGGGTCGGTGGTCTTGCTGATCACGGATGGGCTGGACCGTGACGACACAGCCTTGCTGTCGGCGGAAATGCACCGCCTGCACCTGTCGGCGCGGCGGTTGATCTGGCTGAACCCCTTGCTGCGCTGGGACGGGTTCGTGCCGCGCGCAGCGGGTATCCGGGCGATGCTGCCGCATGTCGATGCGTTTCGGGCCAGCCATTCCATCGCGTCGTTGCAGGCACTGGCGGCGGCGATCTCGGACCCCGGAGACAGTGGCGACAAGGCGCGCCTGATGCTGCTGCTGGGGGATGACAGATCAAATCGGGCATGATCGGTCAGAAGGCGGACGGCGTGATATCGCATATCAGGAACCATGCTGCCTAACAGATCGTTATCCGGACGTGTTGGTGTAGGGCTACGGCGAATCGCCGGGTCGCTGCGCATGGACCGGCTGCTTGAAAGGATATTTCAATGAAACGACTCTTGACCTCGACCACCGCGCTATCGGTGGCTTTGGCGTTTTCGACCCCGATGCCCCTGATGGCGCAGACCATGATGGACGATGGCAAGGTCGTGGCCGACGACGGCACGGTTCTGTGTGAGCCTACGGCGGACGTGCCGTGTGATCTGAAGGAGATACGCAAGCAACTGCGCAAGGATGCGCGTGCTGAAGCGAATGCCGAGGTCGATGCTGCGGCTGCTGCTGCCGCCATCGCGGCGCAAGCCGATGCGGATGCCGCTGCGGCTGCGACGGCTCAAACTGACGCCGATGCTGCTGCCGCTGCGACGGCTCAAGCTGACGCAGATGCCGCTGCCGCTGCGACGGCTCAAGCTGACGCCGATGCCGCTGCCGCTGCTATCGCGCAGGCCGACGCAGATGCCGCTGCCGCT
This sequence comes from Rhodobacterales bacterium, assembly GCA_038246975.1. Lineage (GTDB taxonomy): Bacteria > Pseudomonadota > Alphaproteobacteria > Rhodobacterales > Rhodobacteraceae > JAIYDJ01. Next base: position 3,835 of record JBBRVJ010000226.1, on the reverse strand, counting down.
GCTGCTGCCATCGCAGCGCAAGCCGACGCTGCTGCTTCCGCGGCGCAAGCAGAGGCAGACGCGGCTGCTGCGGCGCAGATGGAGGCGGATTCCGCCGCCGCCGCGCAGGCCGAGACCGATGCCGAAGCTGCAGCCGCCGCTGCTGACGAAGCTGACGCAGCCGCAAACGCTGCCGCTCAGGCAGACGCCGATGCAACCGCCGCCGCGCAGGCCGAGGCTGATGCTGATGCAGCGGCGGCTGCGATTGCGGCACAGGCCGAAGCGGATGCTGCGGCCAAGGCGGCGTCTGACGCTGCTGCGGCTGCGGATGCGGCAGCACAGGCGCAGACGGACGCAACCGCCAAGGCAGCTGCTGCGCTGGCTGATGGGGATGCGGCGGCTGCTGCGGCGGCGCAGGCCGAGGCGGATGCCGCTGCGGCTGCTCAGGTGCAGGCCGATGCCGATGCGACCGCCGCCGCCGCTGCACAGGCCGATGCCGACGTGGCCGCCAAGGCGGCAGAAGACGCCGCCGCGGCTGCGGCGGCCGTCGCTGTGACCGACCCGGTTGCAATCGCGCCTGACACGCCTGTTTCGTCGGAAGACGCGGGCGATGCTGCGATGTCGGACACCGGGGAAGTCAATCCCGATAGCCCGGTCGAGGTGCTCGTGCCGACTACAACCGAAGTTGACGCCCTGACGGCGGTGTTGGAGGAAACCCCCGCCACGCAGGCCGCTGCTCCCGAAGCGGCGGCTGCGGCTGCGGTCGAGGCACCTGCCGAAGGTCAGAAACCGTCGGACGTGGCCGCATCGCCGGACGCGCAGGTCACGACTCAGACGGTGACCGAAGCAGATACGCGCAGTTCGGATCAGGAGTTCACAAGAGCACCGGTCAAGGTCGGCGAGGACAGAAAATCCGGCCTGTCCAATCTGGAGAAGGTCGGGCTGATTGCACTGGGGGCTCTGGTCGTCGGTGCCATCCTGAAAGACGGGCGCGAAGTGGTGTCGAACACCGGCGACCGTGTGGTGGTGCGCGACCGGGACGGCGGATACCAGGTCTACAAGGACGACGATACGCTGATCCGTCAGCCAGGATCGACCGTGCGAACCGAAAGCTATCGCGACGGATCGACCCGGACTATCGTGGAAAAGGCAGACGGCACGCAGATCGTGACCGTTCGCGATGCCTCGGGTCGGGTTTTGCGGCGCGCAGCTTATGACGACCGGGGCCGCGAACTGGTGTTGATCGACGATCTTGAGCAGGAACGCCCGATCATCATCAGCGAATTGCCCCGCCCGCGCATCGACCGCGTGACGATTTCGACCAATGACGGGAATGCGGCGCTGAAGGCCCGGTTGGCGGCGGAGGAGGCCAAGAGCCTCGGTCGCAGCTTCAGCCTGCGCCAGATACGCGAGATTGCGCAGGTGCGGGCCCTGGCGGCGACGATCGACGTGGACACCATCACGTTCGATTCCGGATCGTCGGCGATCAAGGTGACGGAGGCCGAAAAGCTGGCCGATCTGGGTGGGCTGATCACCGACATGATCGACGCCAATCCGGGTGAAGTGTTTCTGATCGAAGGCCATACCGATGCAGTGGGGTCAGGGTCGCTGAACCTGGCCTTGTCGGACCGAAGGGCGGAATCGGTGGCGCTGGCGCTGACCGAATACTTCGATGTGCCGCCGGAAAATCTGGTGGTGCAGGGGTATGGCGAAAGCGAGTTGCGGGTTCAGACCGAACGCGACGAGCGCGCCAACCGCCGCGTGGCCGTGCGGATCATCACGCCGCTGATGCGGGTGGCGTCGAACTGAACGTCTGCCACAGGCGTAGGGTGCGTGCTTGCACGCACCGCTGCGGACTGTCGGGCGGTGCGTGCAAGCACGCACCCTACGCCAGACAATTGTCCTTTGGTCTTGGGGGGCTGGTTTTGGTCGGCCCCCCGCCGCATAGTCCTGCACATGGACGCATCACAAACCGAAATGATCCCCGAAACCGCGCTCGCCTGGCATCAGGCCGGGCGCGGTGCTGTTCTGGCCACGGTCATCGAAACCTGGGGCTCTGCTCCGCGTCAGGCGGGCAGTCAGTTGGTTGTGGCGGGCGACGGGCAGATGATGGGCTCGGTCTCGGGCGGCTGTGTCGAGGGCGCGGTCGTGGCGGAGGCCGAGGCCGCCCTTCTGGATGGCAAGCCGCGGCTGTTGACTTTTGGCGTCAGTGACGAGACGGCGTTTGCTGTCGGGTTGGCCTGTGGTGGCTCGATCCGGGTTCTGGTTGAGCCGGTTGGAGCGGCGCTGACCCCTTCGGTTCTGGCCGATCTTGTCACAGCGCGGGCGCAAAAGCGGGCGGTGGCGCTGATCACCGATCTGGTCCGCTTTGATCACCGCTTGTCTGACGGGCTCGAGGTTGCCGACCGGTTGCGGTCCGACAGGTCGGGCGTGGACGACGGGCAGTTCATCGCCGTGCACAACCCGCCGTTGCGGTTGATCGTGGTCGGTGCGGTGCATATCGCGCAAAGCCTTTTGCCGCTGGCCCGCGCCTGCGGCTATGACCCTGTCCTGATCGACCCGCGTGGGGCGTTCGGGTCGGCGGCGCGGTTTCCGGGCGAGGTCGTGTCGGAAGACTGGCCGGACGAGGCGCTGGCCGCTTTGGCTCCCGACGCGCGCACCGCGATTGTCACGCTGACCCACGACCCCAAGCTGGACGATCCCGCGATCCGGCAGGCCTTGCGTTGCCCTGCGTTCTATATCGGGTGTCTGGGGTCGACGCGGACCCATGCCAAGCGGGTCGAACGCTTGCTGGCCGAAGGGTTCACCCAAGCCGAGATTGCCCGACTCAACGCGCCGGTCGGTCTGGATATCGGGGCAAAGACCCCGGCCGAAATTGCAGTGTCGATCCTTGCGCAGATGACGTTGCGGCTGCGACGGGGATGAGGTTCGGGCCGGTTCCGCTGTCGGAGGCCTTGGGTGCAATTCTGGCCCATTCGGTGGGCGGGGGTGAGGGGCGGTTGCGGAAGGGGTCGGTTCTGGTGGCGGACGATCTGTTGCGATTGGCGGAGTGGGGGGTGGCCGAGGTCACGGTCGCATCGCTGGACCCCGGCGATGTGAGCGAGGACCGGGCGGCGGCGGCGCTGGCGCGGGCTTTGGTGCCTGATCCTGCCGCGCAGGGCCTGTCGGTGTCTGCGGCCTTTACCGGGCGGGTCAATCTGAACGCGGTGGGGCCGGGCATCGTGGCGGTGGATGTGGCGGCAGTGCAGGCGCTGAACCGGGTCGAACCGGCGATCACGCTGGCCACGCTGGCGCCGTTCTCGCGGGTTGGGCGGGGCACTTTGGCGGGGACCGTCAAGATCATCGCCTATGCGGTCGACGGGGCGGCGCTGGCGCGGGCTTGCGATCTGGCGCGGGGGGCGATCCGGGTCGTGCCGGTGATGCGGCGGACGGCGGGGTTGATCCTGACCGAGGTGCCGGGGCAGGACCCCAAGCTGGGCGTCAAGGGGCGGCGCGCGATGGAGACGCGGGTGCGGGCACTGGGGATGCGGCTGGCAGGAGTTTCGGTCGTGCCGCACGTAGCGGGGGCGATCGCGGCGGCGTTGGCGGCCTGCGAGGGCGAGATTCTGATGATCCTGACCGGATCGGCCACGTCGGACTTGCACGACACCGCGCCACAAGCAGTGCGGTTGGCCGGAGGACATGTCGCGCGGTTCGGGATGCCGGTGGACCCCGGCAACCTGCTTTTTCTCGGGTCTTTGGGTGTGCGCCCGGTGATCGGATTGCCGGGGTGCGCGCGCTCGCCTGCGCTGAATGGCGCCGATTGGGTGCTGGAACGACTGGCGTGCGGGCTGGCGGTGACGGATGATGATATTGC
>JBBRVJ010000225.1:0-5680 GCA_038246975.1 Rhodobacterales bacterium | reverse complement strand
TGTCGGTGAGGATGTGGAAAACATCATCCTCAAGCTGTTGCAAGCGTCCGAATACAACGTGGAACGGGCGCAGCGCGGCATCGTCTATATCGACGAGGTCGACAAGATCACCCGCAAGTCGGACAACCCTTCGATCACGCGGGATGTGTCGGGCGAGGGCGTGCAGCAGGCATTGCTGAAGATCATGGAGGGCACGATTGCCTCTGTGCCGCCGCAAGGGGGCCGCAAGCATCCGCAGCAGGAGTTCCTGCAGGTGGATACGACCAACATCCTGTTCATCTGCGGCGGCGCGTTCGCCGGTCTGGAAAAGATCATCGCGCAGCGGAACAAGGGTTCGGCCATCGGCTTTGGTGCGGATGTAAAGGGCCCCGAGGAACGCGGGGCGGGCGAGTTGTTCAAGGAGCTGGAGCCGGAAGACCTGCTGAAATTCGGTCTGATCCCCGAGTTTGTCGGTCGACTGCCGGTAATTGCGACACTTACCGATCTGGACGAGGCGGCTTTGGTCACCATCCTGACCGAGCCGAAGAACGCGCTGGTCAAGCAGTACCAGCGGTTGTTCGAGATTGAGGGCACCAAACTGTCGTTCTCGGGCGACGCACTGGTCGCGATTGCCAAGCGGGCCATCAAACGCAAGACGGGCGCGCGGGGCCTGCGGTCGATCATGGAGGATATCCTGCTGGATACCATGTTCGAACTGCCCGGCATGACTGGCGTCGAGGAAGTGGTGGTCAATCAGGAAGCGGTAAACTCGGGCGCGCAACCGTTGTTGGTGCATGCCGAGGTCAAGAAGGAAAAGGCGACGGCGGGGTGATCCGGCTGTACGTGTGACGGTGCAGGGGCGGGCCGGAAGGTTCGCCCTTTTCGTTTTCGTGGCGAGGTTGGTCGTCCGGGCAGATCGGGAAAAACCGCATGGTTTCGGGGCGACGCCATTGCCGCTCTGGACCTCTCCCCGCTGATCGGCCATATCAGGGGAAACCATCCCGGAGCGTCAGATGTCATTCCTCAACCGCATGGTGACCTGGTGGAACAGCCAGACCCTTGGCACCCAGATTTTCACCGCGCGGCGCGGGGTCAGGGTGGGGGAGGATGGGCAGGGGAACGTCTATTATCAGACGGCAGATACAAAGCGGCGCTGGGTGATCTACAACGGTGACATGGAGGCGAGCCGCGTCAGCCCGGAATGGCACGGTTGGCTGCATTTCACATGGGATCAGCCGCCGACCAAGGCTCCGCTGGCCCATAAGGTCTGGGAAACGCCGCATCAGGAAAACCTGACCGGATCGCCCGCCGCCTATGCGCCGCCGGGGTCGATCCGGTTGGCTGCGCCGCTTGTGCGGGCCGATTACGAGGCATGGCAGCCCAAGTGATGGCAGAACATCGGGCAGAGGTGGTGACGGGGGCGGCCGTGTTGGCGGTGGCCTTGGCGTTTGCGGTCTATGCGACGCAGGGGGCTGATCTGGTGTCGAGCGGCAGTTATCCGTTGACCGCCAGTTTCCGGTCGGTCGAAGGGATCACGGTCGGGTCGGATGTGCGTCTGGCGGGGGTCAAGGTCGGCACGATCACCGATCTGTCGCTGAACCCCGTGACCTTCTTTGCCGATGCGACGATTGCGGTGCAGGACCGCATCGTGCTGCCGGTGGATTCGGCGATTCTGATCTCGTCCGAGGGGTTGCTGGGTGGAAATTATGTCGAAATCTTGCCGGGCGGGTCGCTCGACAATCTGGCTCCGGGCGACGAAATCGAGGATACGCAAGGCTCGGTCAGTCTGATCTCGCTGTTGATGGCGTTTGTCGGCGGCAAGTCGGATGCCGCAGCGGCCCCTGTTGCCCCATGAGATGGCTGGTTTTGGCGGCTGTTCTGGCGATGCCTGCCCATGCGCAGCAGGTGGCGGATGCGCCGGGCGGGGTGGTGCGGGTGCTGGACAAGCTGTCGGGCGCTTTGATCGATCTGGACCTGTCGCGCGGGCAGTCGGGGGCCATGGGGCGTTTGACGGTGCAGTTGGACGACTGCCGCTATCCGGTGGACAACCCGGCGTCGGATTCCTTTGCGCATCTGACGATTCACGATTCCGCACAAGTGGCCCCGGTGTTTGCGGGCTGGATGGTGGCGTCTAGCCCCGGCCTGTCGGCGCTGGATCATCCGCGTTATGACGTCTGGGTGATGCGCTGCGATACGCCTGCGGCGGTCGGGGAATAGCCGGGCGGGTCATAGGTCGCAGGCTTTGCCAGCGCGGTTTTCAGCAGGCGGTGGTAGGCGGCGCGCGGGATTTCCCGTGCGCCGAGGCTGGCCAGATGCGGCGTCAGGAACTGCGTGTCGAACAGGGTGAAGCCGCCCGCGCGCAGGCGATGGGTCAGGTAGGCCAGCGCCAGCTTGCTGGCATCGGTGCGGCGCGAGAACATGCTTTCGCCGAAATAGGCCGATCCGATGGCGACCCCGTAAGTGCCGCCGATCAGGGTTTGATCGTCCCAGACTTCAAGGCTGTGGGCGTGGCCTTGGCGGTGCAGGTCGAGGTAAAGGCTGCGGATTTCCGGATTGATCCAGGTCACGGGGCGGTCGGCGCAGCCGTCGACGACGGCTTCGAAATCGGTATTGGTTCGAATCGTGTAATTCGAATGCCTGATTCGGTGGGAAAGGCTCCGCGAAATGTGGAAATTGTGCAAGGGAAGGATGCCGCGGTTGCGCGGGTCGACCCAGTGGATCGTGGGAGTGTCGAAGCTTTCGGCCATGGGGAACAGGCCGATGGAATAGGCGCGCAGCAGCATGTCGGGGGTGATGGTGGTCATGGGGCTTTGATGGGCGTTGGGTAAGATGACTACAATACCCCTCTCTGTTGCTTGCCGGATATGATTTCCAATCCCTCGGATTGCGGAGAACCCCTTGCCCGACGTCTTCCGGCTCTGGGCAAGGACCTGAGAAACGCGCCAATCGCGCGTTTTTCAGATCAGGCCGGGTCAGGCGCCCCCCTCAACCTAGCCGAACCGGGTTTCCAGCCATCGCTCCAGCCAGTGGATGTTGTATTCGCCCTTCTGAATGTCGGGTTCGTTCAGCAGTGCGTCGAACAGCGGCACGGTGGTGTCGATGCCGTCCACGATCAACTCACCCAAGGCGCGGCGCAGGCGGGCCAGTGCCTCGGGCCGGTCGCGGCCGTGGACGATCAGTTTGCCGATCAGGCTGTCGTAATAGGGCGGGATCGAGTAGCCGGAATACAGCGCGCTATCCATACGCACCCCCAGCCCGCCGGGGGCGTGGAACATGCGGACCTTGCCGGGACAGGGGGCAAAGTTCGGCAGCCTTTCGGCGTTGATGCGAACCTCGATGGCGTGGCCGTTGATTTCCAGCTCGTCCTGGGTGAACGACAGCGGCATTCCCGAGGCTACGCGGATCTGCTCGCGCACAAGGTCGACGCCAAAGATTGCTTCGGTCACCGGATGTTCGACCTGCAGGCGGGTGTTCATCTCGATGAAGAAGAACTCGCCGTTTTCATAAAGAAATTCGATGGTACCTGCGCCGATGTAGTTGATGTTGGCGATGGCGTCGGCGCAGACCTTGCCGATCCTGGCGCGCAGGGCGGGAGTGATAACGGGGCCGGGGGCTTCCTCGAACACCTTCTGGTGTCTGCGTTGCAGGCTGCAATCGCGTTCCCCCAGATGCACCGCCCCGCCCTTGCCGTCGCCGAACACCTGAATTTCGATGTGGCGCGGGGTTTGCAGGTATTTCTCGATGTAAACTTCGTCGTTGCCGAAGGCGGCCTTGGATTCGCTGCGCGCGGTGCGGAAGGCAATCTCCAGTTCGTCGGGGTTTTTCGCGACCTTCATGCCGCGCCCGCCACCACCTGCGGTGGCCTTGATGATGACGGGGAATCCGATGGCGGCGGCTACACCGATGGCGGCTTCGTAGTCCGCGACGCCGCCTTCGGACCCCGGAACCACGGGAATGCCCAGCGTCTTGGCGGTTTCCTTGGCGGTGATCTTGTCACCCATGATGCGGATATGTTCGGCGCGCGGGCCGATGAAGGTGATGCCGTGATCCTCCAGCGCCTGCGCGAAGGCCGCGTTTTCCGACAGAAAGCCGTAACCGGGGTGGACGGCCTGCGCTCCGGTGATCTCGCAGGCCGAGATGATCGCCGCCTTGGACAGATAGCTGTCCGCCGAGGCCGCAGGGCCGATGCAGACGGATTCGTCGGCCATCCGGACGTGCATCGCATCGGCGTCGGCGGTGGAATGCACGGCGACGGATTTGATCCCCATTTCCTGACAGGCACGAATGACGCGAAGGGCGATTTCGCCCCGGTTGGCGATCAGGATTTTCTCGAACATGCCCGTCACTCGATGATCATCAGGGGCGCACCGTACTCGACGGCGTTGCCGTCCGACACAAGGATGCGCCGGACCACCCCGGCGTGCGGGGCGGGGATATGGTTCATCGTTTTCATCGCCTCGATGATCAGGACAGTCTGGCCTTCTGCCACCGTCGCGCCGATGGTCACGAACGGCGTGGCCCCCGGTTCGGCAGACAGATAGGCGGTGCCGACCATGGGCGAGGTCACCGCGCCCGGATGCTGTGCGGGGTCTTCCAGCGCTGCGGGGACGGCCGTGGCGGGCGCTGCCGCCGTCTGGGCCGGGGCATAGGTCACAGGGGCTGCGGCGGCGATCTGCACGATGTTGGACTGTTTGACGACCCGCACCTCCAGGCTGTCATCCTCGCCATATTCGCGCTTGACCGACAGTTCGGTCAGATCGTTCTTGTTCAGCAGTTCGGCCAGCGCCGAAATGAAGGCCACATCGGCATCGGGGGAGTGTTTGCTCATCGCATCCTCTGTTGGCCTGTGGCCTGAAGGTGGTTCGGCGGCGGGTGTGCGCCGCTGGAATGTCGGCTGCTTATACGCGAGGCGATGGAGGGTGAAAAGTGCCGCGTGAGGGTTGGGTGGTTTTGCAGGAATTTACCGTTTGATAAAAATATGGTCCTGTGTCAGCTTCGGAAAAAACAAAGATCAACCGGGAGGTTTCAACCTTGACCAACAGTCAGCTAACGCCCGGCGTGGTGCCGGGGCGTCTGCCCGCAAGCGCCTATGACGCGAATTTTGACGATCACACGCCGCCGTTCGACCGGCACGAGGCGATGGTGGCGGCAGATCGCTGTTACTTCTGTTACGACGCGCCCTGCATCACGGCCTGCCCGACCTCGATTGACATTCCGCTGTTCATCCGCCAGATTTCGACCGGCACGCCCGATGCGGCGGCCAAGACGATCCTGTCGCAGAACATCATGGGCGGCATGTGCGCACGGGTTTGCCCGACCGAGACGCTGTGCGAAGAGGTCTGCGTGCGCGAAGTGGCCGAGGGCAAGCCGGTGGAAATCGGCCGGTTGCAGCGGTTTGCGACCGATGTGCTGATGGGCAAGGGCGTGCATCCGTTCGTGCGGGCCGCCGTCACGGGCAAGCGGGTGGCTATCGTCGGCGCGGGGCCTGCGGGTCTGGCCTGTGCGCATCGCTTGGCGATGAAGGGCCATGACGTGGTGGTCCATGACGCGCGGGCCAAGGCGGGCGGGCTGAACGAGTTCGGGATCGCGTCCTATAAATCGACACATGATTTCGCGCAGGCCGAGGTGGACTGGCTGTTGCAGATCGGCGGTATTCGGGTGGAAACCGGGCGGGCTTTGGGCCGCGATCTGGATCTGGCCG
>JBBRVJ010000224.1:0-5693 GCA_038246975.1 Rhodobacterales bacterium | reverse complement strand
TTCTTTTCACTTTTCTTACATTGCCGCTTGCCGGCTGCCTGCAAGACCCCGCTTCGCGCGGTCTGGCCGGGGCGGCGGGTGGCGCGCTTATCTCTGATGCCTTCAATGGCAACCCGATCACCGGCGCGCTTATCGGCGGGCTGGCGGGGGTCGCCACCTGCGGCGTCGACGTGGGCTTGCCCTCCTGCTACTGATCAATCGACCGCACAGACGTGCATCCCCCTGCAAGGGCCAGCCGGGCATATGCCCCGGTTGGCCCTGTCGCATTTCCGGAAGGCCTCCTGATGTTCAACAAGATTCTGATCGCCAACCGGGGCGAAATCGCCTGCCGCGTCATCAAGACCGCCCGCCGCATGGGGATCGCCACCGTCGCCGTCTATTCCGACGCAGACCGGGGTGCCTTGCACGTCAAGATGGCGGATGAGGCGGTCCACATCGGACCGTCGCCCGCCGCACAGTCTTACATCGTGATTGACAAAATCATGCAAGCGGTCCGCCAGACCGGGGCACAGGCGGTCCACCCCGGTTATGGTTTTCTAAGCGAAAACAAGGATTTTGCGGCGACACTGGAAGCTGAGGGTGTGGCCTTCATCGGCCCGCCTTCTACCGCAATCGAACAAATGGGCGACAAGATCACGTCGAAAAAGATTGCCCAGGCTGCAAATGTGTCCACCGTTCCGGGCCACATGGGCCTGATCGGCGACGGCGAACATGCGGTGAAAATCGCGTCGCAAATCGGCTATCCGGTGATGATCAAGGCCTCCGCAGGCGGCGGCGGCAAGGGCATGCGTATCGCCCATAATGACACTGAAGCCCGCGAAGGCTTTCAGTCCTCCAGGAACGAAGCCGCCGCCAGCTTTGGCGACGACCGCATCTTTATCGAGAAATTCGTGACGCAACCGCGCCACATCGAGATTCAGGTGCTGGCAGACCAACATGGCAACACGGTTTACCTGCATGAACGCGAATGCAGCATCCAGCGCCGCAACCAGAAGGTCATCGAAGAGGCCCCCTCGCCGTTTCTGGATGAGGCGACCCGCAAATCCATGGGCGAACAGGCCTGCGCCCTGGCCCGCGCTGTGGGTTACACCAGTGCGGGCACGGTCGAATTCATCGTGGACGGCAGCCGCAACTTCTATTTCCTCGAAATGAACACGCGGTTGCAGGTTGAACACCCGGTCACCGAACTGATCACCGGCATCGACCTTGTGGAACAGATGATCCGCGTGGCCGCGGGCGAGCCCCTGCCATTCACCCAGTCCGATCTGAAAATCAACGGCTGGGCGATGGAAAGCCGCCTTTATGCCGAAGACCCCTACCGCAACTTCCTGCCCTCCATCGGCCGGTTGACCCGCTATCGTCCCCCGGCAGAAGGCCCAACCCCCACCGGGATCGTGCGCAACGACACCGGCGTGTTCGAGGGCGGCGAGATCAGCATGTTCTACGACCCGATGATCGCCAAACTCTGTACCTGGGCGCCGACACGGGCCGAGGCGATCAGCGAAATGTCCACCGCCCTCGACGCGTTCGAGGTCGAAGGCATCGGTCACAACCTGCCCTTCGTCGCCGCCGTGATGGCACACCCCAGGTTCCAGTCGGGCCACATCACTACAGCCTTCATCGCCGAGGAATACCCCGAGGGGTTCAAGGGCGCCACGCTCGACCCCCTGACCCTGACCCGTGCCGCCGCCGCTGCCGCCGCGATGAACCGCGTGGCCGAGATCAGGCGCACCCGCATCACCGGCACGATGGACAACCACAGCCGCAAAGTGGGCGATGACTGGATCGTGACGCTTCAGGGCGAAACCTACCCCCTGACCATCGCCGCCGACCGCGACGGGTCAACCGTCACGTTCGCCGACGGCACCCGCCACCGGGTGACTTCGGACTGGACCCCCGGCCAACCGTTGGCCCGGCTGATGGTCGACGGTACGCCGCTGGTGATGAAGGTCGCCAAAATCCCCTCGGGCTTCCGCCTGCGCCTGCGCGGGGCCGACTTGAAATGCCACATCCGTACCCCCCGCGCGGCGGCCATGTCGCTGCACATGCTGGAAAAGCTACCCCCCGACACCTCGCGCTTCTTGTTGTGCCCGATGCCGGGGCTGGTGGTCAGTATTGCCGTAGCGGTGGGCGACGACGTGCAGGAAGGTCAGGCTCTGGCCACGGTCGAGGCGATGAAGATGGAAAACATCCTGCGCGCCGAACGCCATGGCACGGTGAAACAGATCAATGCCGAGGCCGGGGCCAGCCTGCGGGTTGACGATGTGATCATGGAGTTTGAATGATGCGCCCCTGTCTGCACAGGGGGTGTACAGCAGGTGTACGGCAGGTGCGCGACCCCTACCGCCCCGCCGGATACTTCTCCAACGCCTCGATGATCGCCAGCGGGAACTTGTCGATGGCATTGCCGATTTCGCGCACCGCCCAAGGCAACGGTTTGCGGATGGTGGTCTTGCCATCCTTGTCGAGAATGACCAGACTGAACCCCTTGGGCCGCAATTTCTTGCGCAATTCCGAAGGGTTGGCCGGATCGGTATCGGTAATGACCATCACGTCCCGCGCGGCCAGCGCCTCCGGATCACGGGCCAGCAAGTCGATCTGGCGGAGATAATTGGGGTCGTTGGGGCTGTCGGCAAAGACCACCACCGGCCGCTTGACATACAACAGGTCCGCCAGCACCGTTTCGCTGGCGGGCACGGTATCAAACGGCGCTTGCGCCTGCGCGGCAAGTGGCAGAAGGCTTGTGAAAACAAGGATGTATAGTGGGTTCATGGCGTCTCCTGTCTCTGTGATATAGGGCACGGCGCGACAAAACCCAAGCACGCAGACCGGCCGTTTCCGGTGAAAAGGGGAAAGAAGATGTCCGACAAACTGGCAGCTTGGGCGGCATTGGTGTCCAAAGACCTCAAAGGGGCGACCCCCGACAGCCTGACGTGGCACACGCTGGAAGGAATTCCGGTCAAGCCCCTGTATACAAAGGCAGATATCGCGGATTTGCCGCTGGACGAAATGCCCGGCCTGGCCCCGTTCACCCGTGGTGTCCGTGCCACGATGTACGCAGGCCGCCCCTGGACCATCCGCCAATACGCCGGTTTTTCCACCGCCGAAGAATCGAACGCCTTCTACCGGCGCGCTTTGGCCGCAGGGCAACAGGGGGTCAGCGTGGCCTTCGACCTTGCCACCCATCGCGGCTATGACAGTGACCACCCAAGGGTCGAAGGCGATGTCGGCAAGGCCGGTGTGGCAATTGATTCGGTCGAGGACATGAAAATCCTGTTCGATGGCATTCCGCTGGAAAAAGTCAGCGTTTCCATGACGATGAACGGGGCGGTGATCCCGATTCTGGCGTCGTTCATCGTGGCGGGGCAGGAACAGGGCGTGCCTGTCGGGGCGCTGTCTGGCACGATCCAGAACGACATCCTCAAGGAGTTCATGGTCCGCAACACCTATGTCTACCCGCCCGAACCCTCGATGCGGATCGTGGCCGACATCATCGAATACACCGCCCAGCACATGCCGAAATTCAATTCGATCTCGATCTCGGGCTACCATATGCAGGAGGCTGGCGCGAATCTGACACAAGAACTGGCCTTCACACTGGCCGATGGCCGCGAATACGTCAGAACCGCCATCGCGCGCGGCATGGCGGTCGACGACTTCGCGCCCCGGCTCAGCTTCTTTTTCGCCATCGGCATGAACTTTTTCATGGAGGCCGCAAAACTCCGCGCCGCCCGCCAGCTTTGGCACCGCATCATGACGGAATTCGGGGCGAAGAACTCCGCCAGCCTTATGCTGCGCACCCATTGCCAGACCTCGGGCGTGTCGTTGCAGGAACAGGACCCCTACAACAACGTGATCCGCACCGCATACGAGGCGATGGCGGCGGTTCTGGGCGGAACGCAAAGCCTGCACACCAACGCGCTCGACGAGGCGATGGCGCTGCCCACCGATTTCAGCGCTCGCATTGCCCGCAATACCCAATTGATCTTGCAGGAAGAAACCGGGATCACCCATGTCGTCGATCCGCTGGCCGGATCGTATTACGTCGAAAGCCTGACCGCACAACTGGCAGCCGAGGCCTGGACGTTGATCGGCGAAGTCGAAGAGATGGGCGGGATGACCAAGGCGGTGGCCAGCGGCATGCCAAAACTCCGCATCGAGGAATCCGCCGCCCGCAGGCAGGCCGCGATCGACCGGGGTGATGACGTGATCGTGGGCGTCAACAAATACCAATTGGCGCAGCAGGACCCGATCGACATCCTGTCGATCGACAACGTCGCGGTGCGTGATGCGCAGATCGCCCGCCTACAAACCATCCGCGCCGCACGCGATGCCGAAGCGGTCGCTTCGAGCCTTGCCGAACTGACCCGCCGCGCTGCGGGGGGTGGCAACCTGCTTGATGCCGCCATCACCGCTGCCCGCGCGCGTGCTACGGTAGGCGAGATCAGCCTGGCGTTGGAACAGGTCTTTGGCCGCCACCGCGCCGAGGTGAAAACGCTGGCCGGCGTTTACGGAGCTGCCTATGACGGAGATGAGGGTTTTCAGCAAATTCAACAGGATGTCGAAGCCTTCGCCGTCGAAGAAGGCCGCCGCCCCCGGATGCTGGTGGTCAAGATGGGTCAGGACGGCCACGACCGCGGTGCCAAGGTCATCGCCACAGCTTTTGCCGATATCGGTTTTGACGTCGACGTCGGCCCCCTGTTCCAGACCCCCGAAGAGGCGGCTCAAGATGCCATTGACAACGACGTGCATGTCATCGGCATCTCCAGCCAAGCGGCAGGGCACAAGACGCTGGCCCCTAAACTGGTACAGGCGCTACAGGCGGCAGGGGCGGGCGATATTCTGGTGATCTGTGGCGGCGTGATCCCGCATCAGGACTATCAGTTCCTCTATGATGCAGGCGTCAAGGCGATCTTCGGACCTGGCACCAACATCCCCGACGCGGCCCGTAACATCCTCGCCCTGATCCGCGCCAATCGCCGCTGATTTTCAGCAGGCCACGGGTCTCTTGAGGCCAAGCGGCCGGGCAAAGATGGCGGGCATGACAAGCTGGCCAGCATGGCGGACCGGATCCGACGCCGGATCAGGGAAACGTGCTGGATGAATTGGGGGTCGAACTGCGGGAGGAGTTGGGGATCGAAGCCCATCAGTCTCGGTCTGTCCTGATCGGAAAGCTCCGGCACCAGCTGGTCGGGCACCCTCGTCCGCATCCCGGTCGACAAGATCACCACGGTCAACGACCTGCTGGAACCGGTAGCGGAAAGACCGGACGTTTACGAACTGTCGGACTTCGGTAACTGATGTTCCGACGGGTTCAACAGAGCCGAAGTCCCCAAAAAGCTGGTCATCGGCGGTTCCGCCATAAAGCCGGTCGTTGTCATCGCCGCCAGCCATTCAGTCGTTCCCGCGATACCGTACACGCAGTCATCACCCGGCTCACGGAAAACGAATCGTCGAAATTCGACATGCTGAACCCGTCGTTACCTTCACGCTGCTCACGAAACAGCGTCTGCCCGACCGAAGGATCAGCCGAGGCGACGGCAAAGGCATACCCGACGGCGTCAACCGACAACCCTGTGATCTTGCCAGAGACGACGACAGTTAGTTGGCGGCGTTCGCGGTGTATTCAGGATAGTCGGTCAAGGTGCCGCTGATCGGAAGTCCGTCGCCATCGTCAGATTGACAAAACGATC
>JBBRVJ010000223.1:0-5822 GCA_038246975.1 Rhodobacterales bacterium | reverse complement strand
CACCGCCCTGAGCCTGCCGCATCTGCAGATGCCAAGCGGCGCAGGCCATGATGCGGCAGCACTTGCGGGCGCGGGCATTCCGGCGGCCATGATCTTTGTGCGCAACGCCCACGGCAGCCACAACCCCGAAGAAGCGATGGAGCCCGCCGATCTGGACTTGGCCGTAGCCTTGCTTGTTCGCCTTGCGGAAACTCCGTGCGACGTGCCGCCAGATCACGCAAGACCGGGGACTGCTGTGGTTCAGACGCCTTTTGGGGTGCCGGTTTCGTTGCCTAAGACCCCAATTAATTTATGAACGTCCTGCTTGACGCAACGGGAACCCGGTCCGTAGTCTTGGTCAGTCCACCCTTTACCGCAAGGAGCGCACATGGCCGACAAGCATGACGGAACGCCTTCCCCTTTCGCCGAACTTCGCCCGTCCGACCGCCAGACACTCCTGACGATGGTGCGACGGGGCGCCAGTCGGCGCGACGTTCTGGGCTGGATGATGGGCGCAGGGGCCAGTGCCGCCTTTGCCGGCTCGATCTTTTCTGGCGCCTCGATGGCACATGCCCAGACGCCCAAGCGCGGCGGCAAGCTGACCTTCGGCGAGGTGGTGCACGGCCCCGACGACTCGCTCGATCCGCTGCTGGTATCGTCTTCGACCGATTTTCACCGGATGCGGATGTTCTATTCCTCGCTGACCCGGCTGACCGACAACCTGACCGCCTCGCCCGAGATCGCCGAAGAGTTCATGCCGAATGCCGACGCGACGGAATGGACCTTCAAGCTGAAGCAGGGCGTCGAGTTTCATGACGGCAAGAGCCTGACCGCCGATGACGTGATGTACTCGATGAACCGGCACCTTGGGGCCGAAACGGCCTCGCGCGCGAAATCGCTGGTGGCAGATATCGAGCGGTGGGAAAAGGTTGGCCCCTACGAGGTCAAGGCGATTCTGAAAACCCCGAACGCCGACCTGCCGATCGTGCTGGGGACGTTCCATTTCAAGATCGTGCAGGACGGCACCACCGACTTTTCCAAACCCGTCGGCAGCGGTCCGTTCAGAGTGGCCGAATTCGTACCCGGCATCCGCGCGCGGGGCACGGCATTCGAGAATTACTGGGGCGACGGGCCCTATATCGACGAGATCGAGAATTTCGGCATCCCCGACCCTGTGGCGCGGATGAATGCCTTTCTTGCGGGCGACGTCGATGTGATGCAGAACGTGCTCCCCAATGCCATGGCCTCGGTGTCGGGCACGCCGGGCAAGCGGATCATCGCGACGGAATCTGGGTCATATGTGACCATCGCGCTGCGCCGCGACATGGCACCGGGCAACAACGACGATCTGGTGATGGCGTTCAAATACTTGATGGACCGCCAACGCCTGCTGAAGGGCACGTTGAACGATCAGGGCACACTGGGCAACGACCAGCCGATCAACAAGGCCTATGCCGACTGGTCGCCCGACCTGCCGCAGCGCATGCTCGATCCCGAAAAGGCCAAGTTCCATTTCCAGAAATCCGGTATCGGCAGCACCACGATCCCGATCATCGCCGCAGAGACGGCCCCCGGTGCGCTGGAACAGGCGCTGGTCCTGCAGCGCGAAGCGCAGGCGATCGGGATGAATATCGAGGTTCAGCGCGTCTCGACCGATGGCTACTGGAGTGCGGTCTGGCTGGTGGCCCCGGTCTGCGTCGCAAGCTGGAACATGCGGCCAACGGCCAACATCCAACTGACGCTGGCCTACAAATCGGACGCCAACTGGAACGAGACCCACTGGAAGAACCCGATGTTCGACGATCTTCTGATCAAGTCGCGCGCCGCCACCGACCCCGCGCAACGCAAGCAGATGTACCATGACATGCAAGAGTTGGTGTCGAACGAGGCAGGCTCGGTCATCCCGGTGCACCGGAACTTCATCGACGCCGCCAACGATTATGTGAAGGGCTTCACCAACGTCCCGCTGGCGCCTTACGGCGGCGTCGAGGGGCCTGAATTCTACTGGATCGACAAGGCATGACATCACCCGGCGGCAGGCGGTGCGGGGGGGATCGCGCGTGATCCCCAGATTGATCCTGCGCCGCCTGCTGGTGGGCATCGGCACGCTGTTCTTTGTCTCGCTGGTAGTGTTTATGGGCACGCAGGTCTTGCCCGGAGACGCCGCCCAGATCCGCCTCGGGCAGGAGGCGACGCCCGAAAACGTCGCCGCTCTGCGTGCCCGTCTGGGGTTGGACCGGCCCGTGCATGTGCAATATCTGGCTTGGCTACAAGGCTTTGTGACCGGAGATCTGGGTCTGTCGCTTGCCAACGAGGCACCGGTGGTCAACATGATCAGCGCGCGCTGGTACAACACCGTCGTGGTTGCCGCCTTGACCGCAGCGGTATCCGTGCCGTTGTCGGTGACGCTGGGCCTTCTGGCGGCGATGTGGCCGGGAAGCGCGTTCGACCGTAGCCTGACCGTGTTCAATGTGGGCCTTGTGGCCGCACCGGAGTTTTTCGTGGCAACCTGTCTTGTCGCGGTTTTCGTGCTGTCCCTGCACCTGGGGTCGGCGGTTGTCATCGGTAGTGCCGAGGGCAAGGGGCTGTTCCAGCTTTACCAGCATTTCATGTATCCGGTGCTGACGCTGGCAATTGTCACCTCATCCCAGATGATCCGCATGACGCGCGCAGCGCTGCTGAACGTGCTGACCGCACCTTTTGTCGAAATGGCGATGCTCAAGGGGGTGCCGCGCCGCCGTCTGGTCTTGCGCCATGCGTTGCCCAATGCGGTGGGCCCGATCGTCAATGTCATCGCGCTGAACCTTGCCTATCTGATTTCAGGCGTTGTAGTAGTCGAGGTCTATTTCAGCTATCCGGGCCTCGCCGTGCTGATGGTGCAAGCGGTGCAGACCCGCGATTTCATCGTGGTACAGGCCGTAGGGATGATGTTCTGCGGGGCCTATGTGGCGATCATCATGCTGGCCGATATCGTGGCCATCCTGTCCAATCCGCGCCTGAGGTATCCGCGATGACGGCAGCGCCGAAGCCCGCTGTATCCGCCACGTCGCGCGGTAAAGGACACAGTCGTCTGACATGGTTCGGCCGGGTCGGTGCTGCTATCCTGATCTTCTGGGCAGTGGTGGCTGTGCTGGGCCCTTTTCTGGTGCCGCTGGGCGAGAATGACCTGCCCTTTCCCGATGATTACGGATCGTTTCAGGCTCCTCGCCCGGGCGCATGGCTGGGCACCGACAGTCAAGACCGCGATGTGCTGGCGCGGATCGTCTACGGGGCCAGCCGCACCTTGGGGATTTCGCTCATGGCCACGCTGCTGGGCTTTCTGATCGGAGTTGTGGGGGGCGTCGGCTCGGCGCTGATCGGGGGCCTGACCGATGTGCTGGTGGCGCGGTTCAACGATGCGATGATCAGCCTGCCCACCATCATGCTGGGCCTGATCGGCATCGCGGCCTTCGGATCGTCCATCCCGGTTCTGATCGTCATCACCGGCTGCCTGTTCGCGCCCATTGCGTTCCGTCTGGCGCGCGCCTTGGGGATGGAGGTGATGACGCAGGATTTCGTCGAGGCAGCCCGACTGCGGGGCGAGGGGTTGTGGTGGGTGATCCGGGCCGAGATCTGGCCGAACATCTGGCTGCCGCTCTTGTCCGAGTTCGGGCTGCGGCTGATCTATGTGATCCTGTTCGTGTCCTCGCTCAGCTTTCTGGGTCTGGGCATCCAGCCGCCCCGGGCCGACTGGGGCTCGATGGTGCGCGAGAATATCGCGGCGCTGCAGTTCGGCGCGTCAGCCATGCCGGTGCTTGCGCCCGCCATCGCAATCGCCAGTGTGACAATGGCGATCAACTTCATCGTCGACGATTTCACCAACAGCGCGGGCCGACGCCGCACGGCGCGGCGCTAGGTCATGGTCCTGCGCCCGGTGCCGCAACTGTCGGGTGTGGCGGCATATCCGTTGGCCGATCTGGGCGGCGCTCGGCTGGTGTCTCTGGCCCAGAACGAAAGCGCCTGCCCCCCCAGTCCCCGCGCGGTCGAGGCCGCCCGCGCCGCGCTGGCCGATGCCGCCCTGTACCCGGACCCCGATTGCACCGACCTTCGCGCGGCCATTTCGGGGGTGCATGCCTTGGGGGCGGGCCGCGTTCTGTTCGGCGCAGGGTCGATGGACCTGATCGCGGCCATTGCGCGGGCCTATCTGGAGCCGGGCGACCGGGCGCTGATGCCGGCCTATGGCTATATGTACTTCGCCACCGCCGCGCGGCTGGCGGGCGCCTCGGTCGATCTTGCACCGGAATCCGGGCTGACCGTCGATGTCGCGGCGCTGCTGGACCATGTAACCCCTGCCACGCGGATGGTGTTCGTGGCCAACCCCGGCAACCCCACCGGAACACGGATCGGGCGGGCGGACATTCTGGCGCTGCGCGACGGGCTGCCGGGCGATGTGCTACTGCTGGTGGACGAAGCCTATGCCGAATTCGCGCCGACCGACCCCGTGTTCGATCTGGTGGCGCGGGGCGATACGGTGGTCATCCGCAGCTTTTCCAAGGCTTACGGACTGGCGGGGTTGCGGGCAGGCTGGGGTCTTTTTCCGGATGACGTGGCGACCAACGTGCAGAAATGCATGCCCCCCAACGGCCTGACCGCGCCCACGCAGGCAGCGGCCGCCGCCGCGATGCGCGATCAGGTCTGGATGCGCGCGACCGTTGCCACCACCGCCGGACGGCGAGACCGGTTCCGCAACAGGCTGCGCGCCCTGGGCCTGGACCTGCCGGAAAGCCACACGAATTTCGTGCTGATCGGGTTCGGGTCTGACGATGCCGCCACCCGCACCGATGCCGCCTTGCGCGCTGGTGGCCTCGCCCTGCGCGGCATGGCGGGTTACGGGCTGCCCGACCGGCTGCGCGCCACTGTCGGCGCGGAAGATGCGATGTCCATTGCCGCCGAGATCATCGAAGGAGCCCTTCGATGACCCGCATCCTGCTGCACGCCGCCGATCCTGCACTCCTGATCCCCCCCGTGCAGGCCGCAGCCCCGGACGCAACCGTGATCGGCTGCGACAGTTACGCGGCCCTTCCGGGCACGATGGCCGACCTCGCGCCCGACATCGTGTTCACCATCCGGTTTGCCGGAACGCCGGGCTTTCCTGCAGCGGCGCTGACCGGTGCCGGGGGGCCGGGTTGGATTTCGGTGGGCGGTTCGGGGGTGGATCATCTGGGCACTTGGGACGCGGCGCGCACTGTCGTTACCAATGCCGCAGGCGTTGGCGCCGATCAGATGGCCGAATACGTGATCGGTGCCGCACTGCATTTCCGGCTGGATGTGCCGGGGCTGATCGCCGACCGCGCGGCGCAACACTGGCGGCGCGACCGGGTGATGCGGCCCCTGCGCGGCGGCGTCGCGCTTATCATCGGGCTGGGGCGCACCGGACAAGCGGTGGCCGACCGCGCCCGCGCCCTGGGGATGCAGGTGATCGGGGTGCGCAACACGCCCGCGCCGATGGACGGGATCGCTACGCTGCATCCTCCGTCCGAATTGCCCACGCTGTGGTCGCTGGCCGATCTGGTGGTGGTCTGCACGCCGCTGACACCCGCAACGCGCGGCCTGATCGGAAAGGGTGCAATCGCGGCCATGAAGCGTGATGCGGTGATCGTGGACGTATCGCGCGGAGGGGTGATCGACGGGCAGGCGCTGGCAGCGGCGCTGAAGGCCGGGCATCTGGCGGGGGCCGCGCTGGACGTGTTCGAGACCGAGCCGCTGCCGCCCGGTCATCCGATATGGACCGCACCGCGCACGTTGATCTCGCCGCATTGTTCCAGCGTGTTCGACGGCTGGGAACTGGCCACGATCGCGATGTT
>JBBRVJ010000222.1:0-5847 GCA_038246975.1 Rhodobacterales bacterium | reverse complement strand
GAAGGCGCAGACATTTCCGTGACGTCCGAGAATTGGCTGACCACCCGTTCATCGCCTTGATGGACAGCCGTCGGCACGCCGCCCGCCGTTCCCACCATGCAGGAACCGTCATTGCCAACCAGCGTGTCGAACGGCAGGGGATCATCATCGGACTGCCCGTCAAGCCCGACCGCATACCATGCGCCGTCCCGAAGCATCGGGGTATGGGTCGACGGCGTACCGATCGCCTTAAACCCGAAGGGGGTCGCAACCTCGCCCCCTGCATCGACCACCCCCCACAACCCGTTCTGCTTCACCGGAAAGCGGCCCATACCCGCGTCGCCCACCGCCTGAAACTGCGGCGGCCATACCCATTGACCATCGCGCCCCATCAGCCCCCACAACGCGCCCTGTTTCAGCGGCACAACGCCCTGATGCGCCGACCCGGCATCCTGAAACGCAGGTTCCACCACCCAGCGGAACGCGTCCTGCGCGGTGGCGGGGGAGGCAAGGTTGGCGGCAATCGCAAGGGCCGGGAAAAGCCGCATCGGGGAAATCCAGGTGGCGTTCATCGTGAGACGATGCGTCGGGACGCGATTCAGGGCAACCGACAAGTGCCGTCACGGGTAGATTGAGCGATCCGGACCGGCGCTGTGGGGTCGTCGGGAACCTAGGCCGGCCCGATCGCCGAACGGATGCGCGATCTGGATCGGTGATTTACTTGGGGTTGGTGTGGCCCTAGCATGGTCACACCATGATGGAGGATGCCATGCCCCTGCCCCTAGCCCCGCTTGTGCCGATCCTTCTGCGTCTGGGCGCAGTTGCCGCCGCCGGACTCGCGCTGCGCCGCGTGGTGGCAGGTCAGTTGCAGGTGGGCCGCACCGATCAGCGGGCCGAGGATGCGCTGGACGATCTGGCCGAGGGCGTGGCCGTCCATCGCCCGACCGATCGAGCGGCAGAGGAAACCATCCAGACCAATACCGCCGCCCGGATCACCCGCACCCTGCGCTGGGGCAAGCGCGGGATCGAGGTTGACGCGGCGCTTTTGGCACGGTTCCGGGTCAAGAAGGTCTGAGATGCGGCTTTATACCTCGCCCACCACCCCCTTTGGCCGCAAAGTCGTGGTCGCCATTCACGAGGCGGGTCTTGCCGACCGGGTGACGATTGTCGATGTAGCGGGCACGCCGATCGACCCCGGCACGTTGCCGGTGGACCGCAACCCCTTGGGCAAGATCCCCGCATTGGACCGCGACGATGGCGGACCTGTCTATGACAGCCGGGTGATCTGCCGCTATCTCGACATGGTGTCGGGCGGGCGGCTTTATCCGGGCGTGCCCTTGCTGTGGGACACCCTGACGCTGGAGGCGACAGCGGACGGGATGCTGGATGCGGCAGTTCTGATGGTCTATGAGGCGCGCCTGCGGCCCGAGGAGTTG
Organism: Rhodobacterales bacterium; assembly: GCA_038246975.1. Lineage (GTDB taxonomy): Bacteria > Pseudomonadota > Alphaproteobacteria > Rhodobacterales > Rhodobacteraceae > JAIYDJ01. The sequence continues at coordinate 4,432 of JBBRVJ010000222.1, read as the reverse complement.
CGTTTTGCGCCTTGGGTCGATGCACAGTGGGTCAAGGTCGCCCGCGCGCTCGACACGCTGGACGCGCGGGAAAGCCGCTGGACGGCCCATCTGGCCGGCCCCATCGACATGGGACAGATCGCGCTGGCCTGTGCGCTGGCTTATCTGGACTTCCGGCATGGCGCGCGGGACTGGCGGGCCGGGCGACCCGCGTTGGCTGTTTGGGAAGCGGCATTTGCACAGCGCCCGTCAATGATTGCCACACGACCACCTGCGGCCTAGGCGCGTCCGGAACCGCGCGGTTATCCAAGGCGTTACCAAAACGCTGCCTAACTGCGTCAACTTGCACCCTGATGTCGGCTGGACGAGTCGAGCAGGCTGGGCTATTTAGCCTTTTACAAGGCGACGGGGAACCGTGGCCGACTGGATGTATGAGCCGCGCAGACCGCACGCTCTGAAAGGGAGAAATTCTCGTGTCCCACACTGACGAACCTTCCGGCACGCGCCGGGATTTCCTGTACTACGCCACAGGCGGCGCTGCGGCGGTTGCCACCGGGGCGGCAATCTGGCCGTTGGTGAACCAGATGAACCCGTCGGCCGATGTGCAGGCGCTGGCGTCGATCTTTGTTGACGTAAGCGCAGTCGAAGTCGGCACGCAATTGACCGTGAAGTATCTGGGCAAGCCGGTGTTCGTACGCCGTCGCGCACAGGAAGAGATCGACGCAGCCCGCGCTGTGGCACTGACCGATCTGCCAGACGCCAGATCCGAAAATCCGAACAAGCCCGACAGCGATGCCAGCGACACCAACCGCACGCTGGACGAAGCGGGCGAATGGCTGGTGATGATCGGCGTGTGCACCCATCTTGGTTGCGTGCCTATCGGCGACGGCTCGGGCGATTTCGGCGGCTGGTTCTGCCCCTGCCATGGCTCGCACTATGACGCCGCAGGACGCATCCGCAAAGGGCCGGCGCCGCGCAATCTGGACATCCCGATTGCGTCTTTTGTCGACGAAACAACCATCAAGCTCGGGTAAGGAAAGATCATGGCCGCAATTCCGCACGACCATTACGAACCCAAATCGGGGGGCGAAAAGTGGCTGCACAAGCGGCTGCCGATCGTCGGGCTGATGTATGACACCCTGATGCTGCCGACGCCCAAAAACCTCAACTGGATGTGGATCTGGGGTATTGTCCTGACCTTCTGCCTTGTCATGCAGATCGTGACCGGCATCGTTCTGGCGATGCATTACACCCCGCAGGTCGATCTGGCTTTCGCAAGCGTCGAGCACATCATGCGCGACGTGAACGGCGGCATGATGTTGCGGTATCTGCATTCCAACGGGGCGTCGCTGTTCTTCATCGCCGTCTATCTGCATATCTTCCGCAGCCTGTACTACGGATCTTACAAGTCACCGCGCGAAGTTACATGGATCATCGGAATGTTGATCTACGTCGCGATGATGGCTACCGCCTTCATGGGCTATGTTCTGCCTTGGGGTCAAATGTCGTTCTGGGGGGCCACTGTGATCACCGGGCTGTTCGGCGCGATCCCCGGCGTCGGGCCGACCATTCAGGAATGGCTGCTGGGTGGGCCTGCGGTCGACAATGCCACGCTGAACCGCTTTTTCAGCCTGCACTACCTGCTTCCTTTCATCATCGCCGGTCTGGTTGCGGTACATATCTGGGCTTTCCACACCACCGGTAACAACAACCCGACCGGCGTCGAAGTCCGGCGCGGGTCCAAGGAAGAAGCCGAGAAAGACACGCTTCCGTTCTGGCCCTATTTCGTCATCAAGGACCTGTTCGCGCTTGCGGTCATTCTGGCAATCTTCTTTGCCATCGTCGGCTTCATGCCGAACTATCTGGGCCACCCGGACAACTACATCGAGGCGAACGCCCTTTCGACACCGGCTCACATCGTCCCGGAATGGTACTTCCTGCCGTTCTACGCGATCCTGCGCGCCTTTACTGCCGACGTGTGGATTGTGCAACTGACGCAGTTCCTGACGTTCGGCATCATCGACGCCAAATTCTTCGGCGTGCTGGCGATGTTCGGCTCGCTGGTGGTTATGGCGATGGCCCCGTGGCTGGATACTTCATCGGTACGGTCGGGCAAATATCGCCCGATGTTCAAGTGGTGGTTTGCCCTTCTGGTTGTCGACTTCGTGGTGCTGGCCTGGGTGGGAGCGATGCCGAGCGAAGGGATCTATACCTACATTTCGCTGATCGCCTCGGCCTACTGGTTTGCGTATTTTCTGGTGATCCTGCCGCTGCTCGGCGTCATCGAGAAACCGCTGGCCCAGCCGAAGACCATCGAAGACGACTACAACGCTTATAATGGCGCCTCACCGCAAGCGGCTGAGTGAAAAGGACCGGATGATGATCAGGAAACTAACGCTCATTGCAGCCCTGGCCCTGTCGGCCGGGGCGGCCGGAGCCGAAAACGAAGTGCTTATCGAGGATGTGGCCTTCCCGCATGAAGGCCCGTTCGGCACCTACAATCAGATGCAGTTGCAACGCGGGCTTCAGGTTTACACCGAGGTTTGTTCGGCCTGCCACGGGTTGCGCTATGTCGCGATCCGCAATCTGGGCGACGAGGGCGGACCTGCGCTGCCCGCAGACCAGGTGCGCGCTTATGCGACCGCATTTTCGATCTACGATGAGGCCTCCAACCCGCAGTTGCTTGATGCGGAAACGGGCGAGTATCGGCCACTGGTACCTTCAGACAAGTTCCCGATCAACCGGGCACAAGCCGCACCAGACCTTAGCCTGATGGCCAAGGCACGCGCGGGCTTCCACGGGCCCTACGGCTTGGGGATAAACCAGATGCTGAAAGGCACTGGCGGCGCGGAATACATCCACGCACTGCTGACCGGCTATCCGGAAGAGCCACCTGCCTGTGCGACCGGGGATGAGGACGGCTATTACAATACCGCCTTCGCCAAGGGCGGCATCCCCGAGTCCTGCAAGGACGAGGAGGGCCATCCGACGATCATCGGAAGCTGGATCGCCATGCCGCCGCAAGTTATGGACGATCTGGTAACCTATGCCGATGGCACGGCGGCCACGGCGGATCAGATCTCGATGGACGTGTCGGCTTTCCTGATGTGGACCGCCGAGCCCAAGATGATGGCGCGCAAAGAGGCCGGGTTCAAAGCCGTGCTTATTCTGGGCGTGCTGGCGACCTTGCTGTATCTGACCAACAAGCGGCTGTGGGCAGGGATCAAGGGCAAGAAGATGGTTTGACCGACCGGCCTCTTGACGGCCCCGAAAACCCCGCCGACCGGCGGGGTTTTTGTTTGAGCGATTGATTGCAAAGCTGTGGTTTGATCGACAGTTGCGGGGGCCGGCGTTTCGGCTTGCCGGTGTCTTGTCGAAAGCTGGCAAACTTGGGCCAATGAGTTGCTGAAGACCGACCAAGCCAAGGCGCACGGAAGATAGCGGGGGAAGTCCCCAGAGGCCCACCAGCCGATGAGGGAACGCGGGGGAAGATGCCTACCCCTTCATCCCATCCCAGAAGCCCTTGACCTTCGAGAAGAACGAACTGCCTTCGGGGTTGTTATCTTCGGACAGCTTTTCAAACTCGCGCAGGATTTCCTTCTGGCGGGCGGTCAGGTTGACCGGAGTTTCCACCGCCAGTTCGATCAGCATGTCGCCCACACCGCCGCCGCGCAGCGCGGGCATCCCTTTGGCCCGCAGACGCATCTGCTTGCCGGTCTGCGCGCCCGGCGGCACCTTCACGCGGGACTTGCCGCCGTCGATGGTCGGCACCTCGACTTCGCCACCAAGGGCCGCCGTTGCGATCGACACGGGAACCCGGCAGAACAGGTGCTGGCCGTCGCGCTGAAAGATCGCGTGGTCCTTGACCTCGATGAAGATATACAGATCGCCCGAAGGTCCGCCGCGCATCCCGGCCTCGCCCTCGCCTGCCAACCTGATCCGGGTGCCGGTTTCCACACCTGCCGGAATGTTCACCGACAAGGCGCGTTCCTTTTCGGTCCGCCCTGCCCCGCCGCAGACCTTGCAGGGGTTTTTGATAATCTGGCCCAGGCCGTTGCACGTCGGGCAGGTGCGTTCGACTGTGAAGAAACCCTGCTGCGCGCGGACCTTGCCGATGCCAGAGCAGGTCGGGCAAGAGACGGGCTCAACGCCGCCTTCGGCCCCGGTGCCGCGGCAGGTGTCACAGGCCACGGATGTCGGCACATTGATGGCCTTGTGCACACCCTGATGCGATTCCTCCAGCGAAACCCGCAGGTTATAGCGCAGATCGGACCCGCGTTGCGCCCGCGCCCGGCCACCTTGCGCACCGCCCCGCCCGCCCATGAAATCGCCGAACAAATCTTCGAACACGTCCGAGAACGCACTGGAAAAGTCGCCCTGACCATAGCCGCGCTGCCCGGCACCGGCGCCGCCGCCACCCTCGAACGCCGCGTGACCATAGCGGTCATAAGCG
>JBBRVJ010000221.1:0-5959 GCA_038246975.1 Rhodobacterales bacterium | reverse complement strand
GAACCTGTGCCACGGGGCTGGCCTCCAGCCCTGACTTCACGATCGCCTCATAGTCGTCGCGGTTGTAGGCGACGCCACCGCCCGTACCGCCAAGCGTGAAGGCCGGGCGGATGATGGCGGGGAGGCCGACGTATTCGATGGCGGCAATCGCCTCGGCCACGCCGGCGGCGATGTCGTATTTGCCCGAGGGCAGTTTGGGGGCGGCGATGATGGTGGCCTTGGGGTTTTCAAGGCCGATCCGGTCCATCGCCTCGCGGAACAGTTTGCGATCTTCTGCCATTTCGATGGCTTCGCGCTTGGCCCCGATCAGTTCGACGTTGTACTTTTCCAACACCCCGAGGTCCGCGAGGGCCAGCGCGGTGTTCAGCCCGGTCTGCCCGCCCATGGTGGGCAGCAGGGCGTCGGGGCGTTCTTTTTCGATGATCTTGGCGACGACTTCGGGGGTAATCGGTTCGATGTAGGTGGCGTCGGCAAGGCCGGGGTCGGTCATGATGGTGGCGGGATTGGAGTTGACCAGAATGACCCGGTAGCCTTCCTCGCGCAGCGCCTTGCAGGCTTGCGCGCCCGAATAGTCGAACTCGCAGGCCTGACCGATCACGATGGGGCCCGCACCGATGATCATGATGGATTTTATGTCGGTTCTTTTCGGCATGGTGGCCCCCGCTGCGCAAACTTGGCGGGTTATAGCCGGGGGGCTTGGCGGCGCAAGGCGATTCCGGTCGGGGGGCGTGCCGGTCGGTCAAGGGCCGAAGGTGAAGCCGCGCGGGATCAGACGGTTGTCGTGGGCCTGACGCGACAGGTCTTCGCGGAAGTCGGGGTGGGCGATCGAGATCAGCGCCTGCGCCCGTTCTGCCACGGATTTGCCTTTCAGGTTCACCATGCCGTATTCGGTGACCACATACATCACGTCGGTGCGCGGCGTCGTCACGATGTTGCCGGGGGTCAGCGACAGCACGATCCGGCTGCGCGGCGCGCCGCCCTTGGTATAGATGGACGACAGGCAGATGAAGGACTTCCCCCCTTTAGATGCATAGGCGCCGCGCACGAATTGCAACTGTCCGCCGGTGCCCGAGATGTGGCGGAACCCGTCGGATTCGGACGCCGCCTGACCTTGCAGGTCGATCTGCGTGGTGTTGTTGATCGACACCACCCGGTCATTTTGCAGGATGTTCTGCGGCAGGTTGGTGTAATCCACCGGGCAAGCCAGAATGTCGGGATTGCGGTGCAGGGTGTCGTAGAGTTTCTTTGACCCCAAAGCGAAAGAAAACACGATGCGGCCGGGGTTCAGCGTCTTGCGCGCGCCGGTGATGCGGCCTGCGTGATAAAGGTCGGCGATGCCGTCGGTCATCATTTCGGTATGCACGCCAAGGTCGCGGGCCGACGAGTGCAGCAGTTCGGTGCAGACTGCGTTGGGCATGCCGCCGATGCCGATCTGCAGGCAGGACCCATCCTCGATTTCCGCGCTGATCAGGCGGCCCACGGCGCGGTCGACATCCGAGGCGGGAGGGTTGGGAACTTCGGTGGCGGGCGAGTTGTCGCCCTCGATGATGTAATCGACTTCCGAGATGTGGACGCCGTTGTCGGGGCCAAGGACGTAGGGCAGGCCGTCCGTCACCTCGACGATCACGCATTTCGCCCGTTCGACAATGGCGCGGTGCCAGAGGTTGAGGGCCGAGAAGTTGAACATGCCGTGTTCGTCCATCCGGCAGGTCTTCAGGATCAGGATGTCGACGGGCGGGACAAAACGGCGGTAATAGTCGGGGATTTCGCCAAGGTTCACAGGCAGATAGCCCATGCGACCCGCGTCATGCTGACGCCGGTCGTAGCCCGAGAAATGGAGCGACAGCGCGTAGAAATGCGCGCCCTCTGGGTCAAGCTCCAGCACCGCGCGGGGGCGGGTCGAAAGGCAGGTGCGGATCTTGACGTCCGTAAGGTCGGCCCGGCGGGCGGCGAGGGCCGCGTCGAACACATCGGGTTGCAGCAGGCCCGCCGCATAGTCGAGCCACATGCCGGAGGTAACAAGCGCGGCTGCGGCCTTGGGCGTGATGGTGCGGGCGGGGGCTGTGGCCTTGCGTTGAAGCATCGGGCATCCTTGGCGGTTTCGCTGTATTAGACAGCGGGGGGCGGGGTTTGGAAAGAGGCGACGGTCGGGAGGCGTTGACGGCCCGGCCCTTTGCCGAAGGCGGCGCGGATTTTCATCAGGTGCCAACCGGGGCTGGGGCGATTGTCCACGCCGGTTGCGACGCAGGCGGGGCGGGTTGGAGCGGTTGAAGGGGGCGGGGGCGCTTCCCATATCGCGACGAGACGCAGAGGAGCGATGATCATGAGACAAGCGAAATCCCTGATCGACAGCCTGTTGGGCGGTCTGGGCGATGTGACGGGGGAACAGGGCGCGGGCGGTTTGGCGCAGAAGGCCAAGGGAGCATGGGCCGGGCAATCCACGCTGGCAAAGGGTGCCATTGCAGGCGGGTTGCTGGGTGTGCTGCTGTCGGGCAATGCGCGGCGGCTGGTGGGTGCGGGCGTGAAGGTTGGCGGGGCGGCGCTGATCGGGGGGCTGGCCTACAAGGCTTATGACGATTGGAAATCCGGCAAGGCTGAGGGGCAGGGTCCGGTTGCCCTGCCTGCGCCGGAGGGGGACTTTGCCGTGAGCGAGGATTTTGCCGAACGGCTTTTGCAGGCGATGGTCGCTGCGGCCAAGGCCGACGGGCATGTGACCCGCGACGAACGGGTGAGGATCAACGGGCAACTGGCGCGGTTGGGGCTGGAGGCCGAGGCGCAGGCGCTGATCGCGGCGGAACTGGACTCGCCGCTGGACGTCGGGCGGATCGCGGCGCTGGCGCGCAACGAGGCGGAGGCAGTCGAGATTTATACCGCGTCCTTGCTGGTGGTGGACGCCGAGGGTGCTGCGGAAAAGGGCTATCTGGCGATGCTTGCCGCGCGGTTGGGGCTGGACGACGCGCTGGTGGCACATGTTCGGGCGGGGGCGCAGGCGCTGGCCTGAGGGATGCGTCGGGTCACGCCGTCGCGATCAAGGGCGCTGGCCACCCGTCGCCTCTGTCACCTGATCGGCCGCTGCGCGAACGAGGGCGCCGAACCGGGTGGCGTCGGACAGGCCCATGCGGAAGGCCGGACCGGAGACGGACAGGCCCGCCACAGGTTCGCCATGTGCGTTGAAGATCGGGGCCGCGACGCAGCGCATGCCTTCGGTGCGTTCCTGATCGTCGATGGCGAAACCCCGTTCGCGGGTACGGTTAAGGTCGCGGCGCAGGGACGAGTCCGACAGGGACAGCGAGGTGAATTTCTCAAGTCCCTTGCGGGCGAGGATGCCCTTGACCTTGTCTTCGGGATACCAGGCCAGCAACGCCTTGCCGATGCCCGAGACGTGCATGGGGGATTTGGTGCCGGGGGGGAAAAACGCGCGGATCGCGTTGCTGGTTTCGCATTGGGCGAGGAACAGAACCTCGTCGCCCGACTCGATGCCAAGGTTTGCTGTCTCGCCCGTGTCGCGCATCAACTGGTCCATCGGGCCCCGGCTGCGTTCGACGACCTTGGTGCGGCGCAGAAAGGCGGTGCCGATGCGGAACGCGCCTGCGCCGATATGCCAGAACTGGCCGGGGTCCTGCGCCTCGACCATGCCATGCGATTGCAGGGTCACCAGCGCGCGAAACACGGTGGCCACGGGCAGGTCGGCGGCGGTGGCAAGGTCGGACAGCGTGCGGCCCGGCGTGGCGGCCAGCAGTTCCAACAGGTCCAGCGCGCGATCCAGCGCCTGCACGGTGTTCTGGTCGGTCTTGTCGGCAAACGCCTTGGGGCGGCCGCGGGGGCGGGGTTCGGTGGGCATGTCTTTTTCCGTGATGCGAAGGCGACGACCCGGTGAAAAAGGCTGAGTCCCTGATGTCATTCAAGTTTAGCATAGGTTGGCAGTTCTGAAAAACATTTTCGAAAAAATTGTGCCGGGGGGCGGGGAGGCGTAAGGTCAGGATCATCACAGGAGGCGTGCGATGTCATACCAGAACCCGGTTTTCATTCCCGGCCCGACCAACATTCCCGAGGCGATCCGCAAGGCGGTGGATATGCCGACCATCGACCACCGCTCGCCTGCCTTCGCGCGGCTTTTCAAGCCTGCGGTGGCCGGGGTGAAGCGGGTCCTGCGGATGGGCGAGGGCGAGGTGATCATTCTGCCGTCTACGGGCACGGGCGGATGGGAGGCGGCGATCACCAACACGCTGTCGCCGGGCGATACGGTTCTGGCGGCGCGGTTCGGCATGTTCTCGCACCGCTGGATCGACATGTGTCAGCGGCATGGGCTGACCGTGCAGATCATCGAGACGCCCTGGGGTCAGGGCGCGCCTTCGGCGGCGATCGGCGCGGCGCTGCGGGCGGATACCGGGCATGCGATCAAGGCGGTTCTGGCGACGCACAACGAGACGGCGACGGGGGTGAAGTCGGACATCGGCGGCATTCGTGCGGCGATGGGGGATCATCCGGCGCTGCTGTTGGTCGATGGGGTGTCGTCGATCGGCTCGATGCCGTTCGACATGGCCGGATGGGGCGTCGATATCGCGGTGGCGGGGTCGCAGAAGGGGTTCATGCTGCCGGCGGGTCTGGCGATCCTTGGGGTGTCGCCGAAGGCGATGGCGGCGATGGAAGGGGCGGGGCTGTCGCGCTGTTTCTTTGATTTCAAGGACATGCTGCGGACACATGCGGCGGGGGCTTATCCCTACACGCCGCCGGTCGGGTTGATTGCGGGGCTGGCGCGGTCGATCGAACTGCTGGAGGACGAGGGGCTGGAGGCGGTCTATGCGCGCCATACGCGGCTGGCGACCGGCGTTCGGCGGGCGGTTGCGGCCTGGGGGATGGTGCCTTGTGCCGTGTCGCCGGACCTATATTCCGACACGGTAACGGCGGTGATGGTGCCTGCCGGGTGCAACGGGACGGATCTGGTGCAGTTGGCGGCGTCGAAATACGGTGTGGCGTTCGGCGTCGGCTTGGGCGAAGTTGCGGGCAAGGTGTTCAGGATCGGACATCTGGGAATGCTGACCGATGTGATGGTGCTGTCGGGGCTGGCCTGCGCCGAGATGTGCATGGCCGATCTGGGCTGGAAGGTCACGCTGGGGTCTGGCGTTGCTGCGGCGCAGGAGTTTTACCGGGGCGGGGCTGCGGCGATGCAGGTGGCGGCGTGATGGATGTTCCGACTTACGCGGATGTCGAGGCGGCGGCGGCGCGGATCGCACCCCATATTCACCGGACTCCGGTGTTGACCTCCAGCTATTTCAACAGGTTGACCGGGGCCGATCTGCACTGGAAATGCGAGAATTTCCAGAAGGCCGGGGCGTTCAAGGCGCGCGGCGCGTCGAATGCGGTGTTCGGGTTGACTGACGCGCAGGCGGCGCGGGGGGTGGCGACGCATTCCAGCGGCAACCACGGGCTATGTCTGAGTTACGCGGCGGGGCGGCGGGGGATTCCCTGCACCGTAGTAATGCCGCGCACCGCGCCGCAGGCCAAGAAGGACGCCGTGCGCGGATATGGCGGGCGGGTGGTGGAATGCGAGCCTTCGACCACGTCGCGCGAGGCGGTGTTCGCGCAGGTGGTGGCGGATACCGGCGCCGAATTCGTGCATCCCTACAACGACCCGCGCGTGATTGCGGGGCAGGCGACCTGTTCGCGCGAAATGCTGGAACAGGTGCCGGGGCTGGATGCGGTGATTGCGCCGATTGGCGGCGGCGGGATGATTTCGGGGACGTGCCTGACGCTTTCCGTGCTTGCGCCGGGGATCAGGGTCTATGCGGGCGAGCCGGAAATGGCCGACGATGCGGCACGCAGCTTCCGGGCCGGGCATATCATCGCCGATGACGCGCCGGAAACGGTGGCCGATGGGTTGAAGGTGCCGTTGAAGGACCTGACATGGCATTTCGTGCAGCGGCACGTGACGGACATTCTGACGGTGTCCGAGGACGAG
>JBBRVJ010000220.1:0-6005 GCA_038246975.1 Rhodobacterales bacterium | reverse complement strand
GGTTATCCCGGCGAATGGTGCGGTGACAGTGCAGGGTTGCGTTGCCGACGCGAGTTGGTGCACGGTTACCCATGAAGGCGTCACCGGCTGGGCTGCGGGCAACTATCTTACCGCAAACATCGAGAACGCGCCAATTGCGCTCGCTGCTGGCGACAAGCGCGTGATCCTGAACACCGTGACCTATGACAATACCGATGCATCCGCCGCAGGGGGCCTTGCGGCAGGTGCCATTGCTGGTGCGTTGATTGCAGGTCCTGTTGGAGCAGCCGTTGGTGCAATCGTCGGCACCGGCGCCGGCGCCGCAGTCGCTCCCGATCCGAGAGTCATCACCTACATCCAGAGCAATCCAGTCGAACAGATTTACCTGGACGGTGAGATCGTCGTCGGTGCCGGAATTCCTGATACGATCATGTTGGCCCCCGTACCTGACAGTGAATATTCCTACGCATACGTCAATGGTGTGCCCGTTCTCGTGGAAACCGACAAGCGGACCGTGACCTATATCGTCCGCTGAACTGCCGACGGGCGTTTCGCACCTTAGATCGGTCAGCCCGCGAATTGCGGGCTGGTCGAGGATGACCGTTTGTTCTCTGCGTGCCCGTGCAATTTCGTCTTCGTAAAAGATGACTTTCGTTAGTACAACGAGGATCGTGCCAATATCTATTCGAAAAGACGGAACCTTAGTGACGTGCAATCGCTTAGTCAGCGAACCACAAGTCTTAAGGGACTGTTTTAGAGACAGGTGGCGCAACAGGGATCAGCGCATGATGCCAGATTCCAATCAGATATGGATGCCCAAAAATGAGATACACCCCCCTTGTCCTTGCGACCGTCTTTGTCTGCGTCGCAGCCCCGACCCTTCATGCGCGCGTTTCAAATCCCAATTCTGTAGTTTCCATTTACAATGGGTCCGGGAGTTTTGAATCCCTGATCATAAAGATAGATGACAAAAAGAATAAGGCTGACAAAAAAAAGAAGATCAAGAAGCCGAAGACGAAAGAAACCGAGGACGCCAATCAGAAGGGTAATGGAGCATCGATCAGGATCAAACGCTCAAAGGACGAGCGAGTGCGCGAATCTGACTCGATCTTGACCGTTCGCGCACCGGATGGTCGAGATATGACAGTACTTCTTGGTGCATTGCCGCTGGCACTTTTGGGAAGCGGCGTTGTCTTTGCGGACGTGCCCGAGGACCGCCTTTTGACCTATCGCAACTGTCCCCCCGGGCTAGCCAAGAAGAACCCGCCCTGCGTTCCCCCAGGCCTGGCCAAAAAAGGTATGACCTACGAGGATTGGGTCGCTTTTGACGACGTTCGACTTGACGAGATTTACCTCGACCAGCGACGTGGCTATCTGGATCAGGAAATGTTGCTCGAAGATGGCGATCTGTTGCTCAACTCGACCCAGATTGCGACGCTTTATGGGCTGCGCTCTGTTCCGTCTGGCAGTCGCTACGCACTGATCGACGGTCAGCCGGTCCTGTTGACCGACGAGGACAATACGTCACTTTTGAGGATCTATGAACTGTCAAGGCGCGACAACTTGCCAACAGGTCTCCGCATCGCGCCTACGGCGGCGTTGACGCAAGACGAATTGCGCCAGACCTACAAGCTGCCGATTCTGGAGCCGGGATATAACTATGCGGTCGTGAATGGTGAACTGGTGACCTTGCAGGACAGTGCCTTCGAGACGTTGCAGCTGCTTCGGATCGCACGGGCGGTCTTCTGATAGCTTACCCATCATTTCAGCGGAAACCCGATTAGCGTTTTCGGTGTTGCTTCAAGGAAAGCCGGAAATGCGGCGGGGAGCGAGAGGACGGATGAACGATGATCCAAAACATCTGACAGGCAGCCAGCAAGACACGACTACCGACCGAGCGCCGGACGCCTTGAACAATACCCACCCAAGCCTTGGCGAGGCTAGCCGCAGCTTTGGGGCAGCCCTTTGGCGGGCCATCTCCGGGGCTGGGCAGATTGTCTGGACCAGCCTGTGGCGTTTCCTGCCCAAGGCCTTTGCCAATTTCATCACGCTCATCCGCGCCACGGGTTCGGGCCTGCGTTCCGTTCATCGCAGGTGGCGTGCGAGGGTCGACCAACGTGCGGCGTCGGCCGTCAATACTGTGCACAGCGAAACGCGGCACAGAGCGGCCGGTTCCACTCAGGATTTGGCGAAGGTGCCCCACCGTCGAATCGGGATCGGTCGGGTCATTGGAGGTCTTGCCCTGCTGACCGTTTTCATGACCTCTGGTGGCGTCGCCCTTTATGCCGCTTTGACGATGCCCGGCCTCGATTCCATGCGCATTAACGCCGAGAACAGCCTGATATTCGAGGACGCAGCGGGCAATCCGCTTCTGACGAGCGGTGCCGTGCCCTCTGTCTACGCCAACGAGGCCAGTATCCCGAAAATGCTGCGTCAGGCAGTGATCGCCATCGAGGATCGGCGTTTTTACGACCATGGCGCCGTCGAACTTCGATCTGTGCTCCGCGCGGCGGTCAACAACCTTCGTTCGGGCGCGGTCGTCGAGGGCGGCAGCACAATCTCGCAGCAGTTCGTCAAGATCACCTATCTCGATCCTGAACGCAGCTTCAGGCGCAAGTTTCACGAAGCAATTCTAGCCTATCAGCTCGAGCGCCGGTTCACCAAGGACGAGATACTGACGCGCTATCTGAACGCGGTCTATCTTGGTGCGGGCGCTACCGGGATGCCTGCAGCGGCGCATGTCTATTTCAGCACCGATCTTGCCAGCCTCAGCCTTGCTCAGGCCGCAGCACTTGCCGCGATGATCCGCGCGCCAAGTGCCGTCAACCCGTTCTCGGACCTCGATGCCCTGCGCAAGCGTGCCTCCCTTGTTTTGGACCACATGGTCGCCGAGGGCTTCGTTTCTGGGGCCGAGGCCGATGCCGCCCGCGCCGAACTGGCCACGATGACGCCACATCGTCCTGACGCCAGTTATGGCAGCTGGTTCAGCGATTGGGTCCTGGCGGAGGCTGACCGAATGTCGACCGGCTTTGACGGCGTGGTCACATTGCGCACGACGCTGGACCCGGTCGCGCAGAAATTGGCAGAGAACGCCGTCTCGATCATCCTGGAGGACGCCGGGATCAGCGCCGAAGCGGCGTTGATTTCGATGACCCCGGAAGGCGAAATCGTGGCAATGGTCGGTGGCCGCAACTATGCCGACAGCCAGTTCAACCGCGCAACCGATGCCCTGCGTTCGCCCGGTTCGACGTTCAAGACGATCGTCTACCTCACGGCCCTGATGCAAGGTTTTTCCCCAAACGACCGGGTCCGCGATGAGGCTGTCGATATAGACGGTTACCAGCCGCAGAATTTCGGCGGCCGTTTTCACGGCGAGGTCTCGCTGTCCGAGGCATTTGCCCAGTCCATGAATGCGGCCACTGTGCGGGTCGCCATGGCGGTGGGTTTGGACAAGGTAGCAGAGACAGCGCGCATTCTCGGCATCGAGGCCGAACTTACCGTCACGCCATCGCTGGCGCTGGGTGCCTCGGGCGTCACGTTGATCGACATGACAGAGGCTTATGCCAGCCTTGCCACCGGCCGCCTGCCGGTCCGGGCGCGCGGCATCAGCGGCCTCAAGTCAAGCGACGACAATAGCTTTTATCAGTTCAAATGGCCCGCGCCCGAGCTTCAACCCGGCGCTGACCGTGTGATGCTCGCGCGTGCACCGATGATTTATATGCTCCGCCAGGTCATTGACGAAGGCACCGGAAAGAATGCAGCGCTTCCCGGCGGCGCATTTGGCAAGACCGGAACCAGTCAGGATTTCCGCGACGCGATGTTCATTGGCTGGAACGAAAAGCTGATCACGGGAGTCTGGGTCGGCAATGACGACAACTCGCCCATGGACGGCATCACCGGTGGCGCGCTTCCAGCACAGATATGGCAGCGATTCATGCTCGATGCCGCATCAGATCAAAGCGATGCAGCCGCCGTCTCTGCAAGCGCAGCGCCACCGGAGCCGAGCGAAGCCTCCCTTGCCCTGACGGCCACGTCTGAAGTCGGTGCGTACGGTCCGACTTGCAACATCCGCACCTGCGAACGCTTTTACCGCTCGTTCCGGGCTTCAGACTGCACATATCAACCCTATCGTGGCAGCCGCACGCTTTGCACACGCTAAAGCCCTCCTCTCAATTTTCCCGATTCTTGCCGGGCTACAGTCTTCGAACCGATGCAGCCGGATTCTTTTTTGGACTGTGTCTCGGTCACAATATAATGGCCGCACACAAACTAAGGCAGCTTAAATCTAGAGGCAAAGCGACAACAGCACAAGAATTCTTCAGGCAGCGGTAAAAGCGGCCATCGCTGGCTCTGCATGGACGAAATTCCACCCTCGTTGTTACCGCTTAAACGGCGGAAATACCAGTCACGGCGACTATCAACGATCCCATTGCTATCTTGAGGTCCATCTTGCCTTGGCTGGCATGGGGCTTTAATTCCTAGTCCGATGGATAGCCGCGCTGGTCCAGTGCCGCGATCAGTCCTGCGGTCAACCGGTCCGCTGTGTATGGTTTGCCAACCACGGTCACGTGGATATGCCGCGAAGGCAAGTCGATCTGGCCAGCGTACCCCGTCGCGAAGATGTACGGAATGCCGAGCTCTGCAAGTTCGTCGGCGATGGCGAAAGAGGTGCCAGACCCCAGATTGATATCGAGTACCGCTGCATGAGGGGGCTTTTGGGAAATCAGGCGAAGGGCATCAACTGCTTTGGTCGCCACTTCGACGTGCCCGGCACCCGCCTCTTCCAGCATGGCTTGCGCGTCGAGCGCGATCAGGATTTCGTCCTCGACCACCAAGACCGCAAAACCCTTGATCGAACGTTTTGAAAGAGACCTCATTTTTCGAGGACATTCCCGGCCGGGCAGTTCAGATGCCAGACGAACCCGGTTGGAGCGTACTCCGCCGATACCTCACTACCCAAGCTCACTTTCACCATCCTGCCGGTAACGGTCGATCCAAAGCCCTGCCGCGTGGGCACGACAACCTGCGGTCCCTCGCTCTCTCTCCAACTGAAAGCGAAGCGGCTGTCAAGCGAACCGGCAGTCCCCGTCACTTCCCACGATATCGCAATCTTACCCAAGTCGTCCGACATGGCGCCATATTTTGTTGCATTTGTAGCAAGCTCGTGGAGTGCCAGTCCAATGGTCTGCGCACTGGCGGATGACAGGTTCGCCGCCTCACCGCAGATCGTGATCCGCGTTCCGAACAGGCTTTTGAAATAGGAAAGTTGGGCGCGTATAAGGCTATCGAGATCGATACTTTGCCATTCGTTCCGGGCGAGCAGGTCATGGCTTAAAGCAAGACCCTCGATCCTGTCGCCCAATCGTGTAACGAACTCCCGGTTGTCGGAATCGCCTGTTTGACGGGCGATTGACATTACGACGCTTAGCAGGTTTTTCGAGCGATGATTGACCTCTTGCATCAATAATTGAATCTGCTGTTCGCGCTGCTTTTGCTCCGTGATGTCTTGAACGAGGCCGACAAGCCGTCCACCCTTCAAGTCTGGCCGCAATTCTGCTTGCGATTGCAGCCAACGGAACGATCCATCCGGTTGATACGCGCGAAACTCAACCCGAAATGGCGCCCCTGTTTTCAATGTCCGGCGCAATTCAGTCTCCAGGCTCCCTCGGTCTTCAGGCAGAACTACGGCCCAAGCCTTCTCAAACGACATCACGGTGCCAGGCGCCAAACCATACAAGGCAAGAGCCTGATCCGACGCGAAGAACTGCTTGCTTGCCGGAATGGCCTCCCAAGCACCGGCGTTGGCGGCATTAAGGGCCATTTTGAGCCTTGCATCGCTCTCGCGCAGGGCCTTGGATGCCTGGACCCGTTCACTGATGTCGCGGACGTTGCACTGGATGACAGGATTGCCACCTTCGTCATAGACGTTCGCGACCACCTCCACCTCGCGGCGAGCGCCGGTTTTGCTTTCCAGTGGCAAGTTTTCGTAGCGGATCTGGCCTTCTTTCTTCAACGTGGCAAAGGCG
>JBBRVJ010000219.1:0-6011 GCA_038246975.1 Rhodobacterales bacterium | reverse complement strand
TACCCCGGCATCCTCGGCCAGGAATCCGGCCAGCCGATCGGCATCCTGTGCGCCAAAGGCGATGGCAAAGGCGCGGGCGAAGTCATCGGGGGTCATGCGGAAGACGTCTATCCGGCCACGCGGGTCAGGGTGGTTGCCAGATCGCCATAGCCGGTGAAGCGGCGTTCATAGGCCAGCCCCAGCCGTCGCGCGCAGTCCTGCGCGCGGGCATCAAGGCCGGGGTCATCGGTCTGAGCCTGATAGACCAGCGTGGTGTAATTGCCAAACATCATGTCACGCAATTCGGGGTGACGATCAAATCCCATCGGCTTCCACACAAAGGCATCGAACTGGCGTACCAGAAAATCGGTCAGATAAAAGGCGGTGATCTCGTCAGGGTGAGCGGCAAAGGCGGGGTTGCCTTCAAAAAACGAATAACAATGCGGTCCCTCGAGCATTTCGACCCCCAGATCCTTGCACTTTTGTTGCAACTGGCCGCCGGTGCCACAATCAGCATAGACGACAAAGATGCTGTCGTAGGCCGCGCGATGTTTCCCCACCGCATCCGCTACAGCAACCGTTATCCGGTCGGGCCACAGGTGCAGGTTCGCAGGCAGGCATTGCAGGTCCAGATGATCCCACCGGTTCGCCCGCTTCAACGCCAGCACTTCATGCGCCAACGCCCCGCACGCGATAAGCAAGACCCGTCCCTGCGCTTGGGGCGCCAGCCTCACATCCGTCAGCGTCGCATCGTCAGGTGTCAACGCCACATCGAACGGCGCATCAGGGCAGCAACGAGCAGGGCGGCAAGGCTGAGGGCCGCCAGCGGAAGACCGGCTTGGGTCGCGAGTGTCACCGTCAAACCGGCGGCCGCAATGACAGCAAGGATCAGCGTGAGAAACATGGGCAACGGCATGGCAGACCTCCTATTCCTTCTGATTTGGTCTTGGATTTCGGTAAATCCAAGGGGGCGCTCAAGAAAAGGCCGCGGATTTCCCTCGACCCCTTGAAAATTGATCAGATTTCAGGCGTTGGCCCGGTTGTGCTTGCGCAAAATATAGGCTTTGGCGGTTTCAACGGCCACAGCGGCATCGCGGCAATAGGCGTCGGCTCCGATGGCCTTGCTGAACTCTTCGTTCAGCGGTGCGCCACCGACCAACACAATATAGTCGTCGCGCAAGCCTTTTTCCTTCATCGTGTCGATCACGACCTTCATGTAAGGCATCGTGGTGGTCAGCAAGGCCGACATGCCCAGAATATCGGGCTGCTCTTCCTCCAGCGCCGCCAAATACTTGTCGACCGAGTTATTGATGCCCAGATCGCGCACTTCGAACCCGGCACCTTCCATCATCATCGCCACAAGGTTCTTGCCGATGTCGTGGATATCCCCCTTTACGGTGCCTATGACCATCTTGCCCATGCGCGGGGCACCGGTTTCGGCCAGCAATGGCTTCAGGATAAACATCCCGGACTTCATCGCATTGGCAGCCAGCAACACTTCGGGGACGAACAGGATCCCATCGCGGAAGTCGGCCCCGACGATGGTCATCCCCGCCACCAGCGCCTTGGTCAGAACGTCATAGGGCGTCCAGTCGCGACCCAGCAGGATGTTGACGCCATCCTCGATCTCTTCCTTCAGCCCGTCATAGAGGTCGTCATGCATCTGCAAGACCAATTCGTCGTCGGACAGGTCTGCAAGGATGATATCGTCGTCGGCCATCGCGGGCACTCCTCGGGGCTTGGGTATGCTGTCAATGGGCCAGAAGCGGCAGAGGCACTTTATGGTTTCCGACATGCCCGGATTGAAAGCCGACAGCAAGGGGTTGTAAAGGTGGAATTCACTTGGCGTTGTTCCTGTAATGTTCTAATTGTGGCCGATGCAGCCAAACGAAAACCCGCCGCCCCCCAACACACGCGCCCGCGCGCGTGCCGCCGGGTCGAATGCCTCTGGCCGGTTCGAGCCGACCTCGCGTGAGGCGGTCGATGACGGGTGGGCGCGCGACGACGACTTGCCCCCGCTGCGGACCGAGGTACGGGCAGAGCGTCCCCGCTCGGCCATCAGCTACAACCGCTCGCCCGATCTGCCGTTCGACCGGTCTGTAAACCCCTATCGCGGCTGCGAACATGGCTGCATCTATTGCTTTGCCCGGCCGAGCCACGCCTTTCTGAACCTGTCGCCGGGACTGGACTTTGAAACCCGCCTGATCGCGCGGACGGGCATCGGTGCGGTGCTGGAGGCAGAGTTGCGGGCTAAATCCTACCGGGTGGCGACCATGGCGATCGGCACCAACACCGACCCCTATCAACCGATCGAGGCGAATTACCGTGTGATGCGCGAGGTGATCACGGTGCTGGCGGCGTTCAATCATCCGCTGGCGATCACCACCAAGGGCACGCTGATCGAACGCGACCTTGACCTGCTGGCCCCGATGGCGGCTCAGGGCCTGCTGCGGGTCGGGATTTCGATCACCACGCTGGACGGTGGTCTGGCACGCAGCCTCGAACCCCGCGTCGCCACCCCGGCGAGACGGTTGGCAGTAATTCGCAGGCTGGCCGATGCCGGGGTGCCGGTGCGGGTGATGATCGCCCCGGTCATTCCGGGCCTGACCGATCACGAGTTGGAGCCGATCCTCGCCGCTGCCAAAGCCGCGGGCGCGCAGGCGGCAAGCTGGATCGCGCTGCGCCTGCCGCTGGAGGTGTCGCCGCTGTTTCAGGACTGGCTTGCCACCCATGTCCCGGGCAAGGCGGCAAAGGTCATGCGCGCTGTCCGCGAGATCCACGGCGGGCGGGTTTATGACCCGGAATGGGGCAAACGGATGCGGGGGCAGGGGCCATGGTCGGACCTGACCGCCCAACGCTTCGTCAAGGCCGTGGCACGGCTGGGCCTGTCGGTGTCGCTGCCGCCGCTGCGCCAGGACCTGTTCGCAGCCCCGCCGCGCGCTGGCGATCAACTCGCCCTGATCTGACTCTTCTGCTGCATTTTCTGTCCAAAATATCCCGGGGGTCCGGGGGCTGGCCCCCGGCCGGTTCACCCCGCGCGCCGCTGGTTCAGCCGCGCCGTCCGCGCCGCTCTCTCTTGGGATCGTTCGAAGTATCGCCCGTCCCATCGGAGGTCGACGAAAACCCGCCCAGAGCCGCCGAGATCATGTCGAGTGTCGGGCGCGGACCTGCGGGGCGGGATTCCAGCGCCGCGCGCATCGCCAACAGATGTTCGGGCATCGTCCCGCAGCAACCGCCGATGATCCGCACCCCGGCGTCGCGGGCCAACACGGCATATTCGGCCATCAACTCCGGCGTGCCATCATAGTGGATATGGCCGTCGTGATACTTGGGGATCCCGGCGTTGCCCTTGGCGATCAGCGGGCGTGCGGAGCCCTGAGCGGCAAAGCCCAGCATGGTGCGCATCAGATCCGATGCGCCCACCCCGCAGTTTGCTCCAAAGGCAATCGGCGGGTTGGCCAGCTTTTCGACCATATCGGCCATCGCGGACGACGTCGTCCCCATCATCGTGCGCCCTGCCGTGTCGAAACTCATCGTGCCGCACCATGGCATTCCGGCCAGCGCTGCTGCTTCGGCGGCGGCTGCGTATTCCTCGGGGGCGGAAATGGTTTCGACCCACAGCACATCCGCGCCGCCCTCTTTCAGACCCTCGGCCTGTTCGTGGAACATCTCGACCGCGGCGGAATGGGTCAGCGTGCCCATCGGCACGAAAATCTCGCCCGTAGGCCCGACGGACCCGGCCACCACCACGGTGCGGCCCGACGCATCGGCAATCTCGCGCCCGAGGGCCGCTCCGACGCGGTTCAACTCGCGCACCTGACCTTGCAGGTTGTGCAGTTTCAGCCGGCTGGCATTGCCGCCAAAGGTATTGGTCAGAAAGATATCGGCCCCGGCATTGACCGCCCCGCGATACAGCGTGCGGATATTGTCGGACTGTTCGATGTTCCACATCTCTGGCGGCTCGCCGGACGACAGACCCATGTTGAACAGGTTGGTTCCGGTGGCCCCGTCGGCCATCAGCCACGGCCGCGTGGAAAGCAACCGGGAAAGCGCGTTGTCAGCCATGGAAACCTCTGGATCAGTCAGGACTGCCCCGTCTGTGCCATGACCTGCGCGCAGAGGCAAATTCATATTGTGCCGATTCGCCTTGCAGCGGGGCAGGGCGGGCGATGGCGCGGGAAATCCCGGCGGCGGCCACCGGAAGGGCCAGCCGCGACGGGGCAGCCAGATACAACGGCCGCCATTGGGGCGCAAAACCTGATTTGAAGTGCAGCAAGCCCGCCCCGTCACAGCCGAACCGGCGCAGGGCCCGGTCGATCAGGCGGCAGCCGCCAAAGGCAGCTTCAGGTACAGCGCCCAGCGACAGGCGGGGCACGCCTTCGGCGGCAGCTTCTGCAATCGCGGCGGCGATCAGTGCCAGCATCGTGCCCTCTGGCAGGCGCGCCGCGTGGCGCATCAGGTCGAGAGACCAGTCGTTTTCTCCCGGCTGGAACGTGACGAACCCGATCAGCGTGCCGCCGCGCAGCGCCAGATAAACCCGCTGTCCCGCGACATAATCCGGCGCAAAGCGGCCCATCGAAAAGCCGCGCTCGCCGCCATGCGCGCGCGCCCAGTCTGCCGCGATCCGGGTCATTTCGTCCAGCGGCAGCGCTGTAGTGCAAGTGACGGTGACGCCCGCCGCCGCAGCCCGACGCAGACCCCGTCGCAGTTTGGTGGAGGGCTGGAAAGCGCGCGGGTCAAGCCATGCCTCGCGGGCAATCTGCAGGGTCTGCCAGCCGTTCGCGCGGGCGGATACGGCCATGCGGGCGCTGCATTTGTAGATTGCAGGCAGGCGGGACTGCTCGTGTGCAGCCGTGGTCAGGGCGCGCAGCGCCGGGCCCGGAGCGGTCAGCGGGTCGAACAGGCCGACCGTCAGGTGCGGGGTTTGCCCGATCAGCCAAGCGCCGCCTGCGCCGATCTGATGTTCCCCCTGATGCCGGATCAGGGTTTCCGCCCGTGCCGGGTGGCAGGGGCAATCCTGTGCGGCGGACGTCACTTCGCGCGAACCGAAGGCCGCGACCATGCCCCCGATCACGGCAGGAATCGCAAAGTAGATCAACCGCCAGGCGAGGATCGCGGCCAGCAAAGGCTCTTCCGGCAAGGGCGGCAACAAGGCCAGCAACGTCACCTCGAACGCGCCCACCCCCCCCGGTGTGCCTGAAACCAGACCCGCCCCCAGCGCCAGCAGAAACGCGGGCACCAATACGGTCAGCGGCAAGGCCAGATCGCCGGGCAGCAGCAAATACAGCGCGAGCGCCGCAGCCAGCGTGTCGACTGCGGCCAGCACCACCAGCCGGGTCAAGGTAAACAGGTTGGGCAAATGCCGCCGCGATCGGGGCGGCGCGGCCAGCACCAGAACCACCATCCCCGCCGCAGCAACGGCTACGCCTGCGGCGACCGGCTTCAACGGCGCGTCCGGCAGAACCAGTGTCACCGCTGCCGTGACCACCGCCCAGCCGCACAGAAAGGACACCGCCACCGCCACAGTCAGTTTCGACGCCAACGCAAGCGACACCCCCGGCAGCATTCGCCAGCGCAGGATCGCTCCCGTAATGACGCCAAGGCCCAATGTCTGGCTGACCGCAATCGCCGACACTCCGGCCCGCCGCGCCGTGGCCCCTGCGACTCCGGTGCCGAAATGGCGGTGCACTACCGCGTCATAATGTCCGACTGCCCAGAAACTGACCGCCGTGGCTGCCAGTGCCAGCCCCCACTGCACGGCCCGGACGTCCGACAAAGCCGATCCGACCGCCGCAAGGTTGATGTCGCCCAACCGGCTCATCAGCAGCCAGACGAACAGACCGGCCAGCACCGCAGAAACTGCAGCGCGACGCAGGAGGGGGGCCAACTGGCCCGCTGGCAAGGCCAGGGCCAGTTCGGTGTTCGGTGTTTTCTGCATCAGCGCACCCTTGCCTTATTCCAGGCCACCAGTCTTGCCGTCGCGATGGTTCAGGTTCGCTTAACGAATCAAATTGCCGTCAAATCCTGCGCAC
>JBBRVJ010000218.1:0-6036 GCA_038246975.1 Rhodobacterales bacterium | reverse complement strand
TCTTCGGGATCAGCGAAGCCCCCGGAGCTCGGTGTGTTTTGAGCGATATTCAAGCTGCGGTCGTGCAAGCAGGTCAGAACCGAATCAAAGGAGCAACGGAATGATATTTTTGCGAATGGTTCCACCGGCATTAATGGCCGGCGTCGCCTCAGGAATCTATAAAATCACGGGTTCTGTTGTCCGTGATGTCGCGACGGGTCGCGGCGTGGCGTTCTTGCAGGAAACCGGCATAATGGACACAGTCGTCAAAAGTGCCATGATCGGCATTTTAAACCCAATAGCGGGCATTGTAAATCTTGGGATGGGCGTGGTGACGATTGGTCAGAACCAGCAGATCAAAGCGCGCTTGGCGGAAGTTCAATCTTCACTCGCGATTCTGCAGAACGTTCAAATAGCATCACTGGCTGTTTCTGGTCTGGGGATTGGTGTTTCAGCTGTGGGCTTTGCCATGATGTTGAAACGCCTCGACGCCATCAAGACGCATCTGCAAAAGATGGAAGCAAAAATTGAAGCCGTAACGACTGATCGCCGCTCTGATGATCTTCGGATGATATTTGCCGATGTGAGGACACAGTTGGAAACTGTTGCCACATTGGGCGCCCGCTCGAACAAGGTGCATATCTCAGAGAGTGTGGAACAAGCGCTCGCCAAATCAGCGGGCCGACTTGAGTCGGTTTTCGAACAGAAGTCTCAAACGATGCAGAACGTCTCCATAACGACTTCCGATCTGGACATGCTCTGGTCTTTGGCCGCTGCTATCAGACTTTGCCACGAAGCTGGATCGCGCGCGCTGTATGGTATTGACGAGTTGGAAGCTGCGAAACAACTTGCAGAAAGGCGAGCAGAGCGTTTCTTGGATATCACTCAGAATTTCACTCCCGATAGCCTCGCGCGCCTGTGCGGCCAAAGTGCAAAAGACTCTAGGGCATACGCCGAAGCGCGCCGATTGGCATTGCCACAGGCCGAGGTCTTGGTGCAGGGGTTGCGCGAGAGTGTTGCGTCGATCAGTTCGCAATCGGAACTTGCACATCACCTGATCGAAAATCAAATTTCCGGCCCGGCCTATCTTGAAGAAGTAGCTGCCGAAAAAGATGCGCCTCTGTTGATGCTTCCGGCGTGATCTGCGGCCCAAACTCCCCCAAACCTTAAAAAATCCTTAAATCCACGCCCCTAACCAACTGATCTAAAACAACAAAAAAAGGTCCCGCGTTGAGACCACCCTCCAAAAACCCCGGAAAGACCCCATGAACGGAGCCGAATTCCTCGTCAAGCCCGTCCTCGCCTCGGGGTCGACGGACGTGGCCGTGCCGACGCCGATGGCCTGTTCCTACGCGCGGCACCCGGCGCAGATCGAGCTGCAGCTGGCACGTGGCCGTTGCCTTCGTTTTGGTCCGGCACGGGATGCGACGAAGCTGACGCAACTGATCCGGGCGGTGGAAGGCGCATGATCGGGCAGGGCACCGGCGTTCGGGTCTGTCTGGCCTGTGGCGTGACGGACATGCGCAAGGGCATCGAAGGCCTCGCGGCTGTCGCGCAGGATCATGTTCGGCAGAAGCCGACAGGGGGTGCTGTCCTTGCGTTCTGCGGGCGGCGGGGTGACAGGCTGAAACTGCTTTGCCGGGACGGTCAGGGTTTTTGCCTTCACTCCAAGGTGCTGCAGAAGGGCCGCTTTCCCTGGCCCGCGTACGGCGATGGCGCGGAGCGTCTGACCTTGACGCAGTTTGCGTAGCTGCGCAGGCCGGATTGCGGTGCGCCACCTGCCCGGGTGGGCTGATTTATCCCGCTGAAATGCCTTGTTTTCATGGCTATTCCTGCTGCCGTGCGGAAGTTGGGCGCATGTCGAATGCGGCGCAAACCCTTTCGCCAACGCTCCGCGGCGGGCAAGCTGACACAGGATGATCCGCCAGCGACAATCGCAACCGACACCCTTCAGCCGTCAGCCGATTTATGCATCAGAGCCGTGGCAACCACAGAAGAGTCGTTGATTTCTGCATGGGGAATGTGCAACCGTATGCAAGAAGTTGACCTCTTGCCGCGAAAGCTGCCGAAATGTGCCTTGCAGGGGTTTGCAGGGTGCGGAGGTCATTCGAAGGTTATGACCCGCAAAACGGGAGGATCAGAAGAAAATGACCGGTGCGATATCTGGAAAGCTGTTCTCAAACAAGCACATGAACCGGGCCCAACCCAGGCAATCATGGAATGAACATCCGGTTTGCATTCCATGTTGCGATCACAATCGAGCCATTGCCGAGTTCCTCGCGGAAAGCCCATGCCTTGCCATTTTACCGCTTCAAATGGCGACGGCATAACACATATGCCAGTTCTGTATCTCAAGCATGGCAAGCCGGAAGCAGCGCGCGCAGAGGATGACGCTAAGGTTCGCAATACCGTCGAAGCGGTTCTCGCCGATATTTCTACGCGCGGCGATGTCGCCGTGCGCGAATTAAGTGCGAAATTCGACAATTACAGTCCACCCTCCTTCCGACTGACACCTTCTCAGATCGAGGCCGCCGTGCAGAAGGTCAGTGCGCGCGATATTTCGGACATCCGCTTTGCCCAAGACCAGATCCGGCGTTTTGCGCAAGTGCAGCGAGGGTCGATCAGCGATGTCGAGGTCGAGACGATGCCGGGCGTGATCCTTGGTCACCGCAACATCCCCGTGCAGTCGGTGGGTTGCTATGTGCCGGCCGGCAAGTTTCCGATGGTTGCATCGGCTCATATGTCGGTGCTGACTGCCGCAGTGGCCGGAGTGCCGCGCATCATAGCCTCTGCCCCGCCTGTCAATGGGCAACCGCATCCCGCAATCGTGGCCGCGATGCACATGGGCGGGGCGCACGAGATCTATGTGCTTGGCGGGATGCAGGCCGTGGGTGCCATGGCGTTGGGAACCGAGACGATCCGCGCGGTAGACATGCTGGTTGGCCCTGGCAACGCCTATGTGGCAGAGGCCAAGCGCCAACTGTATGGCCGGGTCGGCATCGACCTTTTTGCCGGACCGACCGAGACCATGCTGATCGCGGACGACACCGCAGCGGATGCGGAACTTTGCGCGACCGATCTGCTGGGTCAAGCCGAACATGGCTATAATTCGCCCGCCTGCCTGATCACGACGTCGCGACGCCTTGCCGAGGCGACCATGGCCGAGGTTGATCGTCTGCTGACGATCTTGCCGACAACCGAAACGGCGGGGGCAAGCTGGCGCAATTATGGCGAAGTGATCCTGTGCGACAGTCATGACGAAATGCTGAGTGTGGCGAACGACATGGCTTATGAGCATGTGCAGGTGATGACCGACCGCGACGATTGGTATCTGGAGCACATGCACAGCTATGGCGCGCTGTTTCTTGGTCCGCGCACCAACGTGGCGAACGGCGACAAGGTCATCGGCACGAACCACACCCTGCCGACGCGCAAGGCGGGCCGCTATACTGGCGGACTTTGGGTGGGCAAGTTTCTGAAAACGCACAGCTATCAGCGGATCACGACAGACGAGGCGGCGGCGCTGATCGGGGTCTACGGCTCACGCTTGTGCATGCTTGAGGGGTTCGTCGGCCACGCGGAACAGTGCAATGTCCGCGTGCGGCGCTATGGCCACCGCAATGTGGCTTACGGGGTTGCGGTCGAGTGACCTTGCCCCGCACCCCGACCTTTCGCCTTGACGGGTGCCGCGCGCTGGTCGCCGGTGCGTCCTCGGGCATCGGTCTTGGGGCGGCGATGGCGCTGGCAGAAGCGGGGGCCGAGGTGACGCTTGTGGCGCGGTCGGCCGACCGGCTGAAGGATATCGCAGGACAGATGGCGGCGGCGGGGCTGCTGGCACGGTCGCTTGCGCTGGACGTGACTGACGTCGCGGCCACGGCGGCGGCGGTGGCCGTGCAGGGGCCGTTCGACATTCTGGTCAATTCGGCAGGTATGGCCCGCCATGCCCCTGCTGTCGAGACGACCGAAGCCGATTATGATGCCGTGACCGGCCTGAACATACGTGCCGCCTTTTTCCTGACGCGCGCCGTTGCAAAGGGTCTGATCGCGGCGGGCAGACCGGGATCGCTGATCAACGTGTCGTCCCAGATGGGCCGCGTCGGCGGGCCGGACCGTGCCGTCTATTGCGCCACCAAACATGCCGTCGAGGGCTTTACCAAGGCGATGGCGATCGAATGGGCACCCCACCGCATTCGCGTCAATTGCATAGCGCCGACTTTCGTCAACACACCCCTTGCGCAGCAGACGCTGACCGACCCCGCCCGTCGCGCCTGGGTCTTGTCGAAGATCAAGCTTGGACGGTTGGCCGAGGTGGAGGATCTGATGGGGGCTATCGTTCTGCTCGCCTCGCCTGCCGGTGCGATGATAACAGGGACCTCTGTGTTGATTGACGGGGGATGGACCGCAGGATGAACGAAAAGATCACTTCACTGGACGTGGCGCGCCGCGCGGGTGTCAGCCAGTCGGCGGTCAGTCGGGTATTCTCGGGCGCTTCGGCGTCGAAATCCACGGTAGCCAAGGTGCGCAAGGCGGCTGAAGAGCTGCGCTATCGTCCTAATCCGCTGGCGCGCGCGATGATTACCGGAAAAAGCCGGATCATCGGTCTTGTCGTCGCCTATCTGGACAACCAGTTCTACCCGCTTGCGCTTGAACGCCTGTCGGCGGCATTGCAGGCCAAAGGCTATCATATCCTGGTCTTTCTGGCCTCGAACACCGAGCAGGACATTGAAAAGGTGATGCAGGAACTGCTGGATTACCAGGTGGATGGCATCATCACCGCTTCGGTCGCCATGTCGAATGACTTGACGGATCGCTGCACCGCCGAAGGTATTCCCGTGGTGATGTTCAACCGCGGCCAGGACGGGTCGGGCATTTCTTCGATAACGTCGGCAAACGTGGTAGGCGGCGGGCGCGTGGCCGATTTTCTGCTGGCAGGGGGCCACCGGCGCATCGCCCACGTTGCGGGCTGGAAAGGATCGTCCACCGGGCGTGACCGGCAGCGCGGCTTTCTGGATGCCCTGACGGCAGCCGGGGCCGAGGCGACGGATGTCATCGACGGCATGTACGACCGCGCGGTAGCCGCCGACGCCGCAGCACAACTGATGTCACGACTGCAGCCCCCCGATGCGATTTTCGTTGGCAACGATCACATGGCCTTTGCGGTGATGGACCAGTTGCGACAGTCGGGCGTGACCATCCCCGGTGATGTGTCTGTGGTGGGGTATGACGACGTGCCGCTTGCCGCATGGGGCGCGTATGATCTGACGACGGTGCGGCAGCCCGTCAACCGCATGGTCGAGGCGACTGTGGAAACGCTTCTGGCGCAGATCGAGGACCCCGAACGCCCGGCACAAAAGATCGAAATCGACGGGCCGCTGATCGTGCGGTCCAGCGCGCGCATCCCGAAAGATTGGCCGAAATGAAGGGCTTCGATCCCAAATTCGCGAGTTTTCCCGATTATATCATCGGGATCACCAAAGAGATCTGGGAAGATCGCGGCATCGCCACGTTGCATCGCTATTATTCCCCCGACATCGTGGTGCGTGCCCCCGGCAGCGTGGTGATCGGCAACGCAGGCGTGATCGCCGCGACGATGGCCACCCTGGCCGAATTTCCCGATCGCACGCTGTACGGCGAGGACGTGATCTGGTCTGGAACGCCCGAGACGGGGATGCTGTCGTCGCACCGGCTGCGCTCTACCGCCACTCATACCGGCGACGGGGCTTACGGGCGTGCGACAGGCAAAAGGCTGGTGTACCGGATCATCGCGGATTGCCATGCTAGCAACAACATCATCGACGACGAATGGCTGATCCGCGATCAGGGCGCGATCGTGCGGCAGATGGGGTGGGAGCCTGCGGAGTTTGCGCGCGACCAGATCGCGCGCGAAGGTGGGCCCGAGGCGTGCCAGCGTCCGCTGTCGCCTGCAACCGACCGGCCCGGTCCCTATGCGGGCCACGGCAATGACAACGAATGGGGAGGGCGGCTTGCCGATCTGCTGGCGCGGATCATGTCGGCCGATTTCGCCGCAATCCCGCAGGTCTATGACCGTGCAGCCCT
>JBBRVJ010000217.1:0-6079 GCA_038246975.1 Rhodobacterales bacterium | reverse complement strand
GTTCGTCGAGCATCGAATAGGCCTTGACCGCCGCCCAACCCTCAGACGCGATACGGTCTACGACCGTGCGTGCCTCGTCCGGCGTGTCGGCCAGGAACATGCCCGGCCAAGAGCCCGGGGCGGCGTCGACCCAAGCCCCCGACAGGATCAACCTCGGGCCGAGCACTTCACCCGTCTCGATCCGCTGCTGAAGCGCCTGCTGTTCGGCGATGGGCCAGAGGGCGCCCATGTCGCGGATACCGGTGACACCGTTGATGAGGTAGAGCGGGAACGCGGTGTCTGGCTCGCTCTGGGACGAGAAGATATGAACATGGCTGTCCCAGAGGCCGGGAATTGCAAAGCTGCCGTCCGCATCGACGATCCGGACGTCTCCGGTTGGCTGTTCGACATCGATCCCGACAGCGACGATTTTTCCGTCCTCGATCAGGATCGATTGTCCAGGGGTAACTGTTCCCATCTCGACGTCGACGATCGAGACATCCCGAAGCAACGTCACGGATTGAGCCGTGGCGGTCTGGGCTGTAGCGGTCTGCGCGAGTGCCAGGCCAGTCGCCAGAGCGGCGAAAAGGTGCATTTTCGGTTTCATTTCTCGGATATCCTCATGACGATCTTACCTGCAATCCTGCCCGCCTCGAGCCGCTCGTGCGCTTGACGCACATCGGCCAGCGGAATGACCTCAGCCACCTCCGGATCGATCCGGCCCTGGGTGAGCATGTCGAACAGTGTGGCGAGGTCTTGCTTGAACCAGTCCGGATGGCTGCGCCGCATCGCGCCGATCGAATAAAAGGCGGTCGCATGCCCGTTGGGCAACCAGTCCCAGAGTTTCAGCTTGATGAAATCGAACGGGATGGAGCCGCCACGCCCCAGCACCTCGTTGGTAAAGCCAAAGGCGACGAGCATGCCCCCGGGTTTCAGCGCATGAAGCGAGCGTGACAGACTTTCGCCCCCAAGCGGATCAAAGGCAAAATCGACCCCATCGCCCACCGCTTCCGCGATCGCCCCGGCGAGGTCCGACGCGTCCGCGTCGATCGGCACACCCCCGAGATGGCGGATCAAGTCGTGTTTTTCGGCAATATCGGTGCCGAAGGCCACGATCCCTGCGTCGCGAGCGAGTTGCAGCATTGCCGTGCCCACGGCACCACCTGCCCCGTGGATCAGGATGCGCTGGCCGGACTTGGCCCGCGCGACCCGGTGCAGCATCTGGTAGGGCGTCACTGCCGACAGGATCATCGCCAGCGCGTCCTCGTCGGAAACTCCCTTCGGAACGGCCGTCAAGCGCTTGGCGGGCAAGCAGATGTATTCGGAATAGGCGCCGATGGTGGTCAGGTCGGCCACCCGGTCGCCGGGCACGAAGCCTGACGTTTCCGCACCAAGCGCGTCCACGATCCCGACCATATCGTATCCCGGGACGAATGGCGGCTTTTCCTTCACATCGGGATACATGCCTTTGCGGATCATCACGTCGGTGAAGGCCGCACTGGTGACCAGAACCCTGATGCGCATTTCGCCGGTGGCCGGTTCGGGCAATGCGTCGACAGTTTCCAGCCCGAGTTCCTCCGGGCCGCCAAAAGCTTTCAGCACGATGCGGGAGTAGGGCATAAACAGGGTCTCCTTCTATGGCGCACCTTCGGGCGCGGGATTGCGGATGAAGGACGCGATCCGCTCTGCCACATCATGATCGTGGCCAAGCCAGATATGCCCCCCAGTCGGATAGATGGTGATTTCGGCATTCGGGATGCGTTCGGCCAGAAGCCGCGCTGTCGCGGCGGTGCCGAAATGATCGTCCTCGCAGGACAGGATCAGCGTCGGCGCGGCGATCCGCTCGTGAGCGGTCAGCGTCGGTGTCCCGGCCCAGAAGCCATCAGTCTGCAGACCGTTCGCCTTGCGGCTGATCGGAAAGATCTGGTTCAGGATCGTCATGGCACGTTGACGCTCTGCCTCTGGCACCCGGTCCAGCAGGGCGGGATCGGTCGCCAGCAAGGTGCGGATCATCTGCCCGGGCGCCAGACGTAACAGCGACCAGAACCAGAAGTCTGACCCGAGCACGGCATTGACCGCCAAGCGTTGCAGCGCGCTGAATGCGACCGGGTCGCGGTTCGTCAGGTTTGCGGCCGGAACCAGCAATCCCAGATGCGAGCATCTGTCGGGATGCCTCAATGCGAATTCGGCCGCAGTCAACGCTCCCGCCGAACCGCCGACGACGGCAAGGCGTTCGATGCCCAGATGGTCCAGAAGCTCGACCAGCGTATCCGCCTGATGGGCGGGCGAGGCATCGTCCGGAAAGGCGCTGCCAAGGTAGCCGAACCGCGATGGCGCGATGATCCGGAAACCACGCTGGCGCAAGGCCGTTGCAAACAGGAGGCCCTGGTCAAAACCGCCGCCGGTGCCGTGGATCATCATCAGGGGTGGGCCGTCCCCGGCCACAGCGTATTCAAGCACCCCTGCACGCGTGTCGATTTGGGTGCCTTGCGCAAAGAGCCGACTGTCGGACTGCGCCCGTGCCTCGCGGAAAGCACCTGCCGCATAATCGCCGCCTGCAAGCCTAAGGCTGCCGAACCCCACCAAAAAGGTGCGGCGCGTATTCATTGGCTGGCCTTCGTGACGGCGAGGTCCGCCAATGCGGCTTCAAGTTCTGGGATCAGGTCGGTGCTGTCATCGACGATCCCGACATCGGTGTTGATCTGAAACGCAACTGTCACGCCGGGCGTCGCATAGTGCCGCAAGCTGGAAACGTAGCCGGGAATCCATCCGCCATGGCCGTAAACCGGGCCGCGCGGGGTGTCGGCATAGATGGCGACGCCCGCGCCATAAAGGACGCCGGGCGCGTCCGGGGAAATGCTGACCCCGTCAAGCAGTCTGTCGAGATAGGGCGCTGGCATTGCCGAACCGCCAAACAGCGCATGCCCCCATGCGGCAAGGTCGCGCGATGTGCTGAGCAGCCCGCCGCCCGTCCATTCCATCGCCGGGTCCCACAAAAGTCGTCCTTGCATGTCCATCGTGCGAGGCGGAATTCCGAACGGATTGCCCTCGACCGTATAGCCGACCGCAAGGCCCGGCAGGGTGCGTCGGTCCGAAGGCGACGTTCCCTGCAGCGCAAGTGGCGTCAGGAACTGCTCGGCGACAAGATCGTAGAAGGGGCTGCCAGCTGCTTTCTCGATGATGAGACCGAGCAAGAGAAAGCCGGTGTCGCTGTAGGCCCACCCCGTTCCAGCCGGAAACAGCGGGTCGGCATCAAGGATAAAACCAATCGCTGCCTTGGGGGCCAGCGCATCGCCGCCACTCTGCATCTGTGCGGCCATCGCGGCACCGAACGCCTCGGTATGAACGTGATCGGGCAGCCCGGCGCTATGGTGCAATAGGTGGCCGATCATGATCGTGTCGTGGTTCGGCAGGCGGTCGAACCAATCCCGGTCGCCCAGATACTGTGATGCCAGATCGCTTTGGCGCAGCAGCCCCTCGTTCTCCAGTGCCAGCACGGTTGCCGCCACGAAGGTCTTGCCGATGCTGGCCGCCAGCATACGGCTGTCCGGCGTCATCGGTATCCCCACCTCGACATCGGCAAGCCCAGTCGCGGCGGCGATCACGGTACCATCCGGAAGGGCGATGGCCGCGGTCGCGCCAGGAAAGCCATAACGGTCGTGGAAGGTGTCGAGCACGCTCTGTAATCCATCGACCAGCCGGGTGGTGTCTTGCGCTTGCAACGGCGCGGCGGCGCTGATTGCGAACAGGAGGGCCGGAATGAAACGCAGCATGGTGTTCTCCTTCATGCTAAGCAGGCTTGGGTGATCCGACCCCATGGTCGGCGGGCACAACCTCGGTCAGGCCCTTGTCGCGGTCGAACATCACGTCACAGTGCACCCAGAGCAGGACCAGCGCGAGAGCCACGCTCAGGTAGTTCTCCCAAGGTTGCGCTTCGGGCCAGAAGGCGATGTTCAACTGCCAGTGGGTGAGGATCGGGAACAAAAGGTTGCCGCCGGTCTTGTTGTAGACGACCGCCATCACCACACCTATTGCCGTCACCCCGATGAGGAATGGCACCATGGCCCAGGCCGAATGCGGTGCGCCGCCAACGAAAAACGCCGGGAGATGCCAGAACGCCCAGACGAAACCCACGATTACCCCGGCCCAGACCGGCGCCGTCAGGCGCTGCAACAGCGGCAGTGCGACCCCGCGCCAGCCAAACTCCTCGACCGGGCCGAGAAACAGCATGAAGACCGACATCATCAGGATCTCGTTGAACGGGTAGAGGTTGAGAAGGCCGGTGATCGGCGTTCCGTTCAACAGCGCGCCGGTCATCTTCAGCGCCGGAAGAGCGAGCAGCACGAAAGCCCACCAAGCCAACGGCACCGATAGGTCGAATAGCCGCCCGAGGAACCGCCGCAAGCCCGACAGACCGGTCACCATAACGACCAGAAACATGCCTACCAGACCGGGGGACCAAGTCATGACAAGGTAGAGTGGGTTCGTCACGCCCAACTCGCCGAAAATGGCAGTGATCTGGTCGGGGAATACCATCAACACCACGCCCAGACCCCAGGTCAGGGCAAAGGTGAGCAGAAAGAACGGCACAAGGTGCCGGATACCA
The DNA here is from genome assembly GCA_038246975.1 of Rhodobacterales bacterium. Classification (GTDB taxonomy): domain Bacteria; phylum Pseudomonadota; class Alphaproteobacteria; order Rhodobacterales; family Rhodobacteraceae; genus JAIYDJ01. The sequence goes on along the minus strand of JBBRVJ010000217.1, from coordinate 1,494 downwards.
AGGTCGCGTTTATCGACCCGGGCCCGAGTGGATTGAATTGCCATGATAAAACCCTTTCATATTGGTCGGGTCTAGCTGCGATCGGCCGGTGCAAGTGCCCGCCGAGTGCAGTTACGGGAATCGCCCATCGGATTCACGTTTCCGCTGGATTTTAGACGGGGAGTCTGTGCGGCACTTTGCGCCAGATCAATTTCCCGCTGCGAGCATGGTGGTATCCCTCCCACCGAGGTTTGAAACCGTGGGAAGGGATTCCGAAATGCCGCGCAAGTTCCTGGTCGCCTTGATGATCGTCTTGTTTCTGGACGCAACCGCCATGTCGATGATCATGCCCGCATTGCCACATCTGCTGGTGGATCTGACCGGCACCACCTTTGGCGAGGCCGCGTTTCTGGGTGGCCTCTTGTCAGCCAGCTTTGCGTTGATGCTTTTCCTGTTCGGTCCGCTGGTTGGAAACCTGTCGGATCGCTATGGCCGCAGACCGGTGATGCTGCTGGCTATCGGGATGAATTGCCTCGATTTCGTGATCCTCTCTGTGTCACCGGTATTCTGGTTTCTGTTCGTCGGTCGGATACTCGCCGGGATCACCGGGGCAAGCTTTACCGTTGCGGGGGGCTATATGGCTGACCTCACCCCCGCCGATAAACGCGCCTCGGCCTTTGGCATGGTCGCTGGCACTTTCGCGCTTGGCATGGTGATCGGCCCCGCCTTGGGCGGCTATGTGGCGGGGTTCGGACTTCGCGCGCCGTTCTTTGTCGCAGCGGCGCTTTCGGCCATCAACGTGGCGGCTATCTGGCTGTTTCTGCCGGAATCGCTCGCACCGGCCAAGCGACGCCCGTTCAAGATCGCGCGCGCCAACCCGATCGGTGCCTTCGCTGCCATTGCTGGCGACGCGGTCCTGCGGCGTCTGGTCACCGCAGTGCTGATCTTTGCCATCGCCACACAGGTTTTCCCGGTGATCTGGCCCTTTTACACGGTCGAGGCCTTCGGCTTCACGCCCTTCATGACAGGTGTGTCCTACACCATCCTCGGCCTTGCCATGGCGGCGTCGCAGGGTTTGCTGGTCAAGGCATCGGTCGCAGCAGCCATCGGCGAGGTGCGCACGGTGCGCTATGCGATCCTGTGCGGGATCGCCACGCTGGCCGCACTGGTTCTGGTCACCGACGGGATGGTTTTTCTTGCGATGATCCCGCTGATATCGGTGGCTTTCGTCGTGGCACCGACAATCCAGGGGCTTATGTCGCAGCGCATGGGTGACGACCGACAGGGCGAGTTAATGGGTCTGTTTGCCAGCCTTACCGCTTTGTCGATGATTGCGGGTCCGGTGCTGATGTCGTCGGTGTTTCGCGCGTTCACCGCAGCAGATGCGATGATCTATGCGCCCGGTGCGCCGTTCGTGGTAGCCGCCGCTTTGATGGCGGTGACGCTGCTGCTGTTCGATGTTGCCGCAGTTCGCAAGGCCTTTGCCAAGGTGGAACAGCCTTTGGCAGAAAGCGC
>JBBRVJ010000216.1:0-6100 GCA_038246975.1 Rhodobacterales bacterium | reverse complement strand
CGACATCATCGACGAAATCCAGGAGAATCTGGCCATCGACGTGACGCCCGCCAGTTGGCCGATCGGCACGGGGCGCGAGTTCATCGGGGCCTATGATCTGCTGCATGACCGGCTGGAGATCATGGACCGCGCCGACCGCAACCGGGTGGCTGAATCGATCAAGATCAGCGGTCTGGACGATCCGGCCCTGACCGACCATGTGCCCGCCGAACTGCTGGCCAAATTGCGCGACGAGTTGGAAATGGCGCGCGCGTTGTTGCCCGCGTTCGACCAGGCGTCGGTGTTGAACGGGTCGATGACGCCGATCTGGTTCGGATCGGCAATCAACTCGTTCGGGGTGCGCGACCTGATGGCGGGGATTGCCGAATATGGACCCGAGCCGCAGATTCAGACTGCCGCCGAGCGCAAGATCGCCCCCGAGGAAACCCCGGTGACCGGCTTCGTGTTCAAGGTGCAGGCCAACATGGACGCCAAGCACCGCGACCGGGTGGCTTTCGTGCGGCTGGCCTCCGGGCATTTCGAGCGCGGCATGAAGCTGACGCATGTCCGCAGCAAAAAGGTGATGGCGGTGTCGAACCCGGTAATGTTTCTGGCCGCCGACCGCGAGTTGGCCGAAGAAGCCTGGGCGGGCGACATCATCGGGATTCCGAACCACGGACAGTTACGGATCGGCGATGCGCTGACCGAGGGGGAGGTTCTGCGGTTCACCGGGATTCCGTCTTTCGCGCCGGAATTGCTGCAGGGTGTGCGGGCGATGGACCCGCTGAAAGCCAAGCATCTGGAAAAGGCACTGACCCAGTTCGCCGAAGAAGGGGCTGCCAAGGTGTTCAAACCGATGATCGGGTCAGGTTTCATCGTGGGCGTGGTCGGGGCCCTGCAGTTCGAGGTGCTGGCCAGCCGGATCGAACAGGAATACGCGCTGCCGGTGCGGTTCGAGGGGTCGCACTTCACCTCTGCCCGCTGGGTGTCGGGGCCGAAAGTCGAGGTTGAAAAGTTCATCAACGTCAACAAGGGACACATTGCGACGGATACCGATGGCGATACGGTGTATCTGACGCGGCTGAAATGGGACATCGACCGGATCGAGCGGGATTATCCCGCGATCAAGCTGACGGCGACCAAGGAAATGATGGTTTAGGGGCGGGTTTCCCCGCCCCCCATGCCTTACTTTGCGGCCAGAAAATCGCTGACTTCCAGCAGCAGCATTTCATTGTCGGACGGCTTGTCCAGCGCGCGGCCCGACGAATAGGGCAGGTTATTGTCGTTGCCGACCATGATGTGGGTGGCGTCGACCAGCATCACGTCTTCGATGGTGAAGAACGGCATGGTGATCTTGCCCGACAGCGCCGGATCGGCGACCGTAGTCAGGCGGGCGCGGCCTTCGGGGTCTGCGATGTTCATCAGGTCGATATGACCGATGCGGCGCACGAAGCCGTCTGCGTCAACTGTCGCGGTGTCGATCAGCACGACCCGCTTGACCATCGCGGGCAGCGGGAAGCAATCTGGGGCCGGATCAGCGGCGCATTTCAGGCTTGGGTCGCCTTCACCGTTGTCACGCTCGATCACCAGCGCGCGGGTGGCGTCGATGAAGTTGAAATCGCCGATGGCGGTCGCACCTTCGGCAAGCTGGAACTTGAACGACGCCCCGGTCCAGGTGGCGGTGGCAGGATCGAAGGCCATCGAGCGTAGGAAGGTGCCTTCGGGTTTACCGTCTTCGCCCAGCAGGGGCTTTTCGAACATCGGCCAAAGCAGGCCGGTTCCCGGCTGCAACGCCATGCCTTCGTAGCCGCCGGAACGGGGCACGGTCCAGTCCTTGCCCATCACCGACACCGCAGAAATCGACGGGGTATCGGGACCTTTCAGCACCACGTCGCCCATCATCGTCGGATAGACTGCCAGCACCTTGCCGTCGAGTGTCGCACGGATCAGGTAGGGCCCGAATTCTTCGCCGATCCAGATCTCGCCATTGACCAGCTGGATCGATTCCGGATCGAAATCGCCCCCGGTCAGATAGCGGCTGTCGCTGGCTTCATAGGCGATGCGGAACGGGACCTTGAAATCCGGGTCGTGCAGAAAGATCGTCTGCTTGACGGCAATCGCACCGGTTTCGAAATCGGGCTGCATCTTGCTGAAAAACAGCATGGCGTCGGGCGAATTGGCTTTGGTGCCAAAGCCGTTGTCGGTCAGCACATAGATCGAGCCATCCTCGGCGCGGTCCATCGCAAAGCCCGACAGGCCCTGCAGCGGCTGGCCGATGAACGGCAGCATCACGCCCATGGCCCGTTTTCCGTGCAGGGCACCGGTGTCACCCATCACCGACATCGGAGCGGTCAGGCGACCGCCGGTGGTGAACTTGCCTGACACCCAGGCGTCGCGCGGCGCGTCGGCGGGCGGGGCGATCAACGTCAGGGCGGGCAGAAAGGCGTGACCTTTCAGCGTGGCGGGAAAGGTGGTTTCCTGTGCGATGGCAGGCGTGGCAAGCGCAAGGCAAAAGACAAGGGCGGGGGTCCGCATGATCAGGCTCCGGGGTTCTGGACGTGAAGCCAAAATCATGGCCACCGATCGCAACAGAGATTTGACGTTCTTGTAAGCGCAGCCCGACAGTTCGATGAAGATTGCAAGGGCTGCACGCACCGGTACCGGGCGGGTCCCACAGGCCGACAGCCGCCGCCGCGCCATATTTTAGGTCCGGTCCGCGTGACTGTGCCGGGTATGGTTCACCAGGACCAGACCCGCCGCATGGTCTTGACCTTCATCGCGTTTCCCGCTAAGCGAAACAGTGCCCTTCTGGGGGCCACGACGCCGGGGCGCCCGGACCAATGCTGCGTCCCTTCATTCATGCGGTCCGATACCGCATTTCTCAGGACGCCCATGACCAAATTTTCCGATCTCGCGCTGGATCCCCGCGTGTTGCAAGCCGTCGAAGAAGCCGGCTACGAAATTCCCACTCCGATCCAGGAACAGGCCATTCCGCCCGCCTTGGCTGGCCGCGATGTGTTGGGCATAGCCCAGACCGGCACCGGCAAGACTGCGAGCTTCGTGTTGCCGATGGTGACGCTGCTGGGGCAGGGCCGTGCGCGCGCGCGGATGCCGCGCAGCCTTGTGCTGGCCCCTACACGCGAGCTGGCAGCCCAGGTGGCCGAAAACTTCGACACTTATGCCAAACACACCAAGCTGACCAAGGCCCTGCTGATCGGCGGCGTGTCGTTCGGCGAGCAGGACAAGCTGATCGACCGAGGGGTCGATGTGCTGATCGCCACGCCAGGCAGGTTGCTCGATCATTTCGAGCGCGGCAAGCTGATGCTGAACGGCGTGCAGATCATGGTGGTCGACGAGGCCGACCGGATGCTGGACATGGGGTTCATTCCCGATATCGAGCGAATCTTCCAACTGACGCCCAAGACGCGGCAAACGCTGTTTTTCAGTGCCACGATGGCACCGGAAATCGAGCGGATCACCAACACGTTCCTGAAAACACCCGCCAAGATCGAAGTGGCGCGGCAGGCGACCGCCTCCGTGACCATCGAACAGAAGCTGATCCAGTTCACCCCCACCCGCAAGGACCGCAGCTTTACCGAAAAGCGCGCGGTGTTGCGGGCGCTGATTACCGCCGAGGGTGAAAGCTGCACCAACGCCATCGTGTTCTGCAACCGCAAGATGGACGTGGATGTGGTGGCAAAGTCGCTCAAGGCGCATGGCTTCAACGCCTCGCCGATCCATGGCGACCTTGACCAGTCGGTGCGCACCAAGACGCTGGACGGGTTCCGCGACGGGTCGGTGCATCTGCTGATCGCGTCGGATGTGGCCGCACGCGGGCTGGACATTCCGGCGGTCAGCCATGTGTTCAACTTCGACGTGCCGTCGCACCCCGAGGATTATGTGCACCGTATTGGCCGCACAGGGCGTGCCGGGCGGTTGGGCAAGGCCTATACGATCGCGACGCCAAATGATGACAAGTACCTGAGTGCCATCGAGTCTTTGGTAAAGATGCCGATCCCGCGCGATGATCTGCCCGAAGGTTTTGCGCTGGAGGATGCCGCGGACTCGCCGTCCGATGCCCCGCGCGGCGAGCGCAGCGGGTCGGGCCGGAGCCGCAGCCGGGGCGGCAGCGCCTCGCGTGAAAGTCGCCCGCCGCGAGAGGACAAACCGGTGGTTGTTGCGCCTGAATTGGTCGAAACCCGCACCGAAGTGCGGGCCGAACCGCGCCAGGAGCCGCGGCCAGAGCCTCGGCAGGACAGCCGTCCGCCGCGCCGCGACGAATGGCGCGATGACCGCCGCGACGTCAACCGGGATGGGAGCCGCGATGCGGGCCGTGATCGCCGCGAACCCTACCGCGACCGCCGCGACTCTGCCGTGGTCGGGATGGGCGACCATGTGCCCGATTTCATCCTGCGCAGCTTCCGCATCGCGACCCCGACAGTGGATGAACCCGAGGATGAAGTGCCCGCAAACGGCACCGAAGGTTGATCGCTGCGTAACTGCGCATGACCGTTTGTTCCCGCCGACCTGATCGCGGGCAGACGGGTCACGTCCCCCGCAGGGCGAACAGTCTGACCCAAGGTTGGCGATCTTTCGCGTCGCTGACAGTCGAGTTTCTGCCGGCAGTTGATCGTTGCTTCGGCTTGATGCGACCCTTGCCAAGATCACGCTGACACGTCTGATAAGGGCGAAGGAGCCTGCATGATTGGCCCCGCGACCGGAGTTCGGTCTTTCCCGCTCTGACCGTGCGGTGATCGCCTTCGAGAGTCGCTCCGGTGGCAGGCTCAGGGTTCCACAGCGGGATCGCCATCCCGCAGATTTCAGGGCAAGAAGGAATGAGGCGAATCGTCTACCGTCTAGGCTGTGCAGCGACACGCGTTTTGTCCGTTTTGTCGAGCAGATTTTATCTGGGCAGCCGCCTGTTTTTTCGACGGGATCGCATCGGTTTACAGACTTTTGGCTGGACTTGAGACAGGTGCCATTGGCACCTTTTTCAGGCCCGGCTCAACAGCGGGCAATTAGTTTCTCTTGTTTTACAGGAGATCAGCAGTGAGCGGAAACATCTTTATCGCCGTTACCGTGACATCAGTCCAAAAGACGGCTGGCATCGTTCTGGTGGAAATCCGCCGCTCCGGCGGCTTTGACGGAGATGTGACCATCCTCCATGGCGTAACGGGTGACACCATCCTGAACGACAGTTTGACCGAGGCTACCGAGGTGACCGCCTTCGCGCTGATCATCGCAAGCGTGGCCTCGCTGAGCGCGCCGCGCACCAGCCGCATCTCCATTCTGGACGACGAGGAACCCAGCCCGCCGCCGCCGACCGAACCGCCGCTGACTTCGCTTTATGACGCGCCAGGCAGGTCATGGTCAGCGGGCTAGATGTGCCTGTGCGCTTTGCCTTTGGTTTCAGGCCCGGCAGGCTGGATCGCGGCCCGTCTGCCCGGGGCAATTCTGGTTCGGGCTTCTCGACGGCATGATGCTGCGCGATCCCCGGGTGGGCTTTTGGGCCACGGGCCAGGCCAACAGTGCCAACCGTCAGACCATGCAATCATCCCGGTGATCCATGTCCAAGAATACTGATTGACGGGTCAATTCGCAAAAACATACTGTCGGTAACAGGGGCTCGAAAGAAGCCCTGACGATCATCAAAAGGCCCCGGCACAACCGGCGCGCTTCGCACAACAGGGAGCTTCCAATGACCACCCCGATCACCAGCTTGGCCGCGTTTGCGTTGTTTATCGTCCTGACGGCAACAGTGTCGCAGGGCCAGTCGCTGACCATTTCCAACTGGGACGGCTACATGGCACCGGACGCCATCGCCAAATTCACCGCCGAAACCGGTAATGCCGCCGAACTGGTGCTGCACGCCACCAATGAAGAGATCATGGGCAAGATGATCGCCTCGGGCGGCGAGGGCTATGACGTCGTCTTTGTGTCCTCGCCCTTTGCGGAGATCCTGCACAACCTTGGGCTCGCTGAAACGCTGGACCATGCCAAGATCCCGAACCTCGCCAACCTGTATCCCGAGGCCACGAAACTGGCCCATGATCCGGGCAACACATTCTCGCTGCCCTATGCCTGGGGCACCACGGGTCTGTGCTATCGGTCCGACCTGATG
>JBBRVJ010000215.1:0-6100 GCA_038246975.1 Rhodobacterales bacterium | reverse complement strand
GTCACGCTGGTCGGGCTGACCCGCCCTGACCGGTTCGAAGTCTTCACCCATACCGACCGCATCCGGGAGAGCGCCCATGTCGGCTGAAAAACTGACCCACATGGCCAACCAGATCGCCAGGTTCATGGAATCCAAACCGCATGCCGAGGGCGTCGAAAGCCTCGCCTCGCATATCAACGACTTCTGGGAACCCAGGATGCGGCGACAGTTCTTTGACCTGATCGACGCAGGCGGCGCTGGCCTGCGGCCCCTTGTGCTGGAAGCCGCCCCGCTGATCAGGCGCCCCTTGCCTGCCTGATCCCTTTCCGCTTGGCCCAAATATCCCACGGGGGTGCGGGGGTGTGAAACCCCCGCTCTCTGGCGCGGGTGCGGCGGTATGAAACACCCGCTCTCCGGGCCGGGCACCTGAGGGGGGGGGAACCCCCGCCCCAAACCCCGTCAATCCCCCAGCTTCAACACCCCGTCCGCCAGCAGACTGACCATGGTCCGCTGATCCAGATAGCCCGTCACGTCCAGTTCGCGCGCGGTCTGAAAGCGGCGGATGGCGCGACGGGTCTGATCGTCGAACACGCCGTCTGCCGGACCGGGGCGCAGGTCCAGCGCCTCCAGCCGACCCTCGATCAGGCTGCGGGCGAGGTCGGACAGGTTCAGTGCCTCCTCGGTCGCCTGCCAGCGGGCACGGTCGCCGTTGCCTGCGGCATCGTCCTGCAAGGCCCCGATCCTGGCGCGGGCTTCGGCTGCGAAAGCGCCCTTGGGGAAGGCGGCCAGATAGTCGCGGTACGACGCGATGGTGTCGCCGGTTTCAGCGGCCGTCCATGCCGCACGGTCTTTGGCGGCGGCTTGGGCGGTCAGATTGGCCTCGATCACCGCCAGCCGGTCAGTCGCCAGTTCGGCGAAGATCCCGTCGGGAAAGCGTTTGAGGTAGGCGCGCAGGCCGACCTCGTCGCCCGCAGCGCCAGTCTGGTTCCAGAAAAGCTGATCCTGGCGTTGCTGTTCTGCGCGGCGCAGGTCCGCCGCCGCCTCCAGTTCGGCCGCGCGCCGGTCGGCCTGACCCAGCAAGGCCACCACCTGAGTCCGGGTCAGATAGCTGGTCGCGGGCTGGGCGTTGGCCTTTTGCCATGCGGCTATCGCGGTGCGTGATCCGGCCCCGAACAGCCCGTCGATGCCGCGCGGGTTGTAATCCAGCAGCGACAGCGCCCGCTGAATTGCGCGGCGGTCATCGCGCGACAGGATCAGCGCCTCTTCCCCCAGCCGCGCCTCGCGGCCCGGTTCAGAGCGGATGCGGGCGGCTTCGGTACGGGCCAGATCGGCGAAACGCCCCGCGGGGTAGCGTTTGAGATAGGCATCGAACGCCTCGGGCGTGGCCTGTTCGCGGGTACTTTGCCAGAAGATGCTTTCGGCATCGGGGCCTTGGGGCGTGACGGGCGGCGCTGCGGGGTCGGCGGGGCGGAACGGCACCAGCGAGGACAAAAACCCCTGCGCCACAAGGTCGGGGGCCGCCGACAGCAGCGCAGGCAGGCTTTGCCCGCGCCCCGCCAGCGAGCGCGCCGCGAAATCGGCGATGCGGGCGGCGTCCCCGGTGATCAGCGTCACCCCCTGCGGCACCTCGACTGCCCCGATGCCCGCCACCAGACCGGGGCCCAGCGGCAGCCGCCGCGCCTCGGTGCCCAGCAGCACCACCGCCCCCCCGGCTTGCGTCGCCGCCACATCGAGCACGGTGGCCAGCGCGATGCCCTGCGCGCCGACCGTCACCAGATCGGGGGCCGAGGCATCGGTGCCCAGAAACCACGTCTGGCTGCCCGATTGCGCAAAATGACCGACCAGCAGGATCACCAACCGCCCATCCTCGACACCTTCCAGCAAAGCCTGGCTCATGCGGGAGCGGATGTCTTCGGTGGTAAGGTCGCGGCCCTCGATCACGGTGAACCCTGCGGTTTGCAGGCTGCGCGTCGCCAGTTGCGCGGCATCCGCCCCGGTGATGTCTGCCGCATCGCCATAGTTCTGGTTCCCGATCACCAGCGCGCGATCTTCGGCCCACAAGGGCTGTATCAGGGCAGTGGCCGATGCCGCCGCGATCAGTGCCATGACAATCCGCATCCCGCCCTCCTGACTTCTGTCTGTCTCTTTCTATATCAGGCAGAGGCAGGTTCATACCAACCCACAGCAAGGCGGCAACAGATTGCCACAGCCGCCGCGCCCAAGCATCGCTTGAGCCTTGCCGGGTCTTGCTTTAGACTGACACAACCCGAACATTGTCGGGGAAATGACAAAGTGCTTGTGCGCGCCGCGTTACGGGGAGGGGTTTTTCACTGATGCGGCAGCCCATTCTGCGCCCCGGCAGTACCGGCCCTTTTGTGCGCGATTTGCAGCTTGCCCTGAATGCGCGGCTGAACCCCAGCCCCCGCCTGATGGTCAACGGGATGTTCGATATCCCCACGGGTCGCGCGGTCCGGGCGTTTCAGATCGCCAACTGGCTGGAAGATGACGGCATCGCCGGGCCCTGCACGCTGGACGCGATTTACGAGACGGAACAGCACGCGCCGATCCTGCACAACGTCCGGATGCTCAGCCAGCCGACCCCCACCACCTGCTGGGCCGCCGCCACCGCGATGATCAAGGGCAGCACCGTACAGGTCATCAGGATGAGCACGCCGGCCGCGATGCTGGCTTCGGACGGCGGATTGTTGAACGAATCCGAACGCGGCGCGCGGCTTGACCTGCACCGTATCTATGCGCGGTTGCATGGATTGACCTATCACGCGCCGCAAAGCTGGTCGGTGTCGGGGTTGCTGGCGCTCTTGGGTCGCGGGCCGCTGATGATGGAGATGTTGCACGATCCGCGTGCCTATCGGCGCGGCGCGGGGTCGGGCGGGCACTACTATGTGATCGTCGGCGCGCGTGGGTCGCACGGGACGGACGGGCGCAGCAGCACGTTGCGAATCTATGACCCGCTGCCGGTCAATCAGGGCAATATCCTGTCGCTGTCCTATGCCTCGCTGCTGCGCGTTGTGCCGTTGGGGACTTACGGGATCATGACGCTGTAATTGCGCAGAATGCTGCAGCAAAGCCGCCTGCGTGCAGGCTGCGTCCGGGGATCCTGTGGCCCTTGGCGAACGGCCCGACGGGGGCTGCAAAGGTCGCGGTAAAGTGGTGGCCTTCCAGCGAAACCGCCAGCGTTTGGAAGTCGAACAGCGTCGCCGTCAGCGCATATTGCGCCTTGTAGACCGCCTCTTTCGCCGTGAAGATTAGCAGCGCCACGCGCCCTGTATCGGCGGCAGGCAGGGCCGCGATTTCCTCGGGGCGCAGGATCGTCGGCCACAGATCGGGCGACACGGGGATGCGGGGTTCGATGTCCAGCCCCAGCCCCGCCCAGACGGCCCGGGCACCGACGATCGCGAAACAGGCGCCTTTGCAATGGCTTATGCTGCCGGTCAGGCCGTCCGGCCAATGGGGCGCGCGGTCTGGACCTATCGGGATCGCTTGCTCCGGATGGCCCAGCGACTGCATCGCGGCCCGTGCGGCGCTGCGGCCCTGCGCGAATTCGGTCAGACGCTGCGGCACCGCACCCGGCAGGGTTTCGCCCGGCCACAGCGGACCATCCCCCGCCACCCCCAGCGCCACGCCCTGCGGCAACGCGGCGCGCAGGGCGGCGGCCAAAGCGTCAGGCATCGACCCGGCCCGACCGCATCGCCCGCCTGCGCGCCATCGCATCGGCGCGGGCGTCGGCGCGGTCGTTGGTCTGCGGCGTCTCCGCTTTGGGCGCGTCGTCCAGATGGGCCGCCAACTGCCCCAGCACGGGAAAGCGGAAAATGTCGGTGATCGACAGTTTTGTCGCCCCCAGCGCCTGTTTGATCTCGCGGTGGACCTGCACCGCCAGCAGGCTGTGTCCGCCCAGCGCAAAGAAGTTGTCGCGCGCGCCAACCCGCGCCACGCCCAGCACCCGCGCCCAGATCGCGGCAATCTGGCCCTCGATATCCGACACGGGTGCCACGAACACCGCTGCCGCAGTCTGAGCCTGCGGCGCAGGCAGCGCCTTGCGGTCGATCTTGCGGTTCGGGGTCAGCGGCATCGCGGCAAGCGTCACGAAATGCGCCGGAATCATGTGGTCGGGCAGGGCCTGCGCCAATGTGGCGCGCAGGGCTGCCTCCGATGCGGTGCCGGTCAGATAGGCCACCAGCCGCAGATCGCCGGGAGTATCTTCGCGCGCCAGTACAATGGCTTGTGTGACGCCGGGTTGCGCATCAAGCACCGCCTCGATCTCGCCCAGTTCGATCCGGTAGCCGCGCAGTTTGACCTGATGATCGGCGCGTCCAACGAACTCGATCCGCCCGTCGCCGCGCCAGCGTACCAGATCGCCCGTCCGGTACATCCGCGCGCCCCACGCGCAAGCGCGGTCTGGCGCAACAAACGGATCGGGGCGGAAGCGGTCCGCCGTCAGGTCGTCGCGCTGCCAATAGCCGCGCGTCACGCCATCGCCGCCGATCCACAACTCGCCCTCGACCCCCGCCGCGACAGGCGCGCCGGCCGCGTCCAGCACATACATCTGTTGATTGGCCAGCGGCAAGCCGATGGTCACCGCGCCGTCCACCTGATCGACCGACGACCAGATGGTGGTTTCGGTCGGCCCGTACATGTTGAAAATCCGCGCCTTGGTCGCCGCGCGCAGGTCGGTCAGCAGGGCTGCGGGCAAAGCCTCGCCCCCCAGCATCATCGTCCTGACCCCGGCCAGCGCCCGGCGGCTGTCGTCGTTCATCGCGATCATCCGGGCCATCGACGGGGTGCATTGCAGATGGGTCACGCCATGCCGCACAATCTGCGCCGCGATCGAGAAATCGTCCTCAGCCACATGGCCCCCGGCATTGGCCCGCCGCACCACCTCGGCCAGCGGGCGCAGCGCGGCCAGCACCACATCGGGGGCGATACCGTAGTCGATCAGACACGCCACCTCGGTCACACCGATCCTTTTCAGGTCTTCGACGCGGGCCAAGGCATCGTCCACTGTGCCGAACAGCCCGGAATCGTCAAAATACCGCTGAAACGCGAAGTCCAGAATCGCGTCCAGTTCTTCAGGGGCCAGCGATCCGATGTCGATGTCCATCGGCTGCGCCACCCCTGCGGGTTTCTTGAAGGCGGGGAAGGCCCAGGCGTATTGCTTGATCAGGGCGGCGGCGGACCGCAGGTAATCCTTCATCGGCCCGCGCGCGGTTTCGCGTGCGGCGTCGCGTTCGGCGGCAAGGTAGGTGTGCAGCATCAACGTCACGCTGAACCGCGCCGGATCATGGCCCGCGCCGCGCAGGGCGTCGTGGTAGATCGTGATCTTTTCGCCGACCTCGGCCACCGTCTGGCCCAGCAGGTGGGTCAGCACGTTGGTTCCCATCTGCCCCGCCTCGCGCCACGTGGCCGGGTTGCCTGCGGTGGTAAGCCAGACGGGCAGTTCCGCCGACACCGGGCGGGGTTGGGTGGTCACGCCGAACGTACCGGTTGCGGTCGGAAACGCGACGGTTTCACCGCGCCACAGCCGCCTGATCTGATCCATCGCGGCGAACAGGGCGGCGCGGTTGGCGGGGGGGGTGTTTTCGGGGCGCAGCACGAAATCGTCGGGCTGCCAGCCCGACGCCATGGCGATGCCCGCCCGCCCGTTGGTCAGGTTGTCGATCACCGCCCATTCTTCGGCCACCCGTGCGGGATGGTGCAGCGGCACCACGCAGGACCCGGCCCGCACCCCGATGTTCCGCGTCACCGCCGCCACCGCCGCCCCCGTCACCGCCGGGTTCGGATAGGGTCCGCCAAAGGCGTGAAAATGGCGTTCCGGCGTCCAGACTGCGCAAAATCCGTGGGTGTCCGCGAATTTGGCACCCTCCAGCAGCAGTTCGTATTTCCTGGGGCCGTGACCGTCGTCGTTGCCCCAGTAATACAGCGAAAATTCCATCCCCTGCGCAGAGGTGACCGGGCCACCCGACACCAGCGCGCGGTTCTCGGCGCTCGTCAGCACCACCTTGAACCCGCGCGCCAGTGTCCAGAACAGTTCCAGCACCGAAATGTCGAAGGACAGCGAGGTGACTGCCAGCCAGACGCCCGCGTCGGTGCCCAGCCGCAAGTC
>JBBRVJ010000214.1:0-6103 GCA_038246975.1 Rhodobacterales bacterium | reverse complement strand
GTATCTGCCATCACGATGCTGCCGCGCGTGGTCCGGGCGGTGGGGGATCGGACAGAGGTCTATATGGATGGCGGCATCCGGTCAGGTCAGGACGTGCTCAAGGCCTTGGCGCTGGGGGCGAAATCGACCTTCATCGGTCGGTCCTACATCTATGGGCTGGGGGCGATGGGGCAGGAAGGTGTTACCAGGGCGCTGGAGGTGATCCACAAGGAACTCGACGTTTCGATGGCGCTCTGCGGGGTGCAAAAGGCCACCGACCTGACCCGCGATCACCTTCTTGTCCCGCAGGATTTCGAAGGCAACTGGGCCTGACCCAACCAGAAAATTTTCCCCAAAAATTTTCGGCATCCCTCTTACGCCCTTTGGCGCGCCATCAACGGCGCAAGGATCAGGATCACCAACAGCATTGCTGCGGCAAACACAAAGGCATAGCGCAGCCCGAACGCCCCAGCGATGATCCCCACGATCGGTGGGCCAAAGAAATAGCCGAAATACCCCAGCAACGTCGCGCGTGCCACCGCGCGTGCCCGCGCCTCGGGTCGGGCCAGCCGCCCGACCAGCGAAAACGCGGTGGGCGAAATCAGCGCGGCCCCGATCCCCATCACGATGAAGCCTGCATAGGCCATCGCGGGCGACACCGCCGCCGCCGCCGTCAACGCCCCGACCGACGCCACCATCGCGCCCCCCGCCAGGAGACGGTACTCCCCGATCCGCCCCGCAACACCTTGTCCCGCCAGCCGCGCGAACCCCATCGTCAGCGCAATCGCCGCAGGCCCCATTGCGCCTTCAGCAGGACTGCCGCCCAGCGTCTGTTCGATATGCAGCGCCGACCAGTTTTCGGCGGCATTCTCGGTCAGGAACGCGATCAGGATAATCCCGCCGCCAATCACCGGAATCCAGCCGAGATGCGCCGCCCCCACCCCTTTGGGCCGCTGCAATCCGTGAATGGCGCCGTCCTTTTCCAGCGTGCCAAAGGCAACCAGTGCCGCCACAAGCGCCACGGTTCCCATCACCCAATCCGGCCCCCAGCCTGCCGACCGCATCACCCCGACGCTGATCGCCCCCGCGGCATAGCCGAACGAATAGGCGGCATGGGTCAGGTTCATCAGATGCAGGCTGCGCTCATTCTCCAAAGCCGCGACGCGCGCGTTCATCAGCACATCGGTCAGCCCCGTCGCGGCCCCACAGCACATCATCGCCAGCGGGAACAGCCAAACGGCGGACGCCTGACCGGGCAGGGCGAACACCAGCCCCATCATCACCGCCGCAAAAGGCAGCGCCATCCGACCCAACGCATGGCCGATCATCGGCGCCAGCAGCATCGACGTAACCGCCGCCACCGGCGTCAGCAACAGCAAAAGCCCCAGCCGCGCCTCATCGACCCCGAGCATCTGTTTCAGATCGGGAAGTTCGGCGGCAAAACTGCCCCAGACGATGCCCATTGCGGCAAAGGCGGCCAAAGGCGCGCGGGCGGCGTTCAGGGTGGGGGAAAATCTCATTCTGGCTCCAGCGTTGCGCGGTAGCTATGCCGTGCGGCGTGGCGCGGCAAGCCTGCCTGCGACGCCGTGCGGGATCGCTGCGCCACGCCGCGTTGTCCGCATCTTTTTGCAAGGCCGCATGGACCGAACGACAGGCGGACCGCACCCCTGCACCCCGGCGAATCTCTCCGGCAAGCTCGTTTTCCCTTCCCATCCCGCCGAATCAAAGCTATAGCCCCCCATCGCGTCGCACACCCTTGGAGGGCGGCGGATTATTTATGGAGAATGTCTATGGCTGATGAGATCCCTGATCTGATCGCCGAGGCACGGATGGGGACAGGCAAGGGGGCCGCCCGTCAAGCTCGTCGTGAGAGCTACGTGCCCGGTATCGTCTACGGCGGCGGCGTTGACCCGCTGCCGATCAACGTGAAATACAACTATCTGTTGAAAAAGCTGAAGGCAGGCCGCTTCCTGCAAACGCTGTTCAACCTCAAGGTCGAAGGCCAGGACGACGTCCGTGTCATCTGCCGCGCCGTGCAGCGTGACGTGGTGCGCGACCTGCCGACCCATGTCGACCTGATGCGCCTGCGTCTCTCCAGCCGGATCGAGTTGTTCATCCATGTGACCTTCATCAATCACGAAGCGTCGCCGGGTCTGAAACGCGGCGGCACGTTGACCATCGTGCGTCACGAGGTCGAGTTGGAAGTGACGGCGGGCGAGATTCCCGATCACATCACGGTCGACCTTTCGGGCCGCGACATCGGCGATGTGATCCACATCAACGACGTCGTACTGCCCGAAGGCACCAAGGCGACTATCGCGCGGAATTTCGTGATCGCCAACATTGCGGCTCCGGCAGGTTTCGTCGAAGCGGAATAATCGGTCACAATCTACAAACGCTTGTTCATGTATCAGGGGCGAAGGGCACAACCCTTCGCCCCTTCGTCATTCCAGCGCCGCCGCCAGCGCCAGTTGCTGGGCATGGCGCGGGTCGTCCTCGACCCGCCGCCCCGCCTTTTCGGCGATAAGACGCAGATGATCGGCACAGCAAAGATGGTGCAACCGGGCGACACCTGGCAGGGCCATCGCTGTCTGAAACACCGCGTCGAACGCTCCGGCATGACGCAGGGCGCTGTCGTCGATCTCGTCCGTGTGGTTGGCGCGGGTGTAGTACTGCGCCCCATAGCGGTTGGTCTGCGCCACCGGCGACAGCGTGCCTTTCTTGAGGCTGAACGTCTCGTCCGACCGTATCATGTAGTGGTTGATCTGCGCCACCGCATGACTGGTCTGCCCCGGCGTCAGCATCCGCAGATACTCGCCCGAAGGCTGCCACTGGGGCACCGGCTTGCCTGCGGAATTGACCCAGGTCATTCCCGGATCGCCCCAGCTTTTCCGTGTGCGCGACAAGATCAACCGGCGCGGCCCGTGTTCTCCGAGCGCACCGAACCACCTTGGCACCCGGTAAAGCGTCTTGACGAACTGCGACAGGCTGCGCTTGCGGCTCAACGCGCCAAAGAACTGCCGGTGAACCGGACTGTCCATCCATGTCCGCCGCGCGTCGTTGCCAAACACCCGCCAGTTGATCGCCATGCCCATGATCTGCGGCACCCCGTCCACGATATGCGGGGCCAGCAGATCGGCCAGCCTGCCATCCCCCCGGTGGATCACCAGAAATTCGTCGACATCGCAAACGAGAAGCCAAGCCGCCCGCCGCACCGCCACATGGGTCCGCGCCGCCGCCAGCTTCTGCGCTGTGACCTTCTGGTCCGGCTCCACATCGTGCCGGATGTGATGCACCCACCCCGCCGTCTGCAACGCGTCCAGCAATTCGGGCGACCGGTCGGTGCAGTTGTTGGTCACGACCACGATGTCGGTGAACCCCAGCCTGCGATACCAGGCCACCCATTCGACAACGAACGGCCCCTCGTTTCGCATCGAACAGACTACGGTGGTGCGCGGGTGTCTCAGGGGTTTGTTCCAGTCAGGTTCGGCGCAGACGCTGCCCCACGCGATGCCGCCAAGTCAAGCACCCGGCCCTTGTCGCGCCCCGCCGTTCCGGGGCATAAGGGCGCGCAATCGGGCCGATGATCAGACGAGGCAGGCAATGCGACTCTTTGTGGGCCTTGGCAATCCCGGTGCGAAATACGCAGGCAACCGCCACAACATCGGCTTCATGGCGCTGGACCGCATCGCCGCCGACCATGGCTTCGGCCCGTGGAAAAAGGCGTATCAAGGACTGCTGTCCGAAGGGCGGCTGGGACTTGAAAAGGTCGTGCTGCTCAAACCCGAGACGTTCATGAACCTGTCGGGTCAATCCGTGCAGGCCGCTGTCGCCTTCTACAAACTGGCGCTGAACGAGGTGGTGGTGTTCCACGACGAACTTGACCTTGCCCCCGGCAAGATGCGCGTCAAACAGGGTGGCGGACACGCAGGCCACAACGGCCTGAGGTCGATCCACGGTCATCTGGGCGAGGCTTATGGCCGGGTGCGCCTTGGCATCGGCCATCCGGGGCACAAGGACGCCGTCGCGGCCTATGTGCTGAACGATTTCTCCAAGGCCGATCAGGACTGGCTGGACGACCTGATGCGCGGCATCTCGGAAGGCGCGGTTGCGCTTGCCGCAGGTGACCTTGTGAAATTCCAGAACGCCGTCGCGTTGCGCACGGCCCCGCCCCGGTCGTCCACCACGGTAGAGAAACCCGAACCGGCCAAACCCGCTGACCCCACCCCCGAACGCAGCCCGATGCAGAAACTGCTCGACCGCTTCCGTTAACCCCGCTCTCCGAACATCCCCGTCAGCGCCCGCTTGACCAGCGAGCTTACCGCCGGACGGGGCAGTGCTACAAACGGCAAAGGCCGGCACTGTTCCATCGCTGCAATCCCGATCCGCGCGGTCAGCGCCCCGTTCACCACCCCCTCGCCAAACCGGCGCGAGATTTTGGACAGCACCCCACCCCCCGCCACCGAACTCACCAGATCGTCGCTCAGCGCCACAGCCCCGGTGGCAAGCAGCGACCCGAACACCTTGCGCAGCAGCAGCCAACTGCCGACCGTCCCCGACCGACCGCCGTAGATCTCGGCCACCCGGCGGATCATGCGGATGTTGGCAAACAGCGCCGCCGCCACATCGGCCAGCGCCAGCGGCACCAGTGCCGTTACCGTCGCCACCTGCCTTGCCGCTGCCTCGACCTGCAACCGGGCCGCAGCGTCCAATGGCGCCAACACCTCGACCTCGGCCAAGGCCAACAGGGCATCGGCATCCATCACTTCGGCACTCCGTTCCGCGACCCGCTTGCGCCCCCAAGCGGTATCGGCCCTTGCGCCATACAACCGCGCGATCCCCGCAACGACCGCCCGCGCCTCCGCCAGATCGGCCGCGCGTTGCGCCGCCACTGCCCGCCCGCGCAACCCGTCCAACCGCGCCAAGCGTGCAAACGCCGCCCATTCCCGCGCCGCAAGCACCAGCGCCATTACGACCGCCGCCACCGTAAGGGCAAAGGCCGCCCACCCCAGCACCACATTCCGCTCGAACAGCGACGTCACGAAATCCCAGGCCGCCACCGACAGCACAAAGGAAAACAGCCCGCCAAACACCCACATCGCCAGCCGCCAGACCGCCGACCCCCGCACCGTGGCGATCCCCCCCACCGCCCGCATCGCCCGCCCCTCGGGCAGCGCATCCGGCACCGCGTCTGCCGCCGAGGGATCGGCCAAGGGCGCATCCTCATCCAACTCGATCAGATAGGGACGGGGCTGCACGGGATCGTCACTCACAACCAGTCTCCGATCAGGAATTCCGCCGCGCGGTCCAGCCTGATATGCGGCGGCCCGTCGCCGGGTTTCGCGGTGAACCGCGCAGGCGCAAAGCCCATCAACCCATATTCGGCGTCAAGCCAGCGTTCCGCCCCCTCGCGCGCCGGGGCCAACAGGCGCGCGGGGTCGTCGGGCAGGGTGCCGGGATACATCACCGCCTGCCGTCCGGTCGACAGCAACCGCCCCTTCACCGCATCCAGCGTCGCACCGTCGCGCACCACCGTTTCCTCGACCGTGGTCCGCAACCCGGCCAGCGACATTGCAACCGTCTGCGCCCCGGCGAAATCCGCCCGCGACTTCGCCTCGCGCAACATCGCTTCCAGAATACCGGTCAGCTTGGGGTGCTGGCTGTGGTGCAGATGGTCCGCCTTGGTCGCCGCAAACAGGATGCGCTCCACCCGCCGCCCGCCCAGCAAACCCGACAGCCAGCGATTGCGCCCCGGCCGGAACGCCGCCAGCACTTCGGCCATGGTGCGCCGCAAATCCTCGACCGCGCGCGGGCCGGAATGCACCGCGCCCAGCACATCCATCAGCACGATCTGCCGGTCGATCCGGGCAAAATGGTCGCGAAAGAACGGCCGCACCACCCGGTCCTTGTAAGCCTCGAACCGCCGGTCCATCTCGCGCCACAGGCTGCCGCGCGGGGTCATCGCGGGGCGGGGCAGCGGGGTAAAGGTCAGGACCGGACTGCCCGCCAACTCGCCGGGCAACAGGAACCGCCCCGGCGTGCAATCCGAATAGCCTGCCTCGCGCGCTGCATTCAGATAACCGGTGAAACTGGCCGCCAGCGCCTGCGCCCGCGCCTCGTCCAG
>JBBRVJ010000213.1:0-6115 GCA_038246975.1 Rhodobacterales bacterium | reverse complement strand
TGCACGATCATTTCGCCTCGCCCTCTGCGGTGCTGTACCGGTTGCAGAACCGCGCCGCGCATGCAGGTTCTTCCCGCGAGGATGTGGTCACGCGGCGCGGCCATACCCGGCTGTCGGTGCACCGCCTGTCGGTCGACCGCTATCTGTGGCGGATGGAGGAGTTTCTGGACAGGGCCGGGGCAGGGCGCGGGGCGGAAACGCTGTCCTTGCCAATGCTGACTGCCAACAAGGCGGGGGTCGTCCTGTTCACCAACGAGGCGATGCGCCGCCTGCTGGGCGGGCGGCCGAAACGGCTGGACCGGATTTTCGCGCAACCCGTGCTGCGGTCGGGCGAAGAGGTCGAGGTGGCGTCGGTCGATGGCCCGGTCCGCGCCGTTCTGGCCGAGATCGAGGGCGGCAGCGAACGGCGCGAGATTTACCTGCTGCCGGTGCAAAGCCGGCCCGAAACCGGGCTCGAAACCGGGGCCGTGCTGGCCGATTTTGAACATGTGCCGGTGGCGCTGATGAAATTCACGCTGGACGGCAGTCTGGCGGCGGCCAACCGGGGCGCGCGCGAATTTCTGGGACTGGCCATCGGTAGCGGTGCGATGTTCCACGACCTGTTCGAGGGGTTGGGTCGCCCGGTGTCGGACTGGCTGGCCGATGTGGGGGCCGAACGGGTGCCGGGGGGCGCCGAAGTGCTGCGCCTGCGGTCGGGCGAGGCCGAGGTGTTCCTGCAAATCACGCTGCGCCGGATCGTCGAGGCGGGCAGGCCGGCGGTTCTGGCCGTTCTGCAGGACGCAACCGCGCTGAAAACGCTCGAGGCGCAGTTCGTGCAAAGCCAGAAGATGCAGGCGATCGGCCAGTTGGCAGGTGGCGTGGCGCATGATTTCAACAACTTGCTGACCGCCATCTCGGGTCATTGCGACCTTTTGCTGCTGCGCCACGACCGCGAGGATTCGGACTATGCCGACCTTGTGCAAATCCACCAGAACGCCAACCGTGCGGCGTCACTGGTGGGTCAATTGCTGGCCTTCTCGCGCAAACAGACGCTGAAGCCTGAACGGCTGGAACTGCAGGACGTGCTGTCGGACCTTGCCCATCTGCTGAACCGGCTGGTCGGCGAACGGATCCGGCTGCAACTGATGCACTCGACCGGATTGGGAGCGATTCGCGCCGACAAGCGGCAGTTGGAACAGGTGTTGATGAACCTTGTGGTAAATGCGCGCGATGCGATGCCGATGGGCGGCACGATCCGCATCGACACCGAGGCGCTCGCCCTGACGGAGGAGTTGCGCCGCGACCGAGCCGTGGTGCCCATCGGCGATTACGCCGTGATCCGGGTCAGCGATACCGGCATCGGCATCCCCGAAGACCGGATGCAGAAAATCTTCGAGCCGTTCTTCACCACGAAAAAGGCCGGAGAGGGCACCGGACTGGGCCTGTCGACGGCTTACGGCATCGTGAAACAGTCGGGCGGCTTCATTTTTGTCGATTCGACGCCGGGCGAAGGTTCGGTCTTTCTGCTCTATTTCCCGATCCACGACGCCCCCGCCGAAGCCGTGGCCGAACCGCCCAAGCGGATCGTGATGAAACAGGGCGAGGGCGTGGTGCTGCTGGTCGAGGACGAGGCCCCGGTGCGCGCCTTCGCCAGCCGTGCGTTGCGAATGCGCGGATATACGGTGCTGGAGGCCGAGAATGCCGAAGAGGCGCTCAAAACGCTGGAAGATCCGGGGCTTGAAGTCGATATCTTTGTCACCGACGTGGTGATGCCGGGGATGGACGGCCCGTCGTGGGTCAAACAGGCACTGGAAAGCCGCCCGAATGTGCGGGTGATTTTCGTTTCTGGCTATGCCGAGGACTATCTGTCGGAAACCCAGGCCCGTATCCCCAATTCGGTGTTCCTGCCCAAACCGTTTTCCTTGACTGACCTGACGGCGACGGTGCAGGGGCAGTTGCATTAAATTCCGGCCAGACTGTGATACAACTCAAAATCCTGCGCCCGCAGGTTGCGCAGCACCGCTTCGGTAGCCGGGGTCAGAGCGGTGTCGCCCTGCGGCGAGACCAGAAGGCGCGGCAGGATGATCTCGCAGCCCAGCCGTTCCTCCAGAAAATGCAGGAAGGATTCCAGCGCCTCATAGCGAAAGGCATGATCGACCGGCGGAAGTCCGGCGGGGGCCAGAAACGCAGCCTGACTTCCGACATCGGCAAAGGCGGGGGGCTGGTCGCGGCAATGGGCGCGCACGAAGTCGTCGAACGTCACATCGCGCGTACTGGTCTCGACCGGCTCGTCTTCGGACTGGCGCGAGCGATACCAACTGCCCAGCCAGTCGCGCGGCTCGCGCATCAAGGCGGCCACGGAAAACCGCTCGCCCGCCGACGCCGCCAGATAGGGGGCGAGAAACGCCTGATAGTTGCGCACATCGGTATGACGCAGCGCATTCGGCCGCCGCATGACCACGGTCGCCAGCGAATCCAGCGACTGTTCGATCGCGGTCGATGCGGTTTTCGGCGTGGCCAGCAGCACAAGCCGCGGTTTCCAGAATATCAGCATGATTTCTCCGTGATCAGCGTTGCACCCTAACTATTCCTTAAGGAGTTTGGGAAGATGCTGAACTTACGATTATTCGATTGAAATGTTCTGCTTACTCCCCCATAGAGGGAAAACAAAAGGCGAACATAGGTGCAATTGCCGCCAAGCGGCGGCGTGATCAATTGCCGCCGGACAGCGGCTGTGGGATAAGGGAACAGGCAGATGGCGGCGGGGAATGTTTTGGACCTGAAAGACAAGCGCGACATGGACAAGGCGAAGGCACTGGAAAGTGCGCTCGCGCAGATCGAACGGCAGTTCGGCAAAGGGTCCATCATGAAACTGGGCGCCAACAGCCCGGCAATGGACATCGAAGCGACCTCGACAGGCTCGCTGGGGCTGGACATAGCCTTGGGGATCGGCGGGTTGCCGCAGGGGCGGATCGTCGAGATTTACGGGCCGGAAAGCTCGGGCAAGACCACGCTGACGCTGCATGTGGTGGCGGAAGCACAGAAAAAGGGCGGTGTCTGTGCGTTTGTCGATGCCGAACACGCGCTGGACCCGCAATATGCCAAGAAACTGGGCGTTAATCTGGATGACCTGCTGATCAGCCAACCCGACACGGGCGAACAGGCGCTGGAGATCGTCGACACGCTGGTACGCTCGGGTGCGGTCAGTCTGATCGTCGTCGATTCGGTAGCGGCGCTGGTGCCGAAGTCGGAAATCGAGGGCGACATGGGCGACATGCAGATGGGCAGCCAGGCCCGTCTGATGAGCCAGGCGATGCGCAAACTGACGGCCAGCATTGGCCGCAGCAACTGCATGGTGATCTTCATCAACCAGATTCGCATGAAAATCGGCGTGATGTTCGGCTCGCCCGAGACGACAACGGGCGGCAACGCGCTCAAATTCTACGCCTCGGTCCGTCTGGATATCCGCCGCACGGGGGCGATCAAGGAACGCGACGAGGTGGTGGGCAACGCCACGCGGGTCAAGGTGGTCAAGAACAAGGTCGCCCCGCCCTTCAAGGAGGTCGAATTCGACATCATGTATGGCGAGGGCATTTCCAAGACAGGTGAGCTTGTCGATCTGGGCGTGAAGGCCGGGATCATCGAGAAGTCGGGGTCGTGGTACTCCTATGGGGATGAGCGGATCGGGCAGGGGCGCGAAAATGCCAAGACCTTCCTGCGCAGCAACCCTGCGACGGCTCAGGACATCGAAGACAAGATCCGCGCGGTGCATGGCCTTGATTTCTCGATCAAGGGTGGCGATGCTGAAAGCCTGACCGACGACTGAAGCGGTGGGCTGGCGTAAACCGGCCTTTGCCAAACGGCGGTGGACAGCCCGGCAGAGGGGGGCTAAACGGAGGTCCAGCCTCACGTTTTCCCGCCTCGAAGGGTCGCCCGCATGCCGTCTCTGAACGATATTCGCTCCACCTTCCTTGAGTTCTTTGTGCGAAACGGCCATCGGCAGGTCGAAAGCTCGCCGTTGGTGCCGCGCAATGACCCGACGCTGATGTTCGCCAACTCGGGCATGGTACAGTTCAAGAACTGTTTCACCGGGGTCGAGACGCGGGATTACAAGCGGGCGACCACGGCCCAGAAATGCGTGCGGGCGGGGGGCAAGCACAACGACCTCGACAATGTGGGGTATACCGCGCGGCACCACACGTTCTTTGAAATGCTGGGGAATTTCAGTTTCGGCGACTATTTCAAGGAACAGGCGATCGAATTTGCCTGGGAGTTGCTGACCAGGGACTTTGGCCTGAACCGTGACCGGCTGTGCGTCACCGTGTATCACACCGACGAGGAGGCGGCGGCGATCTGGAAGCGGGTGACCGGATTTTCCGATCACAAGATCATCCGGATCGACAATGAAGACAATTTCTGGCGGATGGGTCCAACCGGCCCTTGCGGTCCCTGTACCGAGATTTTCTATGATCACGGCGATCATATCTGGGGCGGCCCCCCCGGCAGCGCCGATCAGGACGGCGACCGGTTCATCGAAATCTGGAACAACGTGTTCATGCAGAACGAGCAATTCGCTGATGGCTCGATGGTACCGTTGGAGATGCAAAGCATCGACACCGGCATGGGGCTGGAGCGGATCGGCGCGTTGCTGCAAGGCAAGCATGACAACTACGACACCGACCTGATGCGCAGCCTGATCGAGGCATCCGCAAATGCGACCTCCAGCGACCCCGATGGTCCGGGCAAAATTCACCACCGGGTGATTGCCGACCACCTGCGCAGCACGTCGTTCCTGATCGCCGACGGGGTGATGCCGTCGAACGAGGGGCGCGGCTATGTCTTGCGGCGGATCATGCGGCGGGCGATGCGGCATGCGCATATGTTGGGCGCGCAGGACCCGGTGATGCACCGGCTGGTGCCTGCCTTGGTGCAGCAGATGGGGGGCGCTTATCCCGAACTGGGCCGGGCGCAGGCGTTGATCAGCGAGACGTTGCGGTCGGAAGAGACGCGGTTCAAGCAGACGCTGGAGCGTGGTTTGCGGCTGCTGGATGACGAAATAGCCCGGATGCCTGTCGGGGCGGCGCTGCCGGGGGCGGCGGCTTTCAAGCTGTATGACACTTATGGGTTCCCGTTGGATCTGACGCAGGACGCGCTGCGCGAAAAGGGGCGGGCCGTGGATGTTGCGGGTTTTGACGCCGCGATGGACGAACAGCGCACCACGGCGCGGGCGTCATGGACCGGGGCCGGCGGTGCGGCGGACGCGGCGATCTGGTACGAGTTGGCCGAAGAACATGGCGTGACCGAGTTTCTGGGCTATGACACCGAGGTGGCCGAGGGGCAGGTTCTGGCGCTGGTGCAGGATGGCGCGCGGGTGACTGCAGCGGAGGGACCGGTGCAGATTGTCGTCAACCAGACGCCGTTTTATGCCGAAAGTGGCGGGCAGGTTGGCGACGTGGGCTGGATTGTCACGCCGACCGGCAGGGCCGAAGTGACCGATACCCGCAAGTCGGCGGGCGTGTTTCTGCATGTGGCGCGGGTGACCGAAGGGTCGATCACGCTGGGGCAGGCGGCGCGGCTGGAGGTCGACCACGACCGGAGGTCCGCGATCCGCGCCAACCATTCCGCGACCCATCTGCTGCACGAGGCGCTGCGCCGGGCTTTGGGCGACCATGTGGCACAGCGCGGCAGTCTGAACGCGGTGGACCGGCTGCGGTTCGATTTCAGCCATGGCCATTCGATGACCCAGACGCAGCAGACCGGGGTGGAGGCCGAGGTGAACGGCTTCATCCGGCAGAATACCCCGGTGGAAACCCGGATCATGACGCCGGACGATGCCCGTGCCTTGGGTGCGCAGGCGTTGTTTGGCGAGAAATATGGCGATGAGGTGCGCGTGATTTCCATGGGGCGGCTGGAAGGATCGGGCAAGGGGGCGGATGGGGCGGTCTATTCGCTGGAGCTTTGCGGCGGCACGCATGTGGCGCGGACCGGGGATGTGGGGGCGTTCGTGCTGCTGAGCGACAGCGCCTCATCCTCGGGGGTGCGGCGGATCGAGGCGCTGACCGGGCAGGCCGCGCTGGACCATCTGCTGGCCGAAGCGCGTGCGCTGGCGAAGGCGGCGGCGATCCTGAAAACCCAT
>JBBRVJ010000212.1:0-6137 GCA_038246975.1 Rhodobacterales bacterium | reverse complement strand
TCGGAGACTTCGGGACTTCCAAACACGGCTATCCTTGGTGAAAGGGCGGTCACATGTCGCACAAGCTACACCGTCGCAGCCTCGGTTGCGAAGTATGTCAGTCCGGTTCACCGAAGGTTGAGGGTAACCCGGATTCGCTGTGATAGCAGCGGCGTACGCCCCGCCACCGGTTCATTCCCAACCGGTGGGCCTGCGCGTAGGGTGCGTGATCTTCACGCACCGCCCCCCCTCACGCCCTTTTCTCAACCATCGCCACGCCCAGCGCGTTCAGCACGCGCGCCTCGATCTGCCCCGCCTCCATGCCCGCCACCCGGTACATCGCCTCGGGCGAAGCTTGGTCGATGAAGATATCGGGCAGCACCATGCTGCGGTATTTGAGCCCCCGGTCGAACACGCCTTCGTCGGCCAGCAATTGCGCCACATGCGACCCGAAACCGCCGACCGCTCCCTCTTCTATCGTGATCAGCGCCTCGTGTTGGCGGGCCAGCGACAGGATCAGGTCGCGGTCCAGCGGCTTGGCAAAGCGGGCATCGGCCACCGTGCAGGACACGCCCCGCGCCGCCAGCGCTTCGGCGGCTTTCACCACCTCCGACAACCGCGTACCGAACGACAGCAGCGCCACACGGCCCCCCTCGCGGATCACGCGACCCCGGCCAATCTCCAGCGGGATACCCCGCACGGGCATCTCGACCCCCACGCCTTCGCCGCGCGGATAGCGGAACGCGATCGGCCCGTCGTCATGCGCCGCCGCCGTCGCGACCATGTGGACCAGCTCCGCCTCGTCCGCCGCAGCCATCACCACAAAGCCCGGCAGGTTGGCCAGAAACGCCACGTCGAACGCCCCCGCATGGGTCGCGCCATCCGCCCCCACCAACCCGGCCCGATCAATCGCGAACCGCACCGGCAGACGTTGAATCGCCACGTCATGCACGACCTGGTCATAGCCGCGCTGCAGAAACGTCGAATAGATCGCGCAGAACGGCTTCATGCCCCCCGCCGCCAGGCCCGCTGAAAAGGTCACCGCGTGTTGCTCGGCAATGCCGACGTCAAAGCACCGTTTGGGAAACCGCGCGCCGAACAGGTCCAGCCCGGTGCCATCGGGCATCGCCGCCGTCACCGCCACGATGCGGCTGTCGGCCTCTGCCTCGGCGATCAGGCTTTGCGCGAACACCTTGGTATAGCTGGGCGCGTTCGACGCCGCCTTGGCCTGCACCCCGGTAGCCACGTCGAACTTGGCCGTCGCATGGCCCTTGTCGCGCGACCGTTCCGCCGGGGCATAGCCCTTGCCCTTTTGGGTCAGCACATGGATCAGGATCGGCCCGGTGGCCCGTGCCTGTGCGGTTCGCAGCACGGGCAGCAACTGGTCCAGATCGTGGCCGTCAATCGGGCCGACGTAAGAAAAGCCCAATTCCTCGAACAGCGTGCCGCCCACCGTCATGCCCTTGAGCATTTCCTTGGCCCGCCGCGCGCCTTCCTGCAGGGGTTCGGGCAGCAGACTGACCATCCCCTTGGCCGCCGATTTCAACTCCTGAAACGGGGCGCCCGCATAGATGCGCGAGAGGTATGCCGACAGCGCACCAACCGGGGGGGCAATCGACATCTCGTTGTCGTTCAGGATGACGAACAGGCGTTTCTTCAACGCACCTGCGTTGTTCATCGCCTCGAACGCCATGCCCGCACTCATCGCGCCATCGCCGATCACCGCCACCGCATCACCCGGACTGCCGCCCAGATCCGCCGCGCAGACAAAGCCCAGCGCCGCCGAAATCGAGGTGCTGGAATGGGCCGCCCCGAACGGATCGAACGGGGACTCAGAGCGCTTGGTGAAGCCCGACAGCCCGCCCTCCATCCGCAGGGTGCGGATGCCGTCGCGCCGCCCGGTCAATATCTTGTGCGGATAGCACTGGTGGCCGACGTCCCAGATGATCTTGTCGCGCGGCGCGTTGAACACGGCATGCAGCGCCACCGTCAATTCGACCACCCCCAGCCCCGCCCCCAGATGCCCGCCGGTGACAGAGACTGCCGAGATCACCTCGGCGCGCACTTCATCGGCCAGCAGGCGCAGTTGCGGGTCGGTCAGCACCTTGACGTCGGACGGCAGGCGCACCCTGTCCAGCAACGGCGTCTTGGGCAAGTCGGTCATTGGAAGCTCCTATCTGTCGCGCGAAATAACAAAGCGCGCCGCCGCGATCAAGTTCGCGGCCCCTGTGCCGTAGTCCCGCAGGTGATGTTCCGCCTCGGCCACAAGGTCCGCCGCCCGCGCCCGTGCGGCCTCCAGCCCCAACAGCGACACGAAGGTGGCCTTCCCGGCGTCGGCATCCTTATGCAGGCGCTTGCCCGCTTTCCCGGCATCCCCCGTCACATCCAGAATGTCGTCGGCAATCTGGAACGCCAGCCCCAACGCGGTGGCATAGGCCCGCAACGGAGCCGGGTCGGCCCCCGCGATCACCGCCCCGGCCTCGGCTGACCAGCGGATCAGCGCACCGGTCTTGCCGGCCTGCAATTCGGTGATCTGGCTCAAGCTCAGCGGCACCGCCGCGGTTTCGGCGGCAATGTCCAGCGCCTGCCCCCGCACCATGCCTTGCGCGCCCGATGCCTGCGCCAGACCTGCGACCAATGCAATGCGCACCTCGCCCGACCCCAGCGCCGGATCGCACAGCAATTCGAACGCCAGCGTCTGCAAGGCGTCCCCGGCCAGCACCGCCACCGCCTCGTCCCATTCGACATGCACCGTCGGCAGACCGCGCCGCAGCGCGTCGTCGTCCATGCAGGGCAGGTCGTCGTGGATCAGGCTGTAGGCGTGCAGCGCTTCGACCGCAGCCGCCGCAGAAACCGCTTGCCCGGCGGCAACCCCCAGCATCGCGGCGGATTCCAGCACCAGAAACCCGCGCAACCGCTTGCCGCCTTGGGTGCCATAGCGCATCGCGGCCATGACCGGCTGATCGCCCAGACCCACCATCGCCGCGTCCAGCCGGGTTTGGGTCAGCGCGGCCGCCCGCGCCAAAGCGGCGTCGAAACTCACATCCCCTCCACAGGGGTCACACCCACGGCGCGGCCTTCGGCGGCGCGGATCAACTCGACCTTCTCCTCGGCCTGCGCCAGCTTGCCCGCGCAGTGCGCCTTCAGCGCCGCGCCCCGGTCATACAGTTTGATGGATTTCTCCAACGGAACCTCGCCCTTTTCCAGCGCCGACACGACCGCTTCAAGTGCAGCCATCGCCTCCTCGAAGCTCATCTCGGCTATCGGTTTGTCTGTCATCGCCCGGTCTTCCCCAGTTCCGTCACATGCGCCGCGACCGAAGTCGTCAGCGCCGGCAGATCATAGCCGCCCTCCAGACAGGATACCACCCGGCCCCCGCAGACCCGGTCGGCCAGATCGCAGATCGCGCGGGTCAGCCAGACATAATCCGCCGTAACCCAAGTCAACCCGGCCAAGGGATCATCGCGGTGCGCGTCGAACCCGGCACTGATCAGGATCATCTGCGGAGCAAATTTCTCGACGCGGTCCAGCGCAGGCCCCCACGCCGCCCGCATCGCCGCCCCGCCCGACCCCGCCCGCAACGGCAGGTTGACGATCTGACCCTGTGCGCCGACTTCGGATTCCGCCCCGGTGCCGGGGTACAACGGGCTTTGATGGCTGGATACGAACATCGCCCGCCCCTCGTCCCACAGCAGGTCCTGCGTGCCGTTGCCGTGATGCACATCGAAATCCAGCACGGCGACGCGGGACAGCCCCTGCACGTCCAGCGCATGCCTGGCGGCAATCGCCACGGTGCCAAAGAAACAGAACCCCATCGCGGTGGCGGTTTCGGCATGATGCCCCGGCGGACGGCAGGCGACAAAGGCGCGGCCCCCCCCCATCACCGCATCGACGGCGGCACAAGCCCCCCCCACCGCGCGCAAGGTCGCATCCCACGACCCAGGCGACAGAAACGTGTCGCCATCCACCCCCGCCCAGCCCTGCTGCGGCACCGCCCGCTGCACCGCCGCCAAATAGGCCGCCGGATGACAGCGCAACAGGTCCGCCTCGCAGGCCAAGGGACAATCGCGCCAGCCTACGTCCAGCCCGTCCAACCCCGCCAGCACGGCCGCATACCGCTCCACCCGTTCAGGGTGGCCCGGTGGCGTCACATGACGGGCGAAATCGCTGTGTGCGTAAACCAGAACCACCGCGCCCTCATTTTCTGTCGATAAATATCCTCGGGAGGGGTCCGGGGAGGGCAGACAGCCCTCCCCGGCCCGTCAACGCTTCCGACGTCAACCCTGTTCGCGCTGACAGTCCAGCGCGGTTTCCAACTCCAGACCCAGCCCCGACCCTGTTGCCAACGCCAGTTGAGAAAACATGCTGTCCTTTCGAGTTGAATATGCACCAAGCGGAAAACCGCCTAGTCCGGCTGCAACATGTACCCCTCGCCCCGCACGGTTTGCAGATAGCGGGGCTGGCGCGGGTCTTCCTCGATCTTGCGGCGCAAGCGGGTGATCTGCACGTCGACCGCGCGCATCTGGGCGCTGGCATCTTCGGGGCGGGTGGCGTCGCCGACCAGACGGTCGCGCGGGATCGCGGTGCCGGGGGAGGCGGCGAACCGGCGCATCAGGGCGGCTTCGGTGGTGGTCATGCGCACGGGTTCTGCCCCACGCCACAATTCGCCCCGGTCGATGTCATAGCGTACCGGCCCCAGATGCAGCGCGCGGGGCGCTGGTGTGGCGGTGCTGACCTGCGGAATCCGGCGCAAGATGGCGTTGATCCGCAGCAGCAACTCCTTGGGCTCGAACGGTTTGACCAGATAGTCGTCCGCCCCCGCCTCCAGCCCCTCGATCCGGTTGGTGCTTTCGCCCCGCGCGGTCAGCAGCAGAATGGGCACGTTCATCCGTTTGCGCAAGTCTCGGGTCAGCGAGATGCCATCCTCGCCAGGCATCATCACGTCCAGTACGATCATGTCGAATTCCAGCCCCAGCAACACGCGCCGCGCCTGTGCGGCATCGCGGGCGACGGACACCAGAAACCCGTGGCGGATCAGGAATTTCTGCAACAACCCGCGAATGCGCTCGTCGTCGTCCACCACCAGAAGATGCGCCCGAGGATCGCTCATGCTCCGTTCTCCCTCAAAGGCCGTTCTCCTTCAATCCCTGATACTGTCTGCGCAAGTCGGGGTCCATCATCGCCTCCAGCACGGTGCGAAATCCCTGCACCGCCTGTGGCCCCGCCGCCCGGTAGGCGCTGCGCATCCGGGCGCGCTGGGCGTCCGACAGGCTGCGCTCCAGCCCGGCACCCTTGTCGGTCAGGTGCAGGTGGCGTTCGCGCTTGTCGCGGCTGCCGACCCGCGCTTCGACCATGCCGTCGTCGAACAGGGTACGCAGAACCCGGTTCAGCGACTGTTTGGTCACGCCCAGAATCGACAGAAGATTGCCCACCGTGGTGCCCGGACTGCGGTGGACGAAGTGGATCGCCCGGTGATGCGCGCGGCCATAGTCCAGCCCGTCCAGAATCCGGTCGGGATCGGAGGTGAAGCCGCGATAGGCAAAGAACATCGCCTCGATGCCCTTGCGCAACTGTTCGTCGGTCAGGAACAGCAGCCCCTCGCTGGCGGTACTGGTTTCGGCCATGGTGATCTCCCTCCGCGTGAAGTTATGTCAGCGTTGTTGACATTCCAAGTGTCAACTGTTACCCCCATACCCGATTTCGCGCAACATTATGTCCGAAGCGGACCATAACTGCGCAATATTCGCAAAGCAGGAGGCGGCGATGGCAGGCTATGACGATCGGGACGGGTTCATCTGGATGGACGGCAAACTGGTGGACTGGCGTTCGGCCAATGTCCATATCCTGACCCATGCCCTGCACTATGCAAGTTCCGTGTTCGAAGGCGAGCGGTGCTACAACGGGAAGATTTTCAAGGGAACCGAACATTCGGAACGCCTGCGCAAATCGGGCGCTTTGCTGGACATGGACTTGCCGTGGTCGGTGGCCGAGATTGACGCGGCAAAGGCGGCGACGCTGAAGGCCAACAACCTGACCGACGCCTATGTGCGCCCGATTGCGTGGCGCGGCGCGGGCGAGGATATGGGGGTCGCCTCATCCCGCAACCCGATCCGCATGGCCATCGCGGTCTGGACCTGGGGCAGCTATTACGGCGATGC
>JBBRVJ010000211.1:0-6221 GCA_038246975.1 Rhodobacterales bacterium | reverse complement strand
TCAGTACTCGCTGGAAACATGGGTTCAGCGGGAAGGATGCAACCCTCACACCCACCCATAATTGAAACTCACCGAAATCCGCTCTTCTTCCGCCATGTTCATCGGCACCTCGTGGCGCAACCAGCTTTCCCACAGCAGAACCTCGCCCACCGCTGGCGTCACATAGACGAAACTCTGCAACTTGCGCGGCGCATCCTTGGTCCGCAGCGGGGCGTTCATCATCATCGGCAGGCGGGGGTCTTCCAGTTTCAAAGCCGAAGTACCCGCAGGCATCGCCACATAGGTCGTGCCCGAAATCACCGAATGTGGGTGGATGTGGCTGGCATGCATCCCCCCCTCCCCCAGAATATTGATCCACAGCGAGTCGCATTTCAGCTTGCGGTCGCCCAGATCGAACCCCAGGTCCTTGGAAAACGCCGCCACATGCCGGTCCAGCGCACTTACCAGGTCGCCAAAGATCGGGAACCGCCAAGGCAGATCGGTCAGGGATGAATAAGACGTGTAACCGGGATACCCGTGCTCCTCGCACCACGCCTGCCCCGCCTCGTCATCCTCGGCAATCGCAAGGCACGATGCGTTCAATTCGTCATAACTCACCTTCTTCTTCGCCAACTCGTTCAACGCGGCGCGGTACAGACGGGTAACGAACAGCGAGGAAATCTCGGCCATGACAAGCTCCGGCAGTTAAACAAAAGGCCCCCACCGTTCCCGGCAGGGGCCATCAAGGCGTAGGGTGCGTGCTTGCACGCACCGCTTTTTACCAATCTTCCTTGACCACCACGCGGGTCGTCACCGGCAGCTTCATCGCCCCAAGGCGCAGCGCCTCGCGGGCGATCACTTCGGATACGCCGTCGATTTCGAACATGATCCGGCCGGGTTTCACCTTGGCCGCCCAATAGTCGGTCGAGCCTTTGCCCTTCCCCATCCGAACTTCGACAGGCTTGGCCGACACCGGCACATCCGGGAAAATCCGGATCCAGACCCGGCCCTGCCGCTTCATGTGACGGGTGATCGCGCGGCGGGCCGCTTCGATCTGACGGGCGGTGACCCGCTCCGGCTCGGTGGCCTTCAAGGCGAACGAGCCGAAGTTCAGCAGGAAGCCGCCCTTCGCCTCGCCGTGAATCCGGCCCTTGTGCTGTTTGCGGAATTTGGTGCGCTTTGGTTGCAGCATCTTCTCTCTCCCTTACGCGCGGTCGCGGTCGCGACGCGGCGGGCGCGGGGCTGCACCCTCCTGCGCCTCGGCGTGGCGGCGGTCATGCGCTTGCGGATCATGCTCGGCAATCTCGCCTTTGAAGATCCAGACCTTGACGCCGATGATGCCATAAGGCGTCACGGCTTCGGACAGCGCATAGTCGATGTCGGCGCGCAGGGTGTGCAGCGGCACACGGCCTTCGCGGTACCATTCGGTCCGGGCAATCTCTGCCCCGCCAAGACGGCCTCCGACGTTGACCCGGATGCCCAAGGCCCCGATCCGCATGGCATTCTGCACGCCCCGCTTCATTGCGCGACGGAAAGACACCCGGCGTTCCATCTGCTGGGCGATGCTTTCGGCCACCAGTTGCGCGTCTAGTTCCGGCTTGCGGATCTCGACGATGTTCAGATGCAGTTCCGACTTGGTGAACACCGTCAGCTTCTTGCGCAGCGTTTCGATATCCGCGCCTTTCTTGCCGATGATGACGCCGGGGCGCGCGGTGTGAATGGTCACACGGCACTTCTTGTGGGGGCGTTCGATGATGACTTTCGACACGCCGGCCTGCTTGCACTCTTCATGGATGAAAGCGCGCATTTTCAGGTCTTCCAGCAGCAGATTGCCGTAGTCCTTGGATTCCGCAAACCAGCGGCTGTCCCAGGTGCGGTTGATCTGCAAGCGCATCCCGATAGGGTTGACCTTCTGACCCATTATGCAGTCTCCCCGACTTGACGGACCGTGATGGTCAACTGGCTGAACGGTTTCATGATCTTGCCGAAGCGGCCACGCGCCCGCGGGCGGCCCCGCTTCATCACCAGGTTCTTGCCAACGAAAGCATGGGCGACGACAAGGTTGTCGACGTCCAGACCGTGATTGTTTTCGGCGTTGGCAATGGCCGACTGCAGGCACTTCTTCACATCACCGGCGATGCGACGTTTGGAGAAGGTCAGATCGGCCAAAGCCCGTTCCACTTTCTTGCCACGGATCAGGCCCGCAACAAGGTTAAGCTTCTGGGGCGAGGTGCGCAGCATCTTGGCGATAGCCTGTGCTTCGTTTTCGGCCACGCGGCGGGGGTTGTTCTCGGTTGCCATGGCTTACTTCCGTTTCGCTTTCTTGTCGGCGGCGTGACCGTAGTAGGTCCGCGTCGGCGAATATTCACCGAACTTCTGGCCGATCATTTCCTCGGTCACAGCGACGGGGATGTGCTTTCTGCCGTTGTACACCGCAAAAGTCAGCCCGACGAACTGCGGCAGGATGGTAGAGCGGCGCGACCAGATCTTGATGACCTCGGCGCGGCCGCCGGTTTTTGCCTTTTCAGCCTTCTTCAGGACGTAGCCGTCAACGAAGGGGCCTTTCCAAATGGAGCGTGCCATGGACTAGCGCCCTTTCTTCTGGTTACGCGACCGGACAATCAACTTGTCCGAAGCTTTGGCCTTGCGGGTCTTGTTGCCTTTGGTCCCTTTACCCCAAGGGGTAACCGGATGACGACCACCGCTCGTCCGGCCTTCACCACCACCATGCGGGTGGTCGATCGGGTTCATGGCAACACCGCGCACGGTCGGGCGGATGCCCTTGTGACGCATCCGGCCTGCTTTGCCGAAGTTCTGGTTGGAGTTGTCCGGGTTCGACACGGCACCGATGGTGGCCATGCATTCCTGACGGACCAACCGCAATTCGCCCGAAGACAGACGGATCTGAGCATAGCCGCCGTCACGACCGACGAACTGCGCATAAGTACCGGCTGCACGCGCCAACTGCCCGCCCTTGCCGGCCTTCAATTCGACGTTGTGCACGATCGTCCCGATCGGCATGCCGCTGAACGGCATCGCATTGCCCGGCTTCACGTCGGTCTTGCCGCCAGCGATCACAGAATCGCCGATCCCCAGACGTTGCGGCGCCAGGATGTAGGCCACCTCGCCATCCGTATACCGGATCAGCGCGATGAAAGCGGTGCGGTTCGGATCGTATTCGATCCGCTCGACGACCGCCGGAATGTCAAATTTGCGACGCTTGAAATCGACCACACGGTACAGACGCTTGGCGCCCCCACCCTTGTGCCACATCGTGATTCGTCCGGTATTGTTCCGGCCACCGGTCTTGATCAAACCCTCGGTAAGGGCTTTGACCGGGCGGCCTTTCCACAGTTCCGAACGGTCGATCAGAACCAACCCGCGTTGGCCAGGCGTCGTCGGCTTGTACGACTTGAGTGCCATGCTTTCTGTCTTCCGTTGTAGGGGGCTCGACGTTGCGAGCCGCATGAAGGGCTCCGAAGATCCCCGATTCGTAAAAGTCTGCGGCCCCGGACGAACCCGGGGCCGCAGGATTGCGGGGCTATATCAAAGCCCGGTGCTGACGTCGATAGAGTTTCCTGCTTCCAGGGTGACGTAGGCTTTTTTCTTGTCGCTGCGCTCGCCGGCCCGGCCACGGAACTTCTTGGCCTTGCCTTTGGTGATGGTGGTGTTGACCGCCTTCACCTTGACCGAAAAGATCGCCTCGACGGCTTCCTTGATCATCGGCTTGGTCGCATCCATCGCCACCTGAAACACGAAAGCATTCTTCTCACCGGCCATCGTGGCCTTTTCGGTGATGATCGGCTTCTTGATCAGGTCGTAATGTTCGGGTTTCACGCTCATTTCAGCCCCCCTTGACCCAGGCGGGCCTCTAAAGCTTCGACACCTGCCTTGGTGATCACCAGGGTGTCACGCTTCAGGATGTCATACACGTTTGCGCCCATGGTCGGCAGCACGTCCACGCCTTCGATGTTGCGGGCGGCGAGCGCGAAGTTCGCATCGACACTTGCACCATCAATGATCAGCACGCGCTTCCAGCCACGCTCGGACACCGCTTTGGCCAGCATCGCGGTCTTCGCGTCGGCCATCGTGGCCTCGTCCAGAATGACCAGTTCGCCCGCTTTGGCCTTTGCAGACAAGGCATGACGCAGACCCAACGCACGGAATTGCTTGGGCAGATCGTGCGCATGGCTGCGCGGGGTCGGGCCCTTCACGACGCCACCGTGCCGGAAGATCGGAGCCTTCTTGGACCCGTGGCGTGCGCCGCCGGTGCCTTTCTGCTTGTAGATCTTCTTGGTCGAGTAAGACACTTCTGCACGGGTCAGAACCGAGTGGGTTCCGGCCTGAGCCTTGGCCCGCTGCCAGCGCACAACGCGGTGCAGCACGTCCGCGCGCGGGTCCAGCCCGAACAGCGCCTCGTCAAGGTCGATGGAACCGGCCGCAGAGCCGTCAAGTTTGATCACATCGAGTTTCATGCTTGACCTCCATCAGTCTGTGGCTGTTCCGACGCAAGTGTCGCGGCCTCTTCTGCCGCCATCCGATCGGCAACCAATGCTGCTTCGTGTTCTGCTTCTGTCGCCGCCGCTGCTGCCGCTGCCGCTTCTGCTGCCTTATGGGCTGCAACCTTGTCGGATTTCAGCGCCGCAGGACGGATCACAGTGTCCGGAACCGGCTTCTTCACCGCGTCCTTGATCGTGACCCAACCGCCCTTCGATCCGGGGACAGCGCCCTTGATCATGATCAGGCCACGGTCACTGTCGGTGCGGATCACCTGCAGGTTCTGGGTGGTGCTGCGGACAGCGCCCATGTGACCGGCCATCTTCTTGCCTTTGAACACCTTGCCGGGGTCTTGGCACTGGCCCGTGGACCCATGCGAACGGTGCGACACCGACACCCCGTGGCTGGCCCGCAGACCGCCAAAGTTGTGGCGCTTCATCGCACCCTGAAACCCCTTGCCGATCGACGTGCCGGCCACATCGACGAACTGTCCGGCAAAGTAATGGTCAGCGGTGATCTCTTCGCCCACACCGATCATGCAATCGGGGGTGACGCGGAATTCCGCGATCTTCCGCTTCGGCTCGACCTGCGCCTTGCCGAAGTGGCCGCGCATGGCGGCCGTCGTCCGCTTGGCCTTCGCCAGTCCTGCGCCAAGTTGAACAGCCGTGTAGCCGTCCCGGTCGGCGGTGCGCTGTGCAACGACTTGCAGAGCGTCGAGTTGAAGAACGGTCACAGGAACCTGCTTGCCGTCTTCCAGAAACAGCCGGGTCATGCCCAGCTTCTTTGCGATAACGCCAGAGCGCATTTTGTGCATGCCCCCTTAAACTTTGATCTCGACATCCACGCCAGCCGCGAGGTCGAGCTTCATCAGCGCGTCCACGGTCTGGGGGGTCGGATCGACGATGTCCAGCAGACGCTTGTGCGTCCGGATTTCCCACTGGTCGCGCGACTTCTTGTCGATGTGCGGACCGCGCAGAACGGTGAATTTCTCGATCTTGTTCGGCAGCGGGATCGGGCCGCGCACATGCGCGCCGGTGCGCTTGGCCGTGCTGACGATCTCGGCGGTGCTGGCATCCAGCACGCGATAATCGAACGCTTTCAGCCGGATACGGATAGTTTGACTGGCCATTGTTTTTCCTTCGGAACGTAAGAGGGGCAACCGCGCCCGTCCAATAGGTTCACATCATTGGGTAGGACGGCGCGCCCCAAGGCGCGCCGCAAAACATCAGGCGAGGATCTTCGACACCACGCCCGCACCGACGGTCCGCCCACCTTCGCGGATGGCGAAGCGGAGCTTTTCTTCCATGGCGATAGGGGCGATCAACTCGACGTTGAACTTCAGGTTGTCGCCCGGCATCACCATTTCGGTCCCGTCCGGCAGCTGCACCGTCCCGGTCACGTCCGTCGTGCGGAAGTAGAACTGCGGGCGGTAGTTGGCAAAGAACGGGGTGTGGCGCCCGCCCTCTTCCTTGGTCAGGATATAGGCTTCGGCCTCGAACTTTGTGTGCGGCATCACCGATTTCGGCTTGCACAGCACCTGCCCCCGTTCCACGCCTTCCCGGTCGATGCCGCGCAGCAGAACGCCGACGTTGTCGCCCGCCTCGCCGCGGTCCAACAGCTTGCGGAACATCTCGACGCCGGTACAGACCGACTTGCTGGTGTCGCGAATGCCAACGATTTCAACTTCACCGCCGACATTGATCACGCCACGCTCGATCCGGCCCGTCACCACCGTGCCGCGACCC
>JBBRVJ010000210.1:0-6247 GCA_038246975.1 Rhodobacterales bacterium | reverse complement strand
GTTTCGCGGCTTTGAAATGCCGCCCAACCCGCGCATGTCTTTGGCTCAGCAACTGCTGATCCGCGCCCTGATTGCGCGGTTCTGGGCGGCACCTGCCACCGGGCATCTGACGCGCTGGGGTACGACCCTGGCCGACCGCTTCATGCTCCCGCATTTCGTCTGGGCAGACTTTCTGGAGGTGCTGGCCGACCTCAAGGCGCACGGGTTCGACCTTAACCCCGACTGGTTCAAGGCGCAGGCCGAGTTCCGCTTCCCCTTCTGCGGCGAGGTCGAGATCGAAGCCGTCAAGCTGGAACTGCGCGCAGCACTGGAGCCGTGGCATGTCATGGGCGAAACCGGGGCCATCGGCGGCACGGTGCGCTATACCGACAGTTCGGTCGAACGGCTGCAGGCCAAACTGATCAGCAGCACGGCCGGCCGCTACATCGTGACCTGCAACCAGCGCAAACTGCCGTTGCAATCGGTCGGATCGGGCGTCGCGGTGGCGGGGGTCCGCTACAAGGCATGGCAGCCGCCGCTGGCGCTGCACCCGGTCTTGCCGATCAACGCGCCGTTGACGTTTGACATCTATGATACATGGACCAGCCGCGCGCTGGGCGGCTGCACTTATCACGTCAAACATCCGGGCGGGCGCAGCTATGACACGTTCCCGGTCAACGGCAACGAGGCAGAAGCGCGCCGTCTGTCGCGGTTCGAACCCTGGGGCCATTCGGGCGGGTTCTATGAACCCGTGGCGGAAACCCCGCACCCCGAGTTTCCCATGACGCTGGATTTGCGCCGCAGTCCGGGGGTGTAAATGGCCGACCGCGCGACCCGCAAGCCTCTCCCCGACCGCAAGCTGTTTGCGCGGTACGAACCCTTGCCCGGCGTGCCGGATGAATTGGCCGATGCCACGGGCGCCATGCGGCCCGCCTGGGCCGGGCTGATTGCGCATTTGTCGTCGCTGACTGCTGCGGAAACCGAGGCGGCCTTTGCGGCGGGGGATCAGCATCTGGCCGACGCGGGCGTGTTCTTTCGCGCCTACGGCGATGCCACGTTGGCGGGGCGCGACTGGCCGTTCAGCCCGGTGCCGATCCTGCTGCCCGAATCCGAATGGCGCGACATCGCCACAGGCCTGATCCAGCGCGCCGAGTTGCTGGAAATGGTCGCCGCCGACCTGTACGGCGCAAACCGGCTGGTCGCCGAAGGCCACCTGCCCGCCACTTTGATTGCAAAGAACCCCGAATGGCTGCACCCGATGGTGGGGGTCGTTCCCCGGTCGGGGCATTTCCTGCATTTCGTCGGTTTCGAGATTGGCCGTGGCCCCGATGGCCGCTGGTGGGTGCTGTCGGACCGTACCGATGCGCCATCGGGTGCGGGGTTCGCATTGGAAAACCGCGTGGCGACGCGACGGGTGTTTCCTGACCTTTATCAGAAATCGAATGTCCTTCGGCTGGCCGGGTTCTTCCGGTCGTTCCGCGACGCGCTGGACCGGCTGCGCCAGGACCCTGCCGCGCGGGCGGGCATTCTGACGCCGGGGCCGCTGACCGATACCTATTACGAACAGGCCTATATCGCGCGCTATCTGGGCATGTCGCTGCTGGAAGGGGAGGATTTGACCGTAGAAAACGGCCAGCTATGGGTCCGCACCGTACAGGGTCTGGCCCCGGTCGATGTGTTGTGGCGGCGGATGGACGGGGTCTGGGCCGACCCGCTGGAACTGCGCGAGGACAGCGCGCTGGGCACCCCCGGCCTGTTGTCGGCGATCCGGAAGGGTCATGTGGCGATGGTCAACGCGCTGGGGGTGGGGGTGCTGGAGACGCAGGCCCTGATGGCCTTCCTGCCGAAAATCGCGCGCGTGCTGACCGGAGCCTCGCTGCGTCTGCCCAATGTCGCCACCTGGTGGTGCGGCGGACGGGCCGAGTTGGCGCATGTTCGCGCCCATGCCAAGCGGATGATGATCGGCCCGGCATTGGCCACAAGAATGCCGTTCGAAGGCAGCACCACCCACGCCATCGCAGGCCAGATGCGCGGGCTGGCCGATGATGCCGACCTGCACGGCTGGCTGACCGACAATGCCCAAGGGCTGGTCGGCAAGGAACTGGTCAGCCTGTCCACCACCCCGGTCTATGACAACGGGGTTCTGGTGCCGCGCCCGATGACGATCCGCATGTTTCTGGCCCGCACGCCGCAGGGCTGGCAAGTCATGCCGGGCGGATTTGGCCGCATCGGGTCCAGCGCCGATACCGCCGCCATTTCGATGCGCAACGGCGGGTCGGTGGCCGATGTCTGGGTGGTCAGCGATCATCCGGTCGAGAATGTGTCGCTTCTGGCCCCCCCCGACACGCCGTTCCGCCGCGCCCAGCCGGGGCCGCTGCCGTCCCGCGCGGCGGACAATCTGTTCTGGCTTGGCCGTTACGTCGAACGCACCGAAGGTCTGGCCCGGCTGGTCCGCGCCTACAACAGCCGTTTGACCGAGGCCGCGACCGAACCCCTGCTGAAAATCATCCGCACCAGGCTCAGGGCCTACGGCATCGACCCCGACCAACCCGTGCCCAAAGGCCTGCTGTCCACCCTTGCCGCCGCCGTGTCCAGCGCCAGCCAGATCAGGGACCGCTTCAGCGTCGATGGCTGGGCCGCGCTGAAGGATATGGAGAAATCCATGACCCGCGTCGCCAAGACCGCGCAGCCGGGCAATGATGCCGCGCTGATCATGGGCGTGATGCTGCGCAAGATCGCAGGGTTCTCGGGGCTGGTGCATGAAAACATGTTCCGCGCCACGGGCTGGCAGTTTCTGACCATCGGGCGGTCGCTGGAACGCGCGGCAATGATGTCGGAACTGCTGGCGGCGGTGGCCAACCCGGAGGCCCCCGACGGCGGCCTTGATCTGGCCATCGAGATCGGCGACAGCACCATGGTCCATCGCCAACGCTATGCCGTGGTGACCAGCCGCGAAACCGTGATCGACCTGCTGGCGCTGGACGAGATGAACCCCCGGTCGCTGCGCTTTCATCTGGATGTGCTGCAGGCGCGGCTTGCCGATCTGTCGCACCTGCGCGGTCCCAGTGAAATGCTGGACGTCGACCGCAAGGCGTTGGCGTTGCAGACCGCGCTGACCGTGCATTCGGTCGAAAGCCTCGACACGCGCGCCCTGCGCGCGACTTATGGCGATATCCTGGACCTGTCCACTGCGCTGAACCGGGCTTATATGCATTGAGGGGGGTGGCTTGATGAACCTGACTGTTCATCGCATTGGCAGATACACCGTCCCCGGACCGATCAGGGGATTTGCCAATGGCGTCCGTGAGCCGGAGCCGCAAGACAAGGGCCAAGGGGTTTGCCGCAATCCGGCTGGTAATCAGGCCGCGCCTGCCGGGCCTGGCGCTCTGTCGTGCCTTCCAAGTGGCAGGGAGGGGCGGCGTGATTTGTTTGCTGGCCAAATCTGGCATGGCAAGATGACGCCGCGCGGGAAAGTCTGGCACCCATGATCTACGACATCAAACTCGCCATCACCTATGACTACGCCAACGCCGCTCTCGCGGGGCGTCATCTGGCGCGGGTCATGCCGTTGGAAATCGTGGGATCGCAGCGGCTGATCGCGGGGTTGCTGACCATCACCCCGCGCCCCGAAGAACGGCTCGACGGGCGTGATTTCTTTGGCAACGGCACTGTTGAATTCACCTTTCGCGCGCCGCACGACCATCTGGCGCTGACCATGCAGGCGCGGGTCGAACGCCGCCCGCGCGCCAATGGACCGGACCTGTCAGCTTTGCTGCCCACGCTTGCCTCCGATCTGGACGCGTGTCGCGATATGGGGGGGGAGTCGCCGCTGCATGCGCTGGCTCCGTCATTTCGCGTGCCGCTGACCGCCCCAACCACCACCTTCGCCCGCCACGCTCTGCGCCCCGGAATGACCACCCTGCAGGCGGTGCAGGCCATCGGCCAGGCCTTGCACACCCACATGACTTTCGACGCCAAGGCCACCACCGTCGACACGCCGCTCGCCGAGGCGTTCGCCGCCCGCAAAGGCGTGTGTCAGGATTTCAGCCATATCCTGATCGCCGCCCTGCGCGGGGTGAGCATCCCTGCGGGTTATGTCAGCGGCTTTCTGCGCACCATCCCGCCCGCCGGCAAACCCCGGCTCGAAGGGGCGGATGCGATGCACGCCTGGGTGCGCGCGTGGTGCGGGGCAGGGGTCGGCTGGGTGGACTACGACCCGACCAACGACTGTCTGGCGGGCGAAGATCACATCGTCGTGGCCCGCGGGCGCGATTATTCCGACGTGGCCCCGATCAAGGGGATCATGCGCATCTCGGGCCGCCAGCGCACCGATCAGGCGGTCGATGTCATCCCGCTGACCGACGCATTGACGAATTAGTTTAAGGACGCCGCCAATGCCGCCCGCCCCCCCCAAACAGATGCCCCCGACCGTGCCCATGGCCCTGACGGTCAACGGCGCCGACATCGCGTTTGACATCGCCCCCGGCCTGAACGGACCGGCCTTCTTTTGCCTTGGCGTGCGGAAATCCGGGTCATCCCTGTTCAACCAGATCACGGGCTATCTGGCCCAACGCAACGCCGTGCCGAACGTGGCATTGCCCGACCGGATGTTCAGACTGGGCCTGCGCGCCCGCGACTGGGCCGAGATCGACCTGACCCCCCTGATCCATCCCGGCAACCTTTACTCGGCCTTCCGCACGCTGCCGCCGGGTCTGTCGGCAGCGCAAGGCTACCGCGATGGCCGCAAGGTGTTCATGTTCCGCGACCCGCGTGACGCGCTGGTAAGCCTGTATTACTCCGACTCCTATTCGCACGGCCTGCCTCAAGCGTCAGGCGCACTGGGCGATGGCCGCGCGCTGTTCGAGGCAAAACGCGCCGCCGCGCTGCAAACTCCGATCGACGACTATGTGCTGCGCGAGGCGCGACCGATGCTGCGCACCTTGACCCAATACGCGACCTTGCTGGAGGATCCCCAATGCCTGTGCCTGCGTTACGAGGATTATCTGTTCCAGAAACGCCGTTTGGTGCGCAAGGTGCTTGCGCATTTCGGCTGGAACCTGGGGCAGGGGCAGATCGAGCGCCTGATGGGGATGGTCGACAAACTGCCTGAGGCGGAAAACCCCGCCAACTTTTTGCGCAAGGCGGTGCCGGGTGACCACCGGGTCAAGCTGAAACCCGAAACCATCGCCGCTCTCGACAAGGTGCTGCGTCCGGTTCTGACCCTATACGACTGCTGAAACGCTAATGATGACGCGCCAGCGCGTCGATCTGCGCCCGCAGATGCCCCAGCGCATAGCCAAACTTCGCCGGAATCCCGATCAGATCATCGGCAGGCATCCGCCCGGCCTCAGCCAGCGCCCAGACCACCGAACTGCGGTTGCCGCTGGCGCAATAGGCGAACACTGGGCCGGACGCCCCATCGATCGCCGCCTTCTGCACCACCACATTGTCCATCGTCATCGCCCCGCCAAGCACCGGATTGGCGATGAACACCAGCCCCAGCGCCTCTGCCGCCGCCTGTATGTGGGGCGTGTGCAGGTCGGGGGGAATCTCACCGTCAGGGCGGTTGTCGATGATCGTGGTGTAACCCGCCGCCTTGATCGCAGGCAGGTCCCCGGCCTCGATCTGGGGCGAGACGGCATAGGTCGGGGTCAGCGCGCGAATGTCCATGGCTTGGCTCCTCTGGCGTGTCACAAAGGCATGACCATTGCCCCGCCAAAGGTCAAGCGCGGCGGCAGAAGACCTTGATCCACATCAATGTGCGGGCAGGGCAGGGCTGATATACTAGCCTGCTAAAAGGAGATCGCTATGACCCCGTTATCGCGTCGA
Source organism: Rhodobacterales bacterium (assembly GCA_038246975.1). GTDB lineage: Bacteria > Pseudomonadota > Alphaproteobacteria > Rhodobacterales > Rhodobacteraceae > JAIYDJ01. Next base: position 439 of record JBBRVJ010000210.1, on the reverse strand, counting down.
AAAACCCAACTGACCACCCGCGCCGCCGATCTGAATGCCCGACTGGCGGGCATCGAGTCGTCGCTGGACGAACTTCCTGCAAAGGATTGGGAGGATCTGGCCACTGAACGGGCTGACGACGAGGTGCTCGAATCGCTGGGCACCGCAGGCCAGCAGGAATTGCGCCAGATCGCGGCGGCCCTGGCCCGGATCGAAGCGGGTACTTATGGCACCTGCACCCGCTGTAGCGACCAGATTGCCGAGGCGCGGCTGGACCTGCTGCCCTACACGCCCTTCTGCGCCGCCTGTGCGGCCTGACCCCGCCGTGACGACAGATCCCGTCCCCGACCCTGCCGAACTTGCCCGCCTGATGCAGGTGGCCGCGCTGCAATGGCAGGCTGAAGTGCAAACCCTCGTCGCTCTGATCCACGGCATCCCGCAACCACAGGATGAACCCCCG
>JBBRVJ010000209.1:0-6249 GCA_038246975.1 Rhodobacterales bacterium | reverse complement strand
CGATCCAGCGCGACAGCCCGGACGGTGTGTTCCAGTGCCTCGGCCTCATCGCCCCGCTCATGGGCGAAGTGGGCCAGCTCCAACGCCTCGATGCGCTGCGCCTCAAGGGTGCGATGGTCGATCCGCTCGGCATGGCCGGATAGCTCAAGGGCAAGGTTGCTGTCCCGCGCCCACGCCTCGCGCCACCCCTCCAGAACCTCGACGGCGTTCCAGTCGCGGTTCTTGGTCGTGAAGCCATCGGCGGCGATTTCGCGCGTGGTAAGCAGGATATGGGCGTGGTGGTTGCGATCATCGCCCTCGCGCCCCGGCGCATGATGGGCGATGTCGGCCACCATGCCCCGGTCCACGAACTGGCGCTGGCAGAAGTCGCGCACCAGCTCCACCCGCTGCGCGTGGTCCAGCTCGTCGGGCAAGGCCACCCGGATTTCGCGGGCAACCTGCGAATTCTTCCGGGTCTCGGCCGCCTCGACCGCGTTCCACAGCGCCGCCCGGTCCTGCACCCATTCCGGCGCAGCGGCAGGGGCGAGGATTTCGACATGATCGACGCCGCTGCGCGCGCGGTAATCGAAGGAAAGCCCGGTGCGATGATCTTCGATGTGGGTCGCGCTGCGATAAGCCGCCGCTGCCGTCGCACTGCGGCCAGCAGATCGAGAAATCATCGTGGCCCGAAGGTGATAGATCGCCATTTCCGCGCGGTGCCTTAGCTTGGGGTTCAAAGGGGAGTGCAGCGCCCATTGCCCACACAAACGCGCAGCGTTTGTATAAGTGGGCACTTCGTGTCTTGCAACCTTCCTACATTCCGGCCAAAAGCACAACCGGAACGAGCGACAGAGCGGCGAAATGGTGCGGACGATTGAACAACAGGTAGCTGAGGCTCAGGCAAAACTGGCCCGCCTCAAAACACGGGCAAAGGCACAGGACACCCGCCGCAAGATTATTGTCGGGGCCATCGTCACGACCGAAGCCCTGAAAGACCCCAAGATTGCCAAGTGGTTGGCTTCGACCCTCCGCAAGAACGCGACCAGGGAAGTCGATCAGAAGGAGGTTGCGGGGCTTCTGGCTGACCTCGATGCCAAGGCGCAAAGCGCCGGGGCCGGTGAAGCATGAACGACGGCAGGGACTCCTTCGAAATTCTCGCCGACGAGCTGGCCCGCATTGGGCAACAGATTGCCCATCTCCAACGAACCAGCCTCAACAAGACCGAGGCCGAAGCCCTGAACCAGCAACTTGTCCAGGGCGTGGCTTCGATGGCCCAGACCGGACAAGCTGTCTACGAGGCCATTTCCGAGCGCATGGACCTGCGGCTGGAAAAACTGGCGCTGGAAACCATCCTCGCAGCCACCGATGCCGCCAGCAGGGCTATCGAGAAAAGCCATGCCGAAACCATCGCAGCGGCCAGAGACCTCTCAAAAGCCGCAGGACAGGCCCGCAGAGAGGCTTGGCGCTACTTCGGCGGGTTCTGGGTGTGGTTGGCATCGGTTGGCGCTGGCGGGGCCGTTCTGGGGCTTCTGGCGGCGTTTCTGATCATGGGTCGGGGTGATGCGCGCGAGTTCGGGCAGTTTCCACGCATCTACTGCACTTCCGCAGGCGGACAGATTCAGGAACAGGCCGACGGTAGCAGCTTCTGCGCCATCTGGATCGAGCGCCCGTCTCAAGCTGGGGGCTGACCTCGCTGCCGCCCCTGCCTTCTTCATGGCAAATCCGCCGTTTGCCACAAGCGCAGGCGGTGGGCTTCTGGGTGCGATCCGGGCGAAAAACCCTAGTGTTATTAGTGTTACCTACGGAGTAGTGTTACGGATGCCAGAACACTTTCAAAACCAACACTTTAACCCTGTGGATAGTTCCGAAAGGCACGAATTTTGGTTCCGAAAGGCACGAATTTTGGTTCCGAAAGGCACGAACGGTTTTGGCACGAGAACGGGTTCCCGAAAGCACGAACGGAAGCACTTAGCGCACCGCCTTGGGTATCGGTTCCCGATAGCACGAATTTTGGTTCCCGATAGCACGAACATGAGCTAAGAATCACCCATGGCCCTACTTCCAGATCGACACCCACAGAAAGACTTCTTCATCCTCGACATCGCCGATGTCGTGCCCAAGGATGATATGGCTTCGATGGAACACCCGCTGTTCTCGTTGGCCACGCAACCAGACATGCGCCACCTGGTCTACCAGACCGGGGAAAACAGCTTGGAAATCATCCCTTCCGGGCTGGGGCTGCCGACCATCAAGGACAAAGACATCCTGATTTTCTGCATCAGCCAGCTGATGGACAGAAAGAACCGGGGCGAACCCATCGGGAAGCGGGTCAGGTTCAGCGCCCGTGAGCTGATGATCGGGACAAACCGCAACACCGATGGCCGCGAATACAAGCGCCTGGAACATGCCTTCCAGCGATTGCAGGGCACCCAGTTCAAGACCAACATCAGGACTGGGAACCGCAAAGAGGTCCGCATCTTCGGCCTGATTGACGAAGGCGGCTTCGTCATGCGCGAAGAAGGGAAATGGCGCCTCGACTACTGCGAAGTTGTACTGTCGGACTGGCTGATGCGCGCGATCGAGGCCAACGAGGTCATCAGCATTTCGGAAGATTACTTCCGCCTACGCCGCCCGCTGGAACGCCGCCTGTATGAGATCGCGCGCAAGCATTGCGGCGCACAGCCGAAATGGCAGATCGGGCTTGCCAACCTTCAGAACAAAACGGGCAGCAACGCCCCGCTCAAGAAGTTCCGGCTGAACCTGCGGCAGATCATCGAAGATAACTGCACGCCGTTCTACAGGATCGAGCTGACCGCTGGCGATCTGGTGATCTTCCGGCCACGCTCTGCCTCTGCGGCACTGGCTCCCGATATCCGGCTGCCGGAATGGGCTGAAGAAAAGGCCCGCGAAGTCGCCCGCGCGACGGGTCGGGATTATCACGTCCTGCGGGCAGATTGGCTGGCCTTTGCCAAAGGCGAATCCGCCAAGGGGAACCCACCCAAGAATGCTGGCGCGGCCTTTGTGGCATACTGCAAGAAACAGGAAAGCCTGCGACGATAGAAAGCTGGACACAACGGCGCAACGCGTTGCACAACACAGAAATGCAACGAAGCGCAACGGACTGGCAACACCATGAAATACACGCTTTCAGAGGCTGCATCAGCCACCGGAAAGAATAAGGCGACGATTCAGCGCGCCATAAAAAGTGGGAAGATTTCTGCATCAAAGGGTGAATCCGGGTCGTATGAGATTGATCCGTCCGAGCTTCACAGAGTTTTCCCGCCCGTCGCGCAACGCGTTGCACCACTTGCAAATGCAACGATGCGCAACGATGCGCAACACACAGAAAAGTCTGCCGATTTCAACGCATTGCAGCGCATAGCTGATCTGGAAAAAGAGCTGGCTGTGATGGAAGAACGGAAGAACGGCTTGGACGAGCAGAAGCGCCATCTGACGGATACCGTGGAGGATCTTCGGAAGCGCCTCGACAGCTCTGAAGGCCGTGTCCTAGCACTGCTGAACGATCAGAGGCCGAAGGGCTTCTGGAAGCGGCTCTTCAGCTAGTGCCACGGTTCCGGAAAGGTCAATCGCGCATGACACTTGAAAAAGTAACCCAATGGGGTATATAAAGCCATGCAGTCGGTAGCAGAGACCCCGATCTTCACCCGTCAGACGGAAAAGCTCTTCACCGAAGACGAGAAGCGCGAGCTGATCGACTTTCTGGCGGAGAACCCGTTGGCAGGCGATGAAATCCCGGGAACGGGCGGGGTTCGCAAGGTGCGCTTTGCGGCATCCGGGCGCGGCAAGAGGGGAGGGGCACGGATCATCTACTACTATCTGGATGATACCACGCCGCTCTACGCCCTTCTGGCCTATGCGAAGAACGATCAGGGCGACATGACGCCCGACGAAAAGCGGACCGTTTCCACACTGGCGGCGGCCCTTAAGGCAACCCGGAAGGAGAAGAGATGAGCACCCTTGGCGATGATCTGATCCAGGCAATGAACGAAGCCCTCGCCCATGCGAAAGGCGAAGGGCCAGCTGTTGTCCACGCACCGATTGCCCCGCGGGAAGTCCGCGAGCTGGCCAAACTGACGCAGGCACAGATGGCCCCACTGATGGGCATGAGCCTGTCTGGCTATCGCAAGTGGGAGCAGGGGCAACGTCGGGTCAGCGGGCCGGCGGCGACTCTGCTGCGGTTGATCCAGAAAGAGCCGGATGCGGTGAAGCGCGCGCTGCTGCCATAATCCTCTCACTGAGACGACGGCCATGTACCCGGATCAGCACCCACCAAGCCGCATGCCGCCGCTCAAAATAACTGCTCCTTAACGGAAGTCAGATAATATGCTTTGAATGCGTCATTTTGAGGCTTCCAATGTCTTCAATAAATACAACCCTGAATAGCTCTGCATCTGTCGCTTTGCGGCTTTTGACGGATGCATCCGCAAGGCAATCCAGCCAAACAACTGGAATACAGCCCAAGAGCGTTATCGGCACATTGAACTCTGCCAGCCCGAAATTCGCCAGCTCTTCAAGTGATACAAAAATCATCCTTAGCGCCCAAACCGCCATCAACTATTTTGGGCCCGGGTCCGATGTCGCCAAAGCGGCCAGCTTTGGTGATACGGTCGAGGTGCAGACCACGGGCCTCGACGTGCCCGTGGACAAGGCCGCCTTCCGGCAGCAGGTGCTGGATTATCTGAAAAGCGATGCTGCAGGCTATGACGCGCGTTATCCAGATCAAGCTGAATTCATGAAGGCGCTGAAGGACGGCAAGGTCATCATTAAGACGGTGGATGAAACATCAGAAATGAACTGGCAGCCCAACGTCAGCTGGACGATTTATAAGGACGGCTACGCTCAAGGTGGCGGCGTCACTCATGCTCCAATCGGGAACCAAGCACTCTATGACGAAATGAGCGCGACCCGAGGGCAAACCACCGGAATGATCGGGTCGCACATGTTCTACGCCTATTTTGCAAAATAGGACGCAGAATTCCTGCTACTGCATCGTGGCAGAGTAAACATATGTGCAGGTACTGTTGTTGGCGCTGACCAAGGTAGGAGGATTAGAGCTGCATGTCGGAGCTGAAGCGGTGCCATCTGTCTTGAGAAAGCTGGCTGACGAACCCGTGCAGACGTTCGGGTTAACGTTGCTCTTCGTTGCGCTGACCGTCAACTGGCACGAATAAGTCGTGCCGCCGCTGGAATAGCCATATCTCGCTATCATCTGTGGCCCAACACCAGCACCACCGACCGAAGTGATCTTGATAGCCCCGGTCGTCCCGTTCGAAATCGAGGACGGGATCGAGCAGGTCGATCCAGACGGCAGGCAGCTGGATGAAAGCTTGCTAATCGTCCTGCCCGTAGAGTTGGTCAAGTTGAATGTGATCGTGTCTGCGGCCTGCGCCGCCGTCGCAAAACCGACTGCAGCAAACAGCGCTGCGACGATAAAACCAGTCTTTTTCATAACAACCTCCGAAATAAGTTCACGGTGACCAAACATACCACAGCACCAGATCAACTCAAAGTTGCAGATCGTGTGTTCAGCGGATGTCTGCATAAACCACTGGGCTCCCTTACAGCTCATGCCCAGGTGTCCGGTGGCGTTGAGCCTCCATCTGCCGCTCAAGCTCGACGGCCCGCAACCGTTCCAGTTCCAGCGCCATGTCCAGATCTTTCACTTCCCGGCCCTCCCGTATGGAAGCAAGGCGGGCGGCGATTTCCTCGTGATCCAGCCCTTTCGACGCCGCGCGCAGGCGGTCGGCAAGGCTTTGCGGGGCTTCCTGTTCCTCTGAATGCGTTTCTCTGATCACTGATCTCTTTTCACCGATCTCTGATTGCGCATCGCGCAATGCCCAAGCCTCACGCATCCGGGCGGCAAGGCCCTGCGGCTTCGCTCGGTCGCCGCCTTCATAGGCCAGCTCACTCGCGGGCGGCTGCAAATTGTCCAGGACGTGATCCGCCGTCCGCTCAAGCCAGGTCCGAACATGCCCGGCCAACTCTTGGGCAACACGCGCCACCTCGACAGCATGGGCCTTGACCTCATGCCAGACGCGAACGGCTGCAACCTCCTGCCCGCGCTCCTTGAGCTGCCATGCGCCCGCCGATAACTGGGGCAGGGGCGGGCGATCCAGCGCGACAGCCCGGACGGTGTGTTCCAGTGCCTCGGCCTCATCGCCCCGCTCATGGGCGAAGTGGGCCAGCTCCAACGCCTCGATGCGCTGCGCCTCAAGGGTGCGATGGTCGATCCGCTCGGCATGGCCGGAT
>JBBRVJ010000208.1:0-6267 GCA_038246975.1 Rhodobacterales bacterium | reverse complement strand
TTTGCCGCAGACGCCTCGGACCGGATCATCTATGAGACCGATACCGGCCGGTTGTACTTCGACAGCGACGGCTTGGGTGGTGCTGTACGGATCCAGTTCGCGGCACTCGATGCCGGACTGGCGTTGACGCACGCGGATTTCCTGGTGGTCTGAGGCGTTCCCGAGACAAGTTCTGACCGACCGGCGCGCGTCTGCCGGTCGCAGAGCGGCATCGCGTTCGCAGCATTCAGAGATAGCGGTCGTTGGCTGATCTGCCGCCGTGCTTGCGCGTTCGCCGGGAAAACAATCCCCCGGACTGGTTTCTGATCCTCCTCACCCCTTTCGTCGGGGCGTCGGCCGCGCTTGCCGGTCGGTGCGGCTTCCCGGGTCATGGCGGGATCGAACCAGATCGTCAGCGAGCCACGGCGCTTGAGCGCTTCATTGCAGCGGCAAAGACCCCGACCTTGAAAAGGATCGCGGCATCGTCGGTCGCGTGTTGTTCATAGATTAAACCGCGCCGCGCCCAGACTGTGACGCCGGCAGCGATGCCGCGATGCATCAAGGGAAAGGTGCTGGCCGCCATGTCGCATGGCATCCCTTGTATTCCAAGCCCTTTCGCTGCTGAGGGCATCGGCTTGCGAAAGGGTCACGACTGTCTGATCGTCTAGACCCCGCGCGAAAGGGCGGAGGCGATCAGTCTGTTGCACAAGGACACGAAGCAGTGGCAAAGGCTTGCGGACAACGCGAGAATTTACATGAAGGAAGCCTGCTCGTCCGAGCGGGGGCTCGAAGAAATGCGGGCGGCTTTCGAAGCCATAAACACTTACGGCAGCGTTCAGTAATCAAGGGGTGGGGGAGGTGGTTCTAAGAACAGTGATCTTGCACTATCATCTTTTCAAGAATGCCGGAACATCCGTAGACCGCTTGCTGAAAGACAACTTCGCCGATCACTTTGGTAACCGGGGAGTTTCCGGCAAACGGCGGCAACAATAGCGGTTTGGTAGCTGATTGGATCAGACCTACTCCCGATGCTGTTGCGTTTTCAAGCCATACAATGTTGGGACCGCTTCCCGTCGTGGACGGCGTGCAGATCATTTCGTTGATTTTCTTGCGCGATCCGATAGCGCGGATCATTTCCGCCTATACCTTCAAGCGCCATCAGGCGGTTGACTCGCTTGGGACAAAACTGGCCAAGGAACACGATCTGGAAGGCTATCTGCGTGCCCGTCTTGCCATTCCGGGCGACAGACAATGCCGGAACCTTCAGACCAACCGGCTTGCATCTTTTATGCCGGGGCCGGAACCTGAACCTGAACGGGCGACGAAGGCGCTGAAATTACTGACCGTCGTCGGGAGGGTCGAGGATTTCGACGCCTCGATCAGGGCCTTTGCTGCCGGTCCCAGTCCGCATTGGCCGACGTTCCGGGTTGGGAGGGTTCATGCAAATCAGACGAGTGCCACCGACACTACTCAGGAGCCCCATGTTCTTGAGCTTCCTGAAAAGAACAACAGGGAGGATCGAACCCTGATCTCGCAAGTTCCGCCCTTGCCCTGATGCCGGTGGTTGTTTTCATGTCTGCCTCTTGTGACCGTCCGCTGGGTGGCAACGATGCGAAGCGTCGGTCAATCGGGTTTGACATCCTCACCGTCTGACTGATCTCGACTTGTCGGCTCGGCCGCAAAGGCAAGCTGCGGGCAGGTGGTGGCACGCCGACCGGCAGCAGGTTTCCGTGCGGTTACATCAGCCGAACCGCGATGGTCTTTGTTAAGATGTCAGCGCTGACTGCCTGATCCGGTGTCTGTCGGGTTGGAGCGAAACGGCTCGACCGAGTCCCTTGGGATCAAAGGGCACTCAAGCCGAACGACGGGGTGCGGGATCGCGTCGGGTTGTGCCGGTTTGCCCAACTGCCTGACGGTCCAGGCCCCCATCGCGCGATGCGGCAGAACGAGGGTGCTGAGCTGCGGATGCAACTGGCGTGAGATTTCCTCGTCGTCGAAGCCGATCACCGACATGTCCCGCGGAATGCGGAGCCCCTGTTCCTTGAGCGCCTCGTAACAGCCGATGGCCATGCGGTCGTTCTGGCAGAAAATGGCCGTCGGGCGGTCCGGCAGCGCCAGCAGGCTGAGGGTCCCGTTATAGCCCGAACTCGCCGACCAGTTGCCCCGCACGACCAGCGATGCATCGAACGGCAGCCCGGCGTCAGCCAGCGCGCGGCGATAGCCCTTTTGCCGGTCGCGCGTGGCCTCCATCCAGGGCTCGCCCGTGATCATGCCGATCCGGCGATGACCGAGGGCTATCAGATGCTGCGTGGCCCGCTGCCCGGCCGCCATCTCGGCCGGAACGACCGCAGGGAACCGCCGGTCGTCGCTGTAGCAGTTCAGCAGCACCACCGGCACGCCGCAGCAGATCAGGCTGGCGGGAAGGTCGATCTTGCGGGTGAATATCGTCATGTAGATCAGACCGGACACGCCCTGTGCCACCATTGCCTCGATGGTCTTTTCCTCCATCTCGGGATCGTTCATCGTCTGGGCGGACAGCAGGATGCGGCCTTCGTGCCAGCAGGCCTGCCGCGCCGCGTCGATGGCGATCACGGCTTCGGGGCTGGTGGCCAACTGATCCACGATGAAACCGACCACCGGAATTGCGGCACGGCCGCTGCGCGTATCGGGTGCCTGATGCGCGAATGTGGTGGCCGTGTAACCGAGCGCGATTGCGGCGTCGATCACCCGGGCACGCGTTTCGGCCGAGATCTTGACGCCGGGGGCGTTCTTCAGAACGAAGGACACGGTCGCCTGCGAACAGCCCGCCGCATCGGCCACATCCGTCATGGTGACGCGCCGCGCGGCAACGCTGCGTTCAAAGGCTGCAGGTTCTGCCGACATCTTTGCAGGCGCCTTTGTTCGGTCGTTCATGATCTCATCTTTCTGTCGTCCCACTGTTTGCGGCAGGAAATAGCCATAACAATCCCGCATCTGGTGCCCGATGCTGCGACCGCAGCGATGCCGTCCAGCCGGAACTAATATTTATAAATTCCGTTTGACTTATATGTATCAATCGCACACCGTCGAATTCGTGGCAACGACCACCACAGCATGGGAGGAGACCCGAATGAACATTTCCCGCAGGCAGCTTTTGCTGACCTCGACAGCCGCGGTTGCGGCGTCGGTCCTTGCCCGCCCGGCATTGGCCGAACTGCCGAAGCTTGCCAAGAAGGACACCTACAAGGTCGGCTTCGCGCAGACCGAAAGCAACAATCCGTGGCGGCTGGCACAGACCGCCTCGATGCAGGCCGAGGCCGAGAAGCGCGGCTGGCAGCTTGTCTACACCGACGCCGCCGGATCGGCTGCAAAGCAGGTGTCGGACGTGAACTCGATGATCGCGCAAGGCGTCGATCTGATCTTCCTGGCCCCGCGCGAGGAAATTCCGCTGATCCCGGCAATCATGTCGGCCAAGGGCGCGAGCATCCCGGTGATCTTGCTGGACCGCAATGTCGATCAGACGCTGGCCGTGGCGGGCGAGGACTATGTGACCTTCATCGGATCCGACTTCGTCGAGGAAGGCCGGCGCGTTGCCGAATGGCTGGTGGCGAATGCCGGCGGCAAGGCCACGATCATCCAGTTGGAAGGCACGACAGGATCGTCGCCTGCCAACGACCGCAAGAAGGGCTTCGACGATTACATGGCCGGGCATCCGGAGTTCATCATCGTCGCTTCGCAGACCGGCGACTTTGCCCGCGACAAGGGCCGTCAGGTGGCCGAGACCCTGCTGCAGGCCCATCCCGAGGCCAACGTGATCTATGCCCACAACGACGAGATGGCGATCGGCGCGATTTCGGCCATCGAGGCGGCGGGCAAGGCTGCAGGCAAGGATGTGCTGATCCTGTCGATCGACGGCGGGCGCGAGATCATTCAGCTGATCATCGACGGCAAGGTCAATGCGGTTTGCGAATGCAACCCGCGCTTCGGGCCGAAAGCCTTTGACACGGCCGTGGCCTTTGCCAACGGCGAGGCGATCCCGCCCAAGATCATCAACCCCGACAATTTCTATACCATCGAGAATGCTGCCGAAATGCTTGCCACCGCATACTGAACCCTCCCTCTCTTTGCGGTAAACGCACCGGTGCCGACCCTTCGCAAAGGTCGCACCGGTGTGGTCTTCACCTGCGGGCTGCAACGCCTTGCCCGACCCTGCGGGCAACGGCTTTCGCCAGATTTTGACCGAACGTGACGAAAGAAAACCGGATGGCGGCCCCCCCTCTTCTGACCATGACCGGAATGACCAAACGCTTTGGCGGAACGACGGCTCTGGACAATGCATCGCTGCACGTCTGCGCTGGCGAGGTGCACGCGCTGATCGGCCAGAACGGCGCGGGCAAATCCACGATGATCAAGATTCTGACGGGATATTACCGCAAGGACCGGGGCGAGGTGAGCTTTGCCGGAAAGCCGTTCGAGGTGGCATCGCCGCGTGCAGCGCAAGACGCAGGCATCAGCACGATCTATCAGGAAATCAATCTGGTCCCGAGGCAATCGGTGACCGAGAACATCTGTCTGGGGCGCGAGACCCGCCGCTTTGGCCTGCTGGACTGGCGCGCGATGCACGATGAGGCGCAGGCCCTTTTGCGCCGATTCAACCTGAACATCGACGTGCGCCGCCCGCTTGGGCAGTTCAGCACGGCGACGCAGCAGATGATTGCCATTGCCCGCGCCATCGGCTTTTCCGCCCGGCTGGTGATCATGGACGAACCCACCTCGTCGTTGGACGACCGCGAGGCGGGCGTGTTGTTCGACGTGGTCCGCCAGTTGCGGGCCGAGGGGCTTTCGGTGATTTTCGTCAGCCACAAGCTGGACGAGTTGTACGCGATCTGCGACCGCGTCACCATCATGCGTGACGGGCGCACCGTCCATAGTGGGGCCCTGTCGGAGATCGGCAAGCTCGACCTTATCTCGACCATGCTGGGGCGGGAAATTGTCCGGGCCTCGGGTCAGGCGACGGCCTTTGGCGCGGCGCAAGTCGCGGCTCCCGGCCCGGCGCTTTTCACCGCCGAGGGGCTGTCGGACGGGCGCCATGTGCGGCAGGTCGGGTTTGCCCTGCGCAAGGGCGAGATCACCGGATTTGCCGGGTTGCTGGGGGCGGGGCGGACCGAAACCGCACGTCTGATCTTCGGCGCTTCTAAACCCAGCGCAGGTCGGATGACGCTGGACGGCGCGCCCTTTGCGCCGCGCCAGCCCGCCGACGCGATTGCCGCCGGGATCGGCTTTTGCACCGAAGACCGCAAGATCGAAGGCATCGTACCCGAGATGACGGTGGCCGAAAACATGATGCTGGCGCTGATGCCCAAACTGGCCCGCGCAGGCATCGTGAACGAGGCGCGCCAACGCGATATCGTGGCCGGGTTCATCGAAAGCCTGGGCATCAAGTGCGCGGGGCCCGACCAGAAGATCCGTGAACTGTCAGGGGGAAATCAGCAAAAGGTGCTCTTGGGCCGATGGCTGGCCCTGTCGCCGCGCCTGCTGATCCTGGACGAACCGACGCGCGGCATCGACGTGGGGGCCAAGGCCGAGATCCAGAAACTGGTCAACCGCCTTGCAACCGAGGGGCTGGCGGTGCTGATGATCTCGTCCGAACTGGAAGAGGTGATCGAAGGGGCCGCACGGGTGTTCGTGCTGCGCGAAGGGCATAGCGTTGCGGAACTGCCATTGGGCGAGATCACCGAGGCGGCGGTGCTGCAAGCGATGGCGCATGGCGCGGGCGAGGTGGCCCATGTCTGACCGGGGGCTGATGGCGTTCCTGGGACGGCACGGCACCTTGGCGGCGCTGCTGGCGCTGATCGCGCTGAACATCGTGATCACGCCCAATTTCCTGACATTGCAGACGCTGAACGTGAACCTGACGCAGGTCTGCACCATCGTGATCGTGGCCGTGGGCATGACGCTGGTGATCGCAACCGGAGGGATCGACCTTTCGGTAGGCTCGTTGATGGCGATTGCAGGCGCGCTGGCACCGATGATCTTTCTGGGAACGCTGTTCGGCATCGAAACGGTCTGGCTGGCGGTCACGGTTGCCGTTCTGCTGGCACTGCTCGCCACCACGCTGTTCGGTGCATTCAACGGCTGGCTGATCGCACGGTTCAACATTCAGCCCATCGTCGCCACGCTGGTGCTGTTCATCGCCGGGCGTGGGATTGCGCAGGTCATGACCAACGGCAACCTGCAGGTGTTCAAGGTGCCGGAGTTTCAGTTTATCGGTCTGGGCCGGGTGTTCGGCATCCCGGCGCAGGCCATCCT
>JBBRVJ010000207.1:0-6291 GCA_038246975.1 Rhodobacterales bacterium | reverse complement strand
GCCTTCCTGATGCTGGCCTTCCTGACCACCAGTTCGATCATGGCGATGAACGAGGCCAACGCAAACGGCGTGGCTCCGGGCTACAAGTCGGTGCTGTCCAACGAGCGTCTGCGCGCCGTGTCGCAACCGATGAAGGTCTGGGCCGACAGTCTGGATCACGCCTGGTGCAGCCCGCGTCTGCCCGGCATGTTCGAGATGGAGCAGGCGCTGGGCAACGAGATCAACCGGGCGATCACCAGCCAGATCACCGCGAAAGAGGCGCTGGACAACGGTCAGGCTGCATGGAAGTCGATCATGGAAAAGAACGGCTTCAAGGACGGCAAGGCCCCGGTCAACTATGCGGATGTCGCAGCCGGCCTGTATGTGGGTGCGGGCAAGGCGCTGCCGTTCTGATCCGATGGTGACTGACGCTCGCTCGGTCCGGTCCGGGGGGGTGGCGCAAGCCGTCCCCCTTCGTCGCCGCAGCCCCCGGCTGCGCGCGGCATTCCCCTATCTGCTGCTGACCCCCGCGATGCTGTACCTGCTGGCGATCACGCTGTATCCGGGGCTTTTCGCGATCTATCAAAGCCTGTTCGTGGTGCGGTTTACCTCGTGGGAATGGGTGGGCCTCGACAACTACGCCAAGCTGATGGGCGACCGCGAGTTCTGGGCCGCCTTGGGCAATACCGCGATCATCGGCAGCATTTCGCTGTTCGTGCAAACGGTCATCGCCATGACGCTGGCCTATTTCGCCTATCGCGACCCGTTCGTCAAAGGCTGGCGGATCGTGTTTCTGATGCCGATGCTGTTCATGCCGTCGGCCGTCGCGTTCATCTGGAAACTGGCGTTCAACGATGGCCGGGTGATTTCGGACCTGCTGATGACGCTGGGCGTGGTGGACCGCAATGTGGACTGGCTGGCGTCGATCCCGCTGGCGCGGCTGACGTTGATCGTGGCCGATGTCTGGCAATGGACGCCGTTCCTGTTCATCATCTTCGTGGCTGCCCTTCAAAGTCTGGATCAGGAAATCGAAGAGGCCGCGCGTCTGGACGGGGCAAGCTGGCCTGCGATTTTTTGGAACATCTCTTTGCCGATGATCTGGCCGATCGTCGTGGTCGCGATCACGCTGCGCGGCATCGACATCACCACGATGTTCACCAACGTCTATATCATGACCCAGGGCTCGCCGGGCGGGGCGACCGAGACCATGAGCTATTTCATCTATCGGCAGGGGTTCCGCATGTTCAACTTCGGCTATGCCTCGGCGGCGTCGGTTCTGATGCTGGTGATCACGGTCGTCATCGCGCAGACTGTCGTCAAGCGCGCCTTCCGGTCGGGAAAAGCCTGATGGCCAGCACGCGCAAGACGCGGGGCGAGAGCCTGATCCTGCGTTATCTGGTGCTGGGATCCTGGGCGCTGGTCTGCGGGTTGCCGATCCTGTGGTTCCTGACCATCGGGTTCCGGCCGCGCACCGAAATCATCACGCCGCAGCCGATCTACTGGCCGACGTTCAGTCTGGACGCCTGGCATCTGCTGGTCAGCGACTGGCCGATTGCGCGCTATCTGCGCAATTCGCTGGTGGCGGTGGCGGGGTCGGTGGTGATTGATCTGGTGCTGGCGATCCCGGCGGCCTTTGCGCTGTCGCGGTACGAATTCAAAGGACGCGAAAATATCGGGTTCTACATCCTGTCCACCCGGATGATGGCCCCCGCAATCGTTGCGGTGCCGATCTTTTTCCTGTTCAAGACCATGGGGTTGCTTGATTCCGTCTGGGCGTTGATGCTGATCTACGCCGCGATCAACCTCAGCCTCGTGACCTGGATCATCCGCAGTTACATGATGGATATTCCCAAGGAACTCGAAGATGCCGCGCGCACCGACGGGGCAAGCGATCTGCGAATTTTGTGGGAGATCATCATTCCGGCCTGTCTGCCCGGCATCATCACGGCGGCAGTCATCGCCGCGATCTTTGCGATCAACGAATTCCTGTTCACGCTGCTGATAGCCTCGACGTCAAGAGCCTACACCATGTCGGTGGCGCTGGCGAACTTCACCGGCGGGTCGGATGGCGTGATCTACAATGCAATTGCCCTTGTGTCCTTCATCGCCTTCGTGCCGATCCTGATCCTGGTGATCCTGATCCAGAAGCACCTGTCGCGCGGTCTGACCATGGGCGCGGTAAAAGGCTGATCCGATGGCGTCCATCCAACTTCAGAACATCGTCAAGCGGTATGGGGCGTTCGTCGGCGTGCAGCACATGTCGCTGGACATCACGGATCAGGAGTTTCTGGTGCTGCTGGGTCCGTCGGGCTGTGGCAAGACCACGACGATGCGGATGATCGCCGGGCTGGAGCATCCGACCGAGGGCACCGTGGTGATCGGGGGCGAGGTGATGAACGACATCGATGCCCGCGACCGCGATGTGGCGATGGTGTTTCAGGGCTATGCGCTGTACCCCAACATGACGATCTACGAGAACATCCGCTTTCCGCTTCGGATGCGGCGCGTGCCTGCGGGCGAGCATGACCGGCTGATCCGGCAGGCGGCGGATATGGTGGAACTGGGCGATCTGCTGGACCGCAAGCCGGGGGCCTTGTCGGGCGGGCAGCGGCAGCGCGCGGCACTGGCGCGGGCGGTGGTGCGCCAGCCGCAGGTTTTTCTGATGGACGAGCCGCTGTCGAACCTCGACGCCAAGCTGCGCGCGTCGATGCGGGTGCAGATCAAGCATCTGCAACGGCAACTCAAGGTCACGACGATCTATGTGACGCATGACCAGATCGAGGCGATGACGCTGGCCGACCGGATCGTGATCATGAACAAGGGCGCGATCCAGCAGGTCGGCACCCCGGACGAGATTTACTCCGATCCCGCCAACACCTTTGTCGCGGGCTTTATCGGCGGGCCGCCGATGAACCTGATCGACGGGGTGGCCGAAAAGGGCCGCTTTACCGCACCCGGCATCACCGTGCCGTGCCCTGCGGCGTTGCGCGGCCCGGTCACCCTGGGCGTGCGGCCCGAGGATTGCCAGATCGGCGGCGACAACCTCGAAGGCTCGGTCTACGGGGTCGAACCTACCGGCGACGTCACCTATCTGACCGTGATGGCAGGCACCAAGGCGGTAGAGGTCAAGGCCGCCCGCGCATTCCGCGCCGAAATCGACACGCCGATCCGCATCGGGTTCGACGTGGGCAGGCTCTATTTCTTCCGCGACGACGGCGCCCGCATCCGGGGCGACGCATGAGCCCGCGTTTCGATTTCAGTTGCATGGGGTTCTACACCTTCGACGCGCTGTGCCGTCCCGTGACGCACATTCCGCCGGGGGGCGGCACCTATTTTGTCGACGAGTTCACCTTGGCGGTGTCGGGCGCTGCGGGGTCCGCGTCGATCGTGGCGGCCAAGCACGGGCTGAAGGTGCAGGCGATCGGCGGGGTCGGTCTGGACGACATGGGCGACTGGGTGCTGCAAAAGCTGGGGTCGTTCGGCATCGACACAGAACTGATGCAGCGCTGTCCGGGGTATTCGACGTCAAGCTCCATCGTGACCACGCGGCCGGATGGCGCGCGGCCCGCACTGCACAAACGCGGGGCGACGGACGGATTCTTTGTCGGCGATGACCAGATCGACCGGGTTCTCGACACCCGCATCCTGCATGTCGGCGGGGTGGGTCTGATGAACCGGATGGACGACGCGGGCCGCACCGAAGAGGTGATGCGCGAGGCGCGGGCCCGCGGGGTGATCACGACGCTGGACGTGTTCGCCTCGACCGCCGCGGATTTGCCCAAGGTGGCGCGGCTGTTGCCCTACACCGACTATTTCATGCCGTCCGAAGAAGAGGCGCGGGCGCTGTCGGGGCTGGTCGAAAACCACGATCTGGCGCAGTTTCTGCTGGATCAGGGGGCGGGCTGCGTGATCCTGACCCTGGGCGCGGACGGGGCCTATTACTGCGCGCAGGACGGCACCCGGTTTCACACCCCGTCGTTTCAGGTCGATGTCACATGCACCTGCGGCTGTGGCGACTGTTTCAACGGCGGATTCGCGACCGGATTGGCGATGGGTCTGACCCCGCAAGAGGCGGTGCAGGTGGCGCAGGCGGCCTCGGCGCAGAACGCCACGGGGTTGGGCAGTCAGGCGGGCGTCAGGGACTATCCGACGACCGAAGCGTTCATACGTCGCACGCCGCAGCGCGGGGGCTGACGCTTCCTATCGCGGTGGATTTCGGCTAGGATCAGGGTTCAGCCGATGGAGCCGCCGATGCTGCAGCCCTTGCCCAGCCCACCCGATGCCATGCCGCTGCGCGAAGCCTTGCGCGGGTTGCGCCATCTGTTGCGCAGGGGGGGGCAATCCCTGCGCGAAACGGTGCAGCCGATGACGCTGCCCGCCCCCGCCGCGCGGTTGGCCGAACGGATGCTGCGCGAGGTCGAACAGATTGCCCGAGGGGTGGACGAGGCCGCGTCGGGACTGGCCAAGCAGGTGCTGGTGCAGCCCGGCCCGCCCGCGCCGACCTTGCAAACCATGATGAGGGATTCGGACGGCGAGGCGGCGTTCGGGTCGGCGGGTTATGCGGCGCTGCGGGCGGTGCTGGATCAGTTGGCAGCCCCCGAGGTCTTCGTCAGCGAGGCGTCGGCGCGGCTGGCCTATCGGCGGGTGGCGGGGGTGCAGGGACTGACCGATGTGGCGGCCTGTGCTGCGGCGCTGACGATGGCGTTGCTGGAGGTACGGGTGGTGCGCGACGCGTCGGCGGTCGATGTGGCGCGGGTTCCGGGGGCCGCCTTGGCCCCGGTTGCGGTGTTTGCGGTCCTGTTGTGGCTGCAATCGGAACGCCCCGAGGACGAGGACGAGGCGGCACTGGCCTCTGCCGCCGATCTGTCGGTGGCGCTGTGCCGCGAGGTGGTTGCAGCCTGTCGGGCGGGCGACGTGATCGCGCTTGCAGCACTCTATACCAAATGGTCGGCCCATGTCTGACCTGACGCAAGGTGCCGCCGCTTTGCCCGCCACGAACGAACCGTTGCGGATCGCCGTGCGGCGCATGCGCTGGTTCCGCGCGGCGTTTCAGGCCTATGTCGAGGCGATGGGCCGGCAGATCGGCTGCGTGTTCCAGATCGACGAGGCAAAGCTGGCCGAAATCTTCGTGCGCTGGCTGGAGGCGGTGGACCGTCAGCGCCCGCGTGACAAGGCCGAGCGCCGGGCGTTCTTTGAATTCGCCGCCGGGTTGATGCTGCGCGAGTTGACGACGGGAATGCCGGTCAAAGCCGCAGCCCCACCCACCGGTGCCGCCCCCGGATCAGCCGCCGAGTTCTGGCCCGAAGGCTATGTCTGCACCCTGTTCTGTTTGACCGTCCACAGTGCCGCGATGGCCCAAGAGTATCAAGAACGCCCCGAACTGGCCCCAGATTTCGACGATCTGCGGCAATGGTGGTCGTTTCGCGAGAATGCCGGTCAGGACGCCGGATTCTCGGTCGGGTTCCTGCAGATGCTGCTGGGACATCAGCCGAACTGGATGTTCCCCGATGTGTTCAGGGCACGGTTGCAGACCGAAATCGCGACGGGCTAGGCTGCGGGGCGGGCCGCAGGGCTGCATCTTGGGGGCCGCTGCCGGTCTGGCCCAACCTGTGGACAAGATCAGCCATATTCCGCGCGACTGTTTCTCGGGATTGAAAATTCCGCCCCGAATCGGCAGAATGATGCAAGAAAATGATCCGTGAGTCTGGTGATCCCGCAGGGGTCAGGGCGCGGGCAGCGAGGCAATGATGAGCAAGACGTCTTTGGTGTTGGCAACGATCGTTGCCGCAATGCTGCCATTGGTGGTGCAGGCAGGTCCGGTCGAAGGGGCGTGCAACCGGTCCGACCGGTCGGCGGCGAACCGGTCTTTGTGCGCTTGTGTGGGTCAGGTCGCCGACATGACGCTGCGCGGCAGCGATCAGAAACGGGCCGCCAGTTTCTTCAAGGACCCCGACCGCGCGCAGGACGTCAAGATGTCGCAGCGCGACAGCGACGATGCGTTCTGGGAGCGGTACAAGGCGTTCGGCGCGATGGCCGAGGCGTATTGCGCGGGGTGAACCCCACTCCTCGACAACGCTGATCAGGCTCCGAACCGGATGATCGGGGGCGGCATGCCGGGCAGGCAGGCTTCGTCCGGTTGGGGTTGACCGACAGACAGGGTGATCGGAGCCACGCCCGCCCAGACCGGCCATGTCAGATCTTCGGGCGGGTCGGTCGGCATTCCGCTGCCGATCTTGGCCGATGCCTCGGACAGGGGCAGGCTCAGGACGGCGGTGGATTTCAGCTCCTGCGCGGTCATCGGGCGCAACTGGG
>JBBRVJ010000206.1:0-6294 GCA_038246975.1 Rhodobacterales bacterium | reverse complement strand
GCGGGTCACCGTGCTTTCGCGCACCAGTGCCGAGATTCTGGCCGGGATCGACACGCTGGAACTGGACGCAGGGATCACCTATCTGGACAACGAACCGCTGGGGCGGGTCACGCAGGTGCCGCTGTACACCGAGTTCTACCGCTTGCTTTGCGCGCCGGGGACGGCGCTGGCGGGGCGGGCGCGCGTGACATGGGCAGAGGTGGCCGCCGAACCGCTGTGCCTGCTGACCGCCGACATGCAGAATCGCCGCATTGTCAATCAGCATCTGGCGACGGCGGGGGTGCAGGTCAGCGCGATGGTCGAAAGCAACTCGGCAATTGCGCTGATTGCGCATGTGTTGACCGGCACCTGGGCATCTGTGGTGCCGATGCGGCTGGCCGCGATGTTCGCCCAAGGGCGGCTGGTGTCGATTCCGATTGTCGAGCCAGAGGCAGAGCATCTGATCGGGCTGATCGCGGCGCGGCGCGACCCGCAGACTCCGGTTCTGGCGGCCTTGCTGGAGGCGGCGGGGCGGCTGGGAGTTCGATAGGAATATCCTATCGAATGACGGGAAATCACTCTTGCTTTGCCAATCAATCCGCGTAGGAGTGGCGGAAATGCCCGGAGACCCCGCATGTTGCCGCCCCCAACCGATCTTTCGACCCGCCTGCCCGAAATTCTGGCCGATCATCGCGGGATGGAGGGGTCCTTGCTGCCGATCCTGCATGCGGTGCAGGCGGTTTGGGGTTATGTGCCGGATGTTACGCTGCCGCTCATCGCCAGGGACCTGAACATCAGCCGCGCCGAGGTGCATGGCGTTGTCAGCTTCTACCACGACTTCCGCGAAGAACCCGCAGGTCGCCATGTGATCAAGCTGTGCCGCGCCGAGGCGTGTCAGGCGATGGGGGCCGACCGGGTTGCCGCCTATGCGCAGGCGGCACTGGGGGTAGATTGGCACGGCACGTCGATGGGCGGCGTGACGCTGGAGCCGGTGTTCTGTCTGGGCCTCTGTGCCTGCGGCCCTGCCGCACTGGTCGATGGCCGGGTGGTGGGCCGCGTCGATGAGGCGCGCTTTGACCGGCTGATGGCCGAGGTGGACGCATGAAGATCTACGTCCCGCGCGATGCCGCCGCCAAGGCTTTGGGGGCTGATGACGTGGCTGCGGCTGTAATGGCCGAAGGGTTGCGGCGGGGTGTGACGGTGGAATTGGTCCGCAACGGATCGCGCGGCATGGTCTGGCTGGAGCCGCTGGTCGAGGTGGTGACGGATGCCGGACGGGTGGCGTTCGGGCCGATGGACGCAGGCGATGTGGCAGGGCTGTTCGGCGACCTGTCCCTGCACCCCAAGGCGTTGGGGCTGACCGATGCGTTGCCGTGGATGGTGGCGCAGACCCGGCTGACCTTTGCGCGGGTGGGCGTGATCGACCCTTTGTCGCTGGACGATTACCGCGCGCATGGCGGGCTGACCGGCCTGCAGCGCGCGCTTGCGATGGATGGCGCGGGGATTGTGGCCGAGGTCACGGCCTCGGGCTTGCGCGGGCGGGGCGGCGCGGGTTTCCCGACCGGCATCAAATGGAAAACCGTCCTAGGGGCGGTGGCTGACCGCAAATACATCGTCTGCAACGCGGATGAGGGCGACAGTGGCACCTTCGCCGACCGGATGCTGATGGAGGGCGACCCCTTCACCCTGATCGAAGGCATGATCATCGCCGGGGTGGCGGTCGGGGCGACCAAAGGATTTGTGTATCTTCGTTCGGAATACCCCGATGCGATCGAGGTAATGACCCAAGCCGTAATTCTGGCGCGCACGGCGGGGATGCTGGGCGCGTCGGTTCTGGGATCTGGGCATGCGTTCGACATGGAGATTCGCACCGGGGCCGGGGCTTACGTCTGCGGCGAAGAAACCAGCCTGCTGAACTCGCTGGAGGGCAAGCGCGGCGTGGTTCGGGCCAAACCGCCCTTGCCCGCGCTGGAAGGCTTCCTTGGCAAGCCGACCGTCGTGAACAACGTGATTTCGCTGGCGACGGTACCTGCGATCTTCGAAATGGGGGCTGCGTTCTACAAAAGCTTTGGTCAGGGTCGGTCTTTGGGCACCATTCCGCTGCAAATCGCAGGCAACGTGGCGCGCGGTGGGCTTTATGAATGCGCGTTCGGTTTGACCCTGACGCAGATCATCGACGACATTGCGGGCGGCTCCGCCTCGGGTCGCCCCGTCAAGGCGGTGCAGGTCGGTGGGCCGTTGGGGGCTTACTTCCCCCGCTCGATGTTCCATCTGCCGTTCGGATACGAGGAATACGCCAGCGCCGACGGATTGATCGGCCACGCCGGGATCGTGGTGTTCGACGATTCTGCCGACATGCTGAAACAAGCCCGCTTCGCGATGGAGTTCTGCGCCATCGAATCCTGCGGCAAATGCACCCCCTGCCGGATCGGTGCGGTGCGTGGCGTCGAAACCATGGACCGGATTGCACGCGGCGACACCGCTGCAATCCCGCTGCTGACCGACCTGTGCCAGACGATGAAAGCCGGTTCGCTTTGCGCCTTGGGCGGGTTCACCCCTTACCCGGTGATGTCTGCCCTGACCCATTTTCCCGATGACTTTTCGCCCCTGAAGGAAGCCGCAGAATGAAAGACTTCATCCTCCCCGACCGCGACTTCGGCACCCCAGCGGCAAAAAGCAAACAGATGGTCACATTGACCATCGACGGATTCGACATCACCGTGCCCGAAGGCACCTCCATCATGCGTGCGGCGGCAGAAATCGGCATCACTGTGCCGAAACTCTGTGCTACGGATAGTGTCGAGGCGTTCGGCTCCTGCCGTCTGTGTCTGGTCGAAATCGAAGGCCGCAACGGCACCCCCGCCTCCTGCACCACCCCGGTCGCCCCCGGCCTGAAGGTCCACACCCAGAACGCCAGACTGAAACAGTTGCGGCGCGGCGTGATGGAACTTTACATCAGCGACCACCCGCTCGATTGCCTGACCTGCTCGGCCAACGGCGATTGCGAACTCCAAGACATGGCCGGGGCTGTCGGCCTGCGCGATGTGCGGTATGAGGCGGTGGACACTCATTTCAAGGCGCGCGACACCTCTGGCCGCGCCAATCCGCAGTGGAGGCCCAAAGACGACTCCAACCCCTATTTCAGTTACGACCCCGCCAAATGCATCGTCTGCTCCCGCTGCGTGCGCGCCTGCGAAGAGGTGCAGGGCACCTTTGCGTTGACGATCGAGGGGCGCGGTTTCGACAGCCGCGTGTCCTTCGGGGCCAAGACCGACACCGCGATGACCAGCGATTGCGTCTCCTGCGGAGCCTGCGTCGCCGCCTGCCCGACCGCGACCTTGCAGGAAAAGTCGATCATCGAGATCGGCACCCCGGAACGCGCCGTCATCACCACATGCGCCTATTGCGGCGTCGGTTGCAGCTTCAAGGCCGAGTTGCGCGGCGACGAATTGGTTCGGATGGTGCCCTACAAACACGGGAAGGCCAATCGCGGCCACTCCTGCGTCAAGGGGCGGTTCGCCTATGGCTACAGCAGCCACAAGGACCGCATCCTGAACCCGATGATCCGCGATCAGATCACCGACCCGTGGCGCGAAGTATCGTGGCCCGAGGCGATGACGTTCGCCGCCAACCGGATGCGCACCATTCAGGCCAAACACGGACGGCAATCGGTGGGGGTCATCACCTCGTCGCGCTGCACCAATGAAGAGACTTATCTGGTGCAGAAACTCACGCGCGCCGTATTCATGAACAACAATACGGATACCTGCGCGCGGGTGTGCCATTCGCCCACCGGCTATGGTCTGGGCCAGACCTACGGCACCTCTGCCGGTACCCAGGATTTCGATTCGGTCGAGCAGACCGACGTCGTCCTGCTCATCGGGGCCAATCCGACCGACGGCCACCCGGTCTTTGCCAGCCGTCTGAAGAAACGCCTGCGTCAGGGCGCGAAGCTTATCGTGATCGACCCGCGCCGCACCGACATCGTGCAATCGCCGCATGTCAAGGCCGCCCATCACCTGCCCCTGACCCCCGGCACCAACGTGGCCGTGGTGACGGCGATGGCACATGTGATCGTGACCGAAGGTCTTTATGACCAATCGTTCATAATGGAGCGGTGCGACTGGGATGAATTCCAGGATTACGCCGAATTCGTCTCTGCCCCCCACCACAGCCCCGAAGCGGTGCAACTGTTGACCGGCGTGAACGCAGCCGAACTTCGCGCCGCAGCCCGGCTTTACGCCAAGGGCGGCAATGGTGCGATCTACTATGGCTTGGGTGTGACCGAGCATTCGCAAGGCTCGACCACCGTCATCGGCATCGCGAACCTCGCCATGCTGACCGGCAACATCGGACGCCCTGGCGTGGGCGTGAACCCGCTGCGCGGCCAGAACAACGTGCAAGGCGCCTGCGACATGGGGTCGTTTCCGCACGAACTGCCCGGCTACCGGCATGTGAAAAACGACGCCGTGCGGTCGATCTTCGAGGACCTTTGGGGCGTCAAGATCGACAATGAACCGGGGTTACGCATCCCCAACATGCTGGATGCCGCCGTCGAGGGATCGTTCAAGGGGCTGTATTGTCAGGGCGAAGACATCCTGCAATCCGACCCCGACACCAAGCATGTCGTGGCGGGCCTCGCGGCGATGGACTGCGTCATCGTCCACGACCTGTTCCTGAACGAGACTGCCAACTACGCGCATGTCTTCCTGCCCGGCTCGACCTTTCTCGAAAAGAACGGCACCTTCACCAACGCCGAACGCCGCATTAACCGGGTCCGCAAGGTGATGGCCCCCCGCAACGGCTATGAGGATTGGGAAGTCACGCAGATGCTGGCGAACGCAATGGGCGCAGGCTGGACCTATACGCATCCGTCGCAGATCATGGACGAAATCGCGCTGACCACACCGTCCTTCGCCGGGGTCAGCTATGAAAAGCTCGAAACCATGGGCTCGGTCCAATGGCCCTGCAACGCCGCAGCGCCGGAAGGCACGCCCTTGATGCACATCGACGGCTTCGTGCGCGGCAAAGGGCGGTTCATCAACACCGAATATGTGGCGACGGACGAACGCACCGGACCGCGCTTCCCCCTGCTGCTGACCACCGGGCGCATCCTTTCGCAGTACAACGTCGGCGCACAAACCCGCCGCACCGCCAACGTGATCTGGCACGAGGCTGACCTGCTGGAAGTCCACCCGCATGACGCCGAGCTGCGCGGCATCAAGCATGGCGACTGGGTCCGACTGGCCAGCCGTTCGGGCGAAACCACGCTGCGCGTCGACGTCACCGACCGTGTGTCGCCTGGGGTGGTTTACACCACCTTCCACCATCCCGACACGCAGGCCAACGTGATCACGACGGATTATTCGGATTGGGCCACCAATTGCCCCGAATACAAGGTGACAGCGGTGCAAATCTCGCCCAGCAACGGGCCTTCGGACTGGCAACAGGATTACACCGCCCAGGCTGCCCAGTCGCGCCGCATTCTGGCCGCCGAGTGATGGAGGGCGCCCGCGCCCTGCCCCGGATGGCTTTCGGGGCGGGCGGGCCAAGCCAAGGCCAGCGGCTGCTGCCCGAAGAGGTGGCCGTCGCGCTGTCGTTCAACGGCACGACGCAGGCGGTGATGATGGCGACGCCCGCTGACCTCGTGGACTTCGCCTATGGCTTTGCCCTGACAGAAGGCATCGCGACCCCGGATCAGATCGACTCCGTCGATCTTGTGAGCCATCCCAAGGGAATCGAGGCACAGATCTGGTTGGGGCCCACTGCCGAGGCGCGCCTGACGGCCCGCCGCCGCACGATGACGGGGCCGGTCGGCTGCGGGCTGTGCGGGATCGATTCGCTGGATCAGGCGCTGCGCGAGATGGCGCCGGTGGCCCCCGGTGCCTTCGGCATGTCGCCTGCACAGATCATGGCGGCAACGGCGGCGTTGCCCGGCGCGCAGCCGCTGCACGATGCCACCCGCGCGGTTCATGCGGCGGGCTTCTGGACAACCCGTCTGACGGCGGTGCGCGAGGATGTCGGCCGCCACAACGCGCTGGACAAACTGGCAGGCCACCTGATCCGCCACCCCCACGGCCCCGGTGCGATTGTCCTGACCAGCCGGGTGTCGATCGACATGGTGCAAAAGGTCGCCGCAATGGGCCTGCCGATGCTGATCGCCGTGTCGGCTCCCACGGCACAGGCGGTTATTCTGGCGGAAGCCTGTGGCGTCACGCTGGTCGGGCTGACCCGCCCTGACCGGTTCGAAGTCTTCACCCATACCGACCGCATCCGGGAGAGCGCCCATGTCGGCTGAAAAACTGACCCATATGG
>JBBRVJ010000205.1:0-6345 GCA_038246975.1 Rhodobacterales bacterium | reverse complement strand
TGCCCAGCGGCTCGGTGATGGTCCGGCGGACCACAATACGGGCGATGTCCCGCAGGATGGCGTCAGCCATGGGTCACGCCTCCCGGTTCGCTTGGGCGGTCGGGACCCAGAGTGGGCAGTGCGCGCGGCGCAGCCGGCGGCGAGACCCATTCGCATGGCGAGCAACAATTCCGCGGCGGTCCAGCCGGCGGCGCCAATCTCACGGGCGGTCGAGATTGCCGCCGGCATGTCCAGGTCGAGACCCGCCATCCTCACTTTGGCGCAGGTAGTTCCTTCGGCTCACGCTACGGCGCCCTCGACGCTGGTCGGCGCGTGGGCGGCTTAGGGGCATGCGAGGCAGCAGTCGCGATCATCATCGCGCACTGCTGCCATCACTGGAAACGCCTCGTCGAACAGCCCTGGCGCATCATGTCCATCGGACTGCGCGAATGGGCACGTAAGTTCTGATCAACGCGAGTTGGTCTTAGCCAGCACAACGTCGGTGCGATGCTGCGTCATTCGGTGGCACCTCGCCAGGCCTCTCCAGAGGCCCTACGCTACGATCCACATCGTCCTGTCGCACCAGCCGGTTGGTCCATCAGCCAATCGCATAGTGCACGGGGCGCCGTTCGGAAAACTCAGCGAAAGCAAAAGGGGCGGGTCCATTCCACGGAACCAGACCCCTTCCACAAGGCGGAGGACAGGCAGCCATGCCAAATGTGAAAACGAAGTTCCGAAAGCAGAAAGCCGCCAAGGAAGACGCAGTCGCATTCGTGGAACCGCTCAGTTCGTTCGTAGTTGCAGCTGAGACGACGGGCATGCCGATGGTGTTCACCTGCGCCAAGGCATCGAACAACGCAATCATCTTCGCCAATCAGGCTTTTCTGCGGTTGACAGGATATGAACAACAGGAGGTCCTGGGCCGAAGCTTCAGCTTCCTGATGGAGCCTGGCGGTGATGCCGGGGCTCTGACGGAGATCCAAATGGCCTTCGAAGGCACGAGGGATCTCGAAACGATGCTGCGGTGCCGCCGCAAGAACGGCACCAACTTCTGGGTCAGGCTCTTCATAACACCAGGGCGGGACGGCGCTGGAAGTCTCGTGCAGCATGCAGCGTCTTTCGTGGACCTCACCCTGCACAAGGAATCCGAGGAACAGCTTCGCCTACTTCTCCTCGAGTTAAATCACCGCACCCAGAATACCCTTGCGACAGTGATGGCAATTGCAAGGCAGACCCTGCGCGGTATGACTGACGAAGGAACGATCGCCACACTGGACGGGCGCATCCTGGCACTATCCAAAATCCACGGGTTAGTCGGCGCCGAAAACTGGGAAAAGCTGCGGCTTCACGACGTGGTGGACGAAATACTACGTCCTTTTGGCCTGGCCGAGCGGTTTTCTCTCCTGTTCGACGAAATACGCCTTCCACGGGAGGCACTGGTAGCCCTTGCCATGGTGTTCCATGAGCTGGCAGCAAACGCTTTCAAACATGGTGCGCTCTCCAATGCGGCCGGCGGCCGTGTTGCCATTACCAGCCGCCTAGAGGCGGTCCCCGGCGGGCCACAGATGCGGCTTCGCTGGCAGGAAAGAGATGGGCCGCTGGTGTTTTTACCAAAACAGAAGGGCTTTGGCACGCTTCAGATCAATGGGGCGGCAAACCAGCTGAACGGGACGGCCGAGCTAAATTTCGAGCCCGCCGGTCTCGTCTGCGAAATCATCATGCCCGTGTCGGGTGAGCAGAATGGTCTTTTGTCTGGATAGCTGCCCATCAGTAAACGACCCCAAGCTGACCATTCACTAAATTTGGCGGCAGCGCAGAGGAGCCGTTCCATCACTCTACAGCTGACGCACGAGTTGGGGTGATTACAGACTGAATTGCAGCAAGGCTCCCCTGTCCCCGTCGAAACGCACAAACAACTGATACAAAACAATCTATTTCTGGACTGATGCTGATTGAACTCGGTCGAGATAGTCCGACAAATCCTGAACCCATCTGCGTGACGTGCCGAGATCGGCGAGACCAGCGGCAGATTCAAGGCCGGCACCGAAATCCGTGATCATCTGGAAGCCGAAGCCTCCGCCGGATCCGCGCATGTTGTGTGCAAGGATGACGACGGTCTCGAAATCAACCTGATCCAGCGCCGCGTTGATCGCAGTCACATTGTACCGGCAGTTTTCCAGATAGGCAGGGGTACGTTCCACCAGCATCAAAGCCGCGCGCGAAGTCCTGTCCTGCGACGCTTCGGCTTGGTGGGGTGCGGGCTCCGCAACCATCGAATAATCCCTGATCGCCTGGAGCAGGGCGTCCTCTTTGATCGGCTTCGCGAGATAGGCGGTGCATCCCGCCGCCAGGCACGTCTCGCGATCGCCCTTCAGGGCGGAGGCGGTCAATGCGATGATCGGCGTCGGTATCCGGCCGTGGGTCTTTTCCCAGGCCCGCATCGCCCGCGTCGCCGTCAGCCCGTCCATGCCCGGCATCTGACGGTCCATCAGGACGAGGTCGTAGCTGCCGGCCATGAACAGCTGGCAGGCCACGTCGCCGGTCTCGGCGACCGTGACCTGGTAGGGCGTGGATGCGAGATAGGCGAGGGCGATGGTGATATTGTCGGGCGAGTCCTCTGCCATCAGGATTCGAAGCGCCGGCAATGGCAGATCGGGGCTGGCACCACTCGGGGCGGGCACTTGTCGGTCGGCGGCGAGCCAGACCTCGAACGGCACGGAAAAGGCAAACACGCTGCCCTTATCAACGGCGCTCTCTACCCAGATGCGGCCGCCCATCAGTTCGACCAGGCGTTTAGAGATGGTGAGCCCCAACCCCGATCCGCCAAAGCGCCGCGTGGTTGAGGAATCCGCTTGGGTGAAGCGTTCGAAGATCTGCCCCAGCTTTTCCTGCGGAATGCCGATGCCGGTGTCCGACACGGTGAATGTAAGGGCTGTCGGAACCGAGATGTCCAGATGTCGCTCGACCTTCATCGCGACATCGCCAGTCTGCGTAAACTTGATTGCGTTACCGAGCAGGTTGAGAAGCACCTGCCGCAGCCGGGTCGGATCTCCAACCAGGTCATTGCTGACGCCGGGGGCAATCTGGCAGGTCAGGGTAAGCCCTTTTTCATGTGCGCGGGGCGCCACCATCTCGATCACCTTTTCGAGATGGTCGCTCAGCGAGAATCCGGTCCGCTCCAGATCAAGCTGGGAAGCCTCGACCTTGGACAGATCGAGAATGTCATTGATGAGGTTGAGCAGATTGTCGCCCGAACGGCGGAAAATTTGCACGTACTTGTCCTGTTCGGGCGTGAGCGTGGTCTTGGCCAGCAGATCGGAAATGCCCATGATTGCGTTCATTGGCGTGCGGATCTCGTGACTCATGCTCGCCAGGAAATCGGATTTGGTCCGGCTCGCGCTTTCGGCGGCGGCCTTGGCCTGTTGCAGCTCGACTTGCACGCGCTTGCTTTCGGTCACGTCGCGGGCGGCCGCGAATACGCCCTGAAGCTTACGGTTGCGGTCGTAGAAGGTGGTGGCGTTGTAGGAAACCACGGTCTCCTTGCCGTCGCGCGCGCGCGCCGTCAGTTCGTAATCGGTGACCGACTTTTCACTCAGAACCCGCTTGATGCCTGCCTCGGCCCGTGCAGGGTTAGTAAAGCAGTCCTTGAACGGGGCGCCGATCAGTTCATCGCGGGTGGAGCCGGTCAGCGCCTCCATCTGCTTGTTGACGTCGGTGATGATGCCGGCGGGATCGGTGGTCATCAGCGCATCAATATTCGATTCGATCAGCGAGCGCGTGTAGAATTGCTGATCGCGCAGCTTCTGGTCGGATTTCTTTTGTTCTTCTTCGACCAGCTTGCGCGCGGTGTTGTCGGTGCCGATCAGCAGATAGCCGATGATCGTGCCCTGGGCATCGCGCAGCGCCGTGACCGAAACGACCGCTGGAAAGCGCGTGCCGTCCTTGCGGATGTAGGTCAGCTCGTAGATGTCCTCGATCCCGCGCGAGGCCTTGAAGACCAGGGCCTCAAAGCCCGGCGTGATCTGGGTGGCGAGCTCGCCACTGAGCGCTTCGGCCCGCGCGATCAACTCCTGCGGATCCGAGATATCGGCCGGCGTGATCGTGTTCATCACCTCCGCGGCCGTGTAGCCGAGCATGCGTTCGGCACCCACGTTGAAGATCTGGATCACGCCCTTGGCGTCGGTGGCGATGCTTGAGAAGTTGGCACTGTTGAAGATCGCGCTCTGCAATGCGCCCGCCTTGAGCAGCGCCGCCTCAGCTTCCTTGCGCGCGGTGTTGCCGGTGCCGATCAACAGATAGCCGATGATCGCGTCTTGCGCGTCACGCAACGCCGTGACCGAAACGACGGCGGGAAAGCGCGTGCCGTCCTTTCGGATATAGGTCAGTTCGTAAATATCCTCGATCCCGCGCGAGGCCTTGAAGACCAGGGCCTCGAAGCCGGGTGTGATCGGCGTTGCAAGCTCGGCGCTCAATGCCTGCGCTCGTGCGATCAGTTCCTGCGGATCCGAGATATCGGCCGGGGTGATCGTATTCATCACCTCGGCAGCGGTATAGCCGAGCATTCGTTCGGCCCCGACATTGAAGATCTGGATGACGCCCCTGGCGTCTGTTGCGATGCTTGAGAAATTCGCGCTGTTGAAGATCGCGCGCTGCAGCGCGTCCGCCTTGACGATTGATTCCGCCGTCTGGCTATTATCTGGCGCCTCGGCGGGCGGATGGGCCGACCCTTTCTCCGCGTTTGGCATAGACATTTCCGGTCCTAACTCAAAAGTGCGAAGGCGATTTGCGCTTTGTTTTTTTGGATCAGTTGAGAAGTTGTCCGACCGAAAATTCGAGTTGCTGCTTCGAATAAGGTTTCTGGAGGAAGCGGCCATCACCGACGAAACGGTCGGTCATGTCGGCGGTCAGCGGACTGCCCGAGGTGTACAACACTCTGAGACCCGGCCGAAGCGTGATTGCCTTGTTGGCGACATCATAGCCGCCAAGGGCCAAGGCTTGTAGACGTATGTCTACAAAGAGCGCGTCTATCGGTCCCGATGCGGACAGATGAACCAGCGCTTCTTCCAGGTTGCGGGCGAGCAGCACGTCAAAGCCCAGATCCTCCATGATCAGCCCGGCATTCTGGCGAATGAACGGGTCGTCCTCGACGATGAGAATTTTTGCCATTAGATGGCGACTGGAGTGAAAGACGACATCGTTGCAAAAACCCTTATTTGGCGCACCGCATAATTTCGCCGAAATTCGACGCAGCGCCCGCTGAAGAAGGACGTCAAGCCCCCTGGTGCCTTTGATCTGCGACCGGATCAGCGCCTTTTTGCGGACATACATTTTAAGAAACAGCCCGAGGTTGGTCAGGACCTATACCACGCCATCGAACCGGGCAGGCGCCATCCGTGCTCGCCGCAACGGCACCAGGAGGCTGAAGAGGTCGCTCGGCAGGACATGCGGCGAAGTAGGCGGCAAGCGGCCCAAAGGCACTTGCCTCCTCGCCATTGAATGTCATGGTTACGTATCGCCAAAGGCCGCGCCTTGGGGCTTGACTCGGGCATCCCTATGAAAGGCGGCTGCCGCTGACGGCTGAGCAAGGCAAACTTCTGTCCCCTCTCTTTCATAACGGCCTTCGATGCGCCAGCCCTGTCAAGCGCGATCAATCCTCTGGGTGGGTCCTGCTCTGGGGCCGCTCGCGCCGAAAGTGTGCCGGTTGGCTGTCCCAGCCAACCGGCACACCTCCCGCCAGAACGGCGAAGGTCAGGCCGTCCGGCTGCAAAACAGCGTGCAAAAGCGTCCAGATTCCCGGGGTAAACAGCGTCCAAAAGTTTTCACCCAGGATCATGCGATCATCCAGCATTTGAGCTGAAGAATCTGGGGTGTTGGTCATGGATCTGATTGCCCAAATTTGCTTTCGACGTTCGGTTCGCAAGGAGAGCATTAGCCCGGATTATTCACCCGGCTGGTCAGGGTCCTGATTTGGCCTTGGCCGGGCTCGCGTGATGGTTGTAGACGCGCGGCACAGCACGCTGGCTTTTGGTGCCGGCGGCGGGGTGCGGAGTGCGATGCTTGGGGTTGTGGTGATGGGCCGGGTCGGGGCGACGCCGCCCCGCGGCTCAGATGACCAGGCGCGGTAGCCGCTCCAGCACGAGTCGCAGGATGGCCTGATCGGGATAAGCGCTGGGCAGATGGACCAGCACCTTGGTTTTCCATTCGACGATGCGCGCGGCGATCTTGAGCAGGCGCAGCCGCAGCGTATCGAACTGGGCGACGCGCCAAGATGATCGCACCGGCATCAACCGACGCAGCGACCACATGAGCCAGTAGGCACCGGTGTGCAGCATGAGGCGCAACTGGTTCGCTGGGCCGCGGTGACAG
>JBBRVJ010000204.1:0-6408 GCA_038246975.1 Rhodobacterales bacterium | reverse complement strand
CTTCGGGCGCGACAGATGCAACACTTTCAGGGCATAAATTCCCTATGCTCGGAAGACTTGTGCGGATCGGTTGTCCCGGCCCTGCTCGCGCCCCGCGCCCCTCGCGATGCCCCCCCGGCCCCCGGTTCCACCCGGGCTTGAGGTGTATGCGGGGGGCAGAGGCGCGGTAAGCCTCTAGCGTCAAACATTTTTTCTGGGTTCGCACCTTTGGGTGCGCGGTTCGCAGGTGCGCACCCTGCCCTGCCATTGCCGTTTCTACCTCCCTGCCCACCCAAACTGGCCCAGCCGTCATCACCCGGTGTGATCATTTCAGGAGACTTCCCTTTGCAGACCGACATGATGCAAACCTCTCGACTGATACCTTCGACGCGGCGAGCAGAGAGCCAGGTATTTGCAACCATGCAGCATCCGTCGGCTGGCGGGTTCGCCAAGCAAACGGGACTGACGATCGGCAAGGATGATCGGCAAGGTGTTGCCATTTCTGCAGTAAAAGCATTATATTTCAAGTATAGTACCCACAAGACTGATCGGCAAATCATGCTCGAGACATCCGCCCGGATTGAACCCTGCCTGTTCGAGGACCGCTTGCCGACGGACCTCGCAGATCTAGCCGTCGAAATACAGCGGGCGGCGGGCGACATTGGCCGGGGGCTGCATCCTGAAAGTGCTGCCGAACTGGCCGATCTGGTGCGGATCATGAACTGCTACTACTCGAACCTGATCGAAGGGCACAACACCCGGCCCCGCGATATCGAGCGCGCATTGGCCGGTGCCGAGTTGGAAGAGGCGACCCGTCCCTTGGCACTTGAGGCGCGGGCGCATGTCATCGTTCAACGCAGGATCGATGAGAGCTATCGCAGCGGCACCCTGCCGCGCCCGACCTCGACCGATTTCCTGTCGTCGGTTCATCGCGAATTCTACGACGAAATGCCGCCCGAGTTCAGATTTTTTGAGCATCCTGACGGGACGCGGGAAGAGATCATTCCCGGACGTTTCCGGGCGTCAGGTGATGGCGAAGTGGCGGTTGGCAGGCATCAGCCGCCCTCGTCGCATCGGGCCGTGGCTTTCATGGCGTATTTCGACAAGCGTTTTGCGGCCGCCGAAGCATCGCCCAGTGCCCGCATCATCGCCATAGCGTCGGCCCATCACCGGCTGAACTACATTCATCCGTTTCCCGATGGCAACGGGCGGGTCAGTCGGTTGATGTCGCACGCGATGGCGTTGCGGGCCGGGATTGGCGGACAAGGGTTGTGGTCAATCTCGCGCGGTCTGGCCCGCGGGATCGAGGATCGTGGCGATTACAAGCGGATGATGGATTACGCCGACACGCAGCGCCAAGGCGACCGTGATGGCAGGGGCAATCTGTCCGAGGCGGCGCTGCACAGCTTTTGCCGCTGGTTCATGCAGGTGATGCTGGACCAGATCCACTTCTCGACCCGGATGTTCGATCTGGCCGGTCTGGAAAAGCGCTATCTGCGCCTGATCACCGATGTCGTCGAAGACAAGCGTGCGCCCGCATTGGTGGCCGCCGTGCTGCGCCACGGCACGTTGGATCGTGGTGACGCCGAGATCGTGCTCAAAACATCGCAACGCACCGCCCGAAACACTCTGTCTGATCTTGTGCGCGCAGGGTTCCTCAAATCCGCCTCGCCAAAGACGCCAGTGCGGATCGCCTTCCCGCTGGAATACCGCGAACGGCTGTTCCCGAACCTGTTCGCCGATGCAGCGCTGCCTTGAAGGCAAGCGGCGCTTTACGACGCCTGGTCCACCGGAGGAATACTGTTCTGGAAAGGGGGCCCCCTCGCACGACCAATGTCGAGGGCACACCTTTCCACTTTCAATAGCCCCGGATTGTCTTGGAGGTTTTCGTCAGTGCAGCAAATCCGACAGCCCAAACCCTTCAAATGCTGCCTTCATTTGCCGGATCAAACCCCGGATCGATCCTCGCCGGGCTATAGCCGTGCGCCCGGTTCCAGGCATCGATCTCGCGCATCTCAGCGGCGAACCCCTCGGGCGTCGCGGCCTCCTTCAAGGTCGTGTCGCCCTCACAATAGCTGACGACCATCAGGCGGATTGGATGGGCCCATGTGCCAAAATACGACGCATCCTTGCGCCGTATTGACCTGCGCCCAACCCTTCTCATAGCTGCAAAGCCCGAAATCGTAGGTGTAGCGGTCGGCGGGGTTGAACTCTCGGGTGATTTTCACGCTGCCACCTCTGGGCGGGCAATGATGGCGATCACGCAGAGGTCGCGGTAGCGCGCCATAGCCTTGGGGCTGGACGAAACCGGGTTAATCTCGAAAGCCTGCAGACCGGCAATGTCGCCCGACTCGGCCAAGGTCACGATCTGCGCCAGTTTGGCCCGAAACCGGGCGTGGGTCGGCTTGGAGAAATCCGGGGCCTGCGGCAGGGCACCGGTCTGCGCCTGGTCGCGAATGGCTTGGCGCTTACCGATAGGCGGGGCGGCTGCGTCCTTCGGCTCGTCGACGGACACCGGGGTTGGCTCGCATGCAGGATCGGTGTTGCCGCAGTCCAGCACCAAGGTCAGCCGGGCCTCGGCCTGATCGTAAGTCTCGGCGGTCATGATCGAGGTGAAGGCAAGGGCCGCGCGCTCGTCGCCGATCCTTGCCGCCAGCAAGCGGGCGAAATTGTCGCCCGCCCTCTTGGCGCTGGTGGACGGTTCGATCGGAGTGTCTGAAAGGCGCCGGGCGAGCGTGTCAATCTGCGCGGCGGTGAGGGATTTGGTTTTCATGGTCATGTTCCTTCAGGCGTTGGTGATGTGGGCGGAATGCCCAAGGGGGGTGACCGCGTAGATCATCGTGCGGCCGTCGCCGATCCTGGTGCCAAAGGCCTGCGCCTCGGGCAGGGTTGCAAATTGCTCGCGCGTGCGGGTCGCGGGCGTGCGGCCGCGGGCGGCGACAAAGTGGGCTGCATTTTTGAGGCAAAATTCTTCGTGAGTTGTCAGGATTTTCATGCGGGCCTCCATGGCGTTGCGATGGCTGCAGACAGCGCACGAGACCAAAAGAGAGCAACTCCTAAGTCACTGAATAAATAAGCTTTCGCTTAGAATAGGAGTGTCCCGAAGCTATGCCGCACAGCGTGGCGTCTCGGAAGTGGCGGTCCGCAAGGCGATTACGACCGCGCGGATCACCACCCTGCCGGACGCCACGATCAATCCGAAAAGGGCCGGCGCCGAATAAAACGCACAGACCGTTCCGGCCAAGTAACGCGGCCAACACGCCAAGCAGATGGGGCCGTGACTGCCGCCGGAATTGCGCGGGCGACGGCCACCAA
Organism: Rhodobacterales bacterium; assembly: GCA_038246975.1. GTDB lineage: Bacteria > Pseudomonadota > Alphaproteobacteria > Rhodobacterales > Rhodobacteraceae > JAIYDJ01. The sequence continues at coordinate 3,114 of JBBRVJ010000204.1, read as the reverse complement.
GCCGGTGCCGCAGGCGGTCCTCAAAGTGGTCGCCGACCCTGATCTGTGTCAAGGTCACACCGTCGGCTTTTGCTTGAATGATGTGGATATTCACAGGGTGGATGCGACCCCAGTTCGTGCGGGATTTCCGCGCTTGGCCCATGACGGCGCTGGCTCGGTGATTCGAGGTCCCCCGCACCGTCAAACAAGAAGTATTTTCCGTGAGCTACACAATCAATCGCATGTTCAGCGGCAGCACGTTCGACGAAATTCATGTCCGGAAGCGCGCCGCCCTTGCCCAAAAGGGCTTTGACATCCTGACCGAAATTGACGTCCTGGCGACGGTGAAGAAGAAACCGGATGTCGAGATGCCTGCCTATCGCATCCTCGGCGCCAGCAATCCAAAGATGGCCTATCAGGCGATCGGGATGGAACTGCGCGTCTGCGCGATGCTGCCCTGCAATGTGATCGTGCGCGAAGTTGATGGCGGCTTCGAGGTCAGTGCGGTCGATCCGGTGGCCTCGATGCAGGCGATAGAAAATACGGAACTCCATGCCGTCGCGGGCAAAGTGCTTGATTTACTTGCCGAAGCTGTCTCAGCTATTGGAGAATTTCGTGTCACGCACAAACCAGACTTCCGAGCATAAGCATGGCGTGCATAAACGAACGCGCTCAAACCTATCCACAAGTCCCCGCCTCACCTTATCGAGGCCTGAGCATGCGCATCAGCAGACCGTCCTTCAGCCAGAACTGGTGATAGACTGTGGCGGCGACGTGCAACGCGATCAGGCCAATGAACACCGGCTTGGCATAGGTGTGCAATTCGCCGTAGGGATCGCCAAAATAATACCCAAGCAGTCCCATTACCGGCACAATGACAAGCAGCGCGTAAAACAGCCAATGGGAAATTTTGCCTGCCAGCTCTATGGCGCCGCTCGACGAAGGTGGCGGCGGGGCACCCTTCCTGAGGCGCAGGGCCAGCCGGACAGCAACCAGCGCCAGAACGGCGATACCGAAATAGTAGTGCATTCCTGCAAGGTAGGCATCCAGTGCCGATACCGTTTCGCCGTCCTCGGCCGCCTCGATGGCCTCGCCCATGCTTTCACCGAAAATAAGCTGTGCGAAAACGAGGGCCGCAATCAGCCAGTGCAGGCCGATCTGGTAGACCGTATAGCCTTGAACGGCACCAAACCGGTTTTCTGAAATCGCCATTTCGAGGTTCCTTCGACGTATGCTTGAATTTCATGCAGCATGGGGCGCGGCGATCTGCATTGACCCAGATCAATCAAGGCGTATTCAGAGCATGGGTTCAGGCGCGAATAGCTGACCCGCGATCATGCCATGACACCAAAGGCCATCCCGACAGCCGCAGTTGCAGCCATGGCAAGAGCGCCCCAGAACATGACGCGCAGCGCGCCCTTGACGATACCGGCACCCCCGGCTGAGGCACCAAGACCGCCCAGTACGGCAAGTGCCACCAGAGTGGTCGCGGCGATCACGACCGATATCTGACCGGCAGGTGCCACCAACGCGATGATCAGGGGTATGACGGCGCCCGCAGCAAAGGTTACCGCCGATACCACCGCAGCCTGGATGGGATGCGCCGTCACAGTCTCTGAAATGCCAAGCTCGTCGCGCGCGTGGGCGCCCAACGCGTCCTTCCGGGTAAGCTGGGCGGCAACCTGCCGGGCCAGCCCTTCATCAAGCCCGCGCCTCATGTAGATGCCTGCCAACTCGGCCAACTCCGCCTCGGGCGTCTCCGTCAACTCTTTCGTCTCGCGCGCAAGGTCCGCCTGTTCGGCATCGGTCTGCGAGCTGACCGAGACATATTCGCCCGCCGCCATCGACATTGCACCGGCCACCAGACCGGCAAGCCCCGCAATCAGGATCTCGGGGCGGCCAGAGCCTGCGGCGGCGACACCGACCACCAGACTGGCGGTCGAGACCAGCCCGTCATTGGCCCCCAGAACGGCGGCGCGCAGCCAGCCGATGCGGTGCACCATGTGGATTTCGGAATGGGATAGTCTGCTCATGTGTTCGGTCCGTTCAATTCAGGTATCCTCTTGGGCGCGGCCACAGCCAGAGCCACCCCGCTTGGCGTGATCCGCAGCGCCCGGAGTGCGTTCAGGATTACCGCCACGTCGATCAGTTCTTGCGCCAGCGCGCCTTGCACCGGTGTCAGGTATCCGAAGGCCGCAGCGATCATGCCAAGGATCGACAGGCCGATCCCGGCCACGACGCTTTCCAATGCGATCCGGCGGCTGCGCTGTGCGATCTCGATCCCCGGCAGCAGACGGTTCAGATCATCGACCAGCAGCACCACATCCGCCGCCTCGGCCGATGCCGCCGCACCGCGCGCGCCCATGGCCACACCGACATCGGCGGCGGCAAGGGCGGGTGCGTCGTTCACGCCGTCGCCCACCATCATCACGGGGCCGTTCTTGTGCTCGGTCAGGACCAGAAGCACCTTTTGATCCGGGGTCAGATCAGCGCGCACGGCGTCCAGACCCAGCCCATCGATGATGGCCTCGGCCACCGCGCGGCGGTCGCCTGTCGCAAGCACGATACGATTGATCCCCAACCGGCGCAGCCCTGCCAGCAAATCCGACGTTCCAGCCCGAAGCGCGTCGGCCATCACGATATGGCCCATCAGCTTGCCATCAACGCCAAGCGACACAACCACCGACCCCGCCTCGATATTGGCGATTTCGGCGTTGGTGACACCAACCTGCGCCGCGACAAAGGCGGTGCCCCCGACCACGACCTGCCGCCCGTCAACGGTGCCTGCAACGCCCTCGCCGGGTGTCTCGACCACGTTTTGCGGAATCGGCAAAGTGGCCCCCCGCCCCTGTGCCGCCGTGACGATTGCTGCCGCGATGGGATGTTTGGAGGCTTGATCGAGCGCTGCCGCAAAATGCAGGATCTCGTCCTCGGACATGTCGCCAACCGTCAAGATGGACACGATCTGCGGTCGCCCGTCGGTCAGCGTGCCGGTCTTGTCGAGGATCAGCGTCTTTATCCTCGTCACTCTCGCCGCCAGCGTCTTGGCGGAAACCATCTCCGCCAAGGATCGCATCGTCGTCCTGATCAGCGTTGACGGTTTCCCCGCGTGGATCTGGACGACGATGCGATCCT
>JBBRVJ010000203.1:0-6415 GCA_038246975.1 Rhodobacterales bacterium | reverse complement strand
GGTCAGCGTCACCGGACCCGCCAACAAGTCCGATCCGAACGTCACATGCTGCCCCCAGATGACCGAACAAGCCGCATCTGCCACGATCTGCTCGGCCACCTCCAGCCGGTCACCGATCAATCGCATACGCCGGGTCATTGTCACCGGTACCGCAAAAAAGCGCCGGGTCAGCACCAGCACTTCGCCTTCGGTCCGCGCTGCCCAAGGCGTCACCGAGCCCTCGCCGTGAAAGCCGTGGGTTGTGGTGACATCACGACACGCATCGCCCGCATTGGGAAACATTACCGGCCAGCCGCCGCCAAACCGGGCCAGCCAACTGGCCTCGTCTGAGCTGGCACCCGAAGGCTCGTGCAGCGGCAAAGGGTCCCACGGCACCCGACCCAGAACCGACAGGCCCGTGTCCAGATGGTTCACCGACAGGATGCTGCCGCCAAGCCCAGGCATCACCTCGGCTCGCAGGATACCGTTCTGAAGAACTCTGACAGTCACTTCACCGCCCCCGAACATTGCCTCGCCGCGCCGGACCGCAGGGGCTGGTGTCCGCCGTGGTCCGTGCAGCCGCGGAACTGCGCATGGCGGTGGCGGACTGAAGCGCCGGTTTCTTGGGTCAAGCCCGCCACCCGCACGATCTATCGAACCCCGCCGCCATCCACCACCAAGGTTTGCCCTGTGACATAGGGTGCGCCGGCCAGAAACCACAGGATCGACTGCGCATAGTCCGCAGGCGTCCCACCCCGGCGCAGAGGAATCCGCGCGATGGTGTCGGCCAAGGCCTCCGGGTCAAAGGTGCAGTCCCATCCAGACCCCACCACGACGTTCGGCGCAATGGCATTGACCCGCACTTCCGACCCCAAGGCGACCGCCCATTCCTTGGTCAGAACGATCAGCGCCGCCTTGGTCGAGGCATAGACCGACGACGACCCGCCACGCCCCATTCCAGCCGTCGAGGCCACGTTGACAATCGCCCCCCCGGCCTGCCGCAAATGCGGAGCCGCCGCCTTGACCCAGCGATAAGGCCCGATCTGGTTGACTGACAGCAGCCTTTGCCAGAACGCCTCGTCCATCCGGTCAAAGTCATCGGGCGGGATGGGCTGTGCCGTGCCGGGGGTGGCCGCGTTGTTCACCAGAAAGTCCAATCGCCCGTTCGCGGCGATGATCCGGTCCACCGCCGCCTGGGCCTGATCAGGCTGCGACTGATCCGCCGGAGCCGCATAAACCTGGCGCCCCGCCGCGCGCAACCGGGCCACGGAGGCGTCCAATGCCGCAGACCCCGGCAGATCGTTCAGAAACACCACCCCGCCCGCCGCCGCGATGGCGTCTGCCGTGGCCAGCCCGATGCCGGAAGCGGCCCCCGTGACGATGCTGACCGTCCCGGCAAAGTTGTATTCGATCATCCGTTCCTGCCCCTGTCGCTGCTCGCCCCCGCCATCTGACCGGCTTTCAAGACTCTGGTCAACCGGCACGTCCTGCCCCATGCAGCAGGATCAGAAACACCACACCGGGGCGAAGAACAGGATCGGAAAAGGCGAGGTATCGCCACCTCTGGAATCCTGCGCCGGATCGTCAACTGCGCGTCTGGACAATCCCTCGCGTCCCCTCAAAGGACGTTGATCGGCACTTTCAGAAATCGCTTGCCGCTGGCATCCGGCAGGGGCAGGTCGCCAGCGCGCATGTTGACCTGCAATGCGGGGATGATCAGTTTCGGCATCGCCAAAGTCGCGTCCCGCGCTTCGCGGACGGCGACGAACTGATCCTCGGGGATGCCGTCCTTTACATGAATGTTGTTGGCGTTCTGGTCGGCCACCGTGGTTTCCCAGCGGATGTCCCGCCCGTTCGGGCCATAATCGTGACACATGAACAGCCGCATCGCGCCGGGCAGCGACAGCACCCGTTTGATCGACCGATAAAGCTGCCGCGCGTCGCCCCCCGGAAAATCGGCCCGCGCCGATCCGCCATCGGGCATGAACAGGGTGTCACCGACAAACGCCGCATCGCCGATCACATGCGTCATGCAGGCAGGCGTATGGCCGGGCGCCAGCATCGCAAACGCGGTCATGCCGCCGATCGTCCAGATGTCGCCGTCCCTGAACAGACGGTCGAACTGGCTGCCGTCGCGTTGAAAGTCGGTGCCTTCGTTGAACACCTTGCCAAAGGTGTCCTGCACCACGGTGATGTTTTCGCCGATGCCGATCTTGCCGCCCAGTTTGCCCTGAATGTACGGCGCGGCAGACAGATGGTCGGCGTGGACATGCGTCTCGATCAGCCATTCCAGCGTCAGACCCTGGGCCGTGATATGGGCAACGACCGCATCCGCCGAGCCATAGCTGATCCGCCCGGCGGCATAGTCGATGTCCATGACGCTATCGATCACCGCACAGGCGGTGCTGGCCGGATCGCGCACGACGTAAGTGACCGTATTGGTCGCCTCGTCGAAGAAGGCTGTCACGTCTGGCGTGACCGACAGATCGACGGTGTGGGGGATCCGATCAGGGACGGTCACGGGGATGTCCTCCTTGCAAGGATAGGGCGGTTTGACGGCGGGGCAGGCCTTGCAGCCAGCGGACCAGCAACATGCCGACCCCATCGAGATCATAAACAGCGCGGTCGGCCAAGGCGCGAAACCCAGCGGGGGAATGGCACCACCCGGGACAGAACCCGGCGATGCCCCAACCTACCACAGACAGCGCCGACCCGCCGATCAATCTGGCGTCGATCGCGCGGGAGGTCGGAAGGTGGAACCGGCTGCCGAACACAGGGGCCGACGGGCGGCTGAACAGCAGCCGATAGTCCAGTCCGTCCGTCAGTTAAGCCCCGGTGCGGGCCGTGCTCGACACCCTGTACCGCGTCTACTGCGCGCCTGACGCATGACGGATCGGATCTGGCATCACCACGTCCCGCTGCCCCTGTCGTCGGGCGCTCGAACACAACTGTCAGGTGGGCGTAGATGGCCAGATTGCCGGTCAATCGCAGGGCCGTCTCGGCGGCGTCACGCGCACCAGGTCTGGTTGCAACCATGACGACCACGATCGTCCAGGCAAACTGTGACGGGATGCTGTCGAACACCGTCAGCCACGTCGTCGGCAAGCAGCGCAATGCAATCCGCGAAATAAACCGCCAGAACCGGGAGGGCGCGCCTGTCACGGACCAGGAGGACGACCGGACCGATCACGCCGCCTGTCACCCCAACGGCACAGGCATCCGACAACCGGACAAGGCGGATTTCGACCGGCGCGGGAAATTTCCTGTGCCGATCAGACCCGGCTGCGCCATACAACGAAGCCAGCATTCAAACAGCCCGCGATGTCGGAAGCATCAACCCGAAAACGTCACCGTGCCGCCCGGATCGTCCCCATCGGTCAACCGGGAAACGATAAATTCGGCCAGATCGTGGCGCGATACTTCGGGCTTGCCGAACGACCCGTCAAGCGACGCGGTCCACTTGCCGGTCCCCGGCTTGTCGGTCAGGGCGACAGGCTGGATCAGCGTGTAACGACCGCCCCAGGACCTGAGCACCTGATCCTGCCTTTCCTTGTCCGCCATCTGTTCGCGCAGGAACAGCTTGAAGAACAGGGTGAACATCAACGGCCGGTTCCGGGCCGTATCGCCGGTTCCGAATGCCCCGACGACGATGACCCTGACCCCCTCCGGCAGCACCGCCAGAATGTTGCGCGTGCCGACTTCGCAGATGGTGCGCGGCGTCGTGCGCCGCGCGCCGAACAGCAACGCAAAGGCGTTTTGCGAATTGCCCAGGGTGATCACTACGGCCTCCTGCCCCGCCAGCGCCCGCGCCACGTCAGAGCCGACCATCGCGTCGCCCTCGATGACGGTCATTCCGTGGGACGGGGCGATCCGCGTTGCGTTGCGGCTGAAGGCGGTCACAGTGTGACCTGCCGTCAGCAATCTGGCGATCACCGCGCGCCCTGTGCCGCCCGTGGCCCCGAACACGACCACCCTCATGCTGTGAGCACCGCGACCAGCAGGGCGATCAGGACCGAGTTCACGATATGCAGCACCTGTTCGATGTTCTGGGTCTGCAGGTACTGCCGATGAGCCAGCATCATCGCAGGCGTGTCTGACGCGGCGATGGCAGCCATCTCTGCCGCGTCACGCTTGCGCTTGCCCCTGAATTCGAGGACGTTCAGCCCGATCAAGACCGCCAACGTCCCCAGAATAACCGCAGGCCTGATCCAAGTGCTTTCCAAGTCGGTATCCCTTGTTGTGTCAGGTTTGCTTTACACCTAGCTAGTCACCGTCAACAGTCGAGGCCCTTCACCCATGAACGCAACGAACAAACCCCTTGCCATCATCACGGGGGCGTCCTCGGGTGTCGGCCTGCACGCAACCCACGCCCTGATCGACAAGGGCTGGCACGTCATCATGGCCTGTCGCGATCTGGACAAGGCAGCCGCCGCGGCCCGGTCACTTGACCTGCACGCAGACGGGTTCGAGGTGATGCACCTTGATCTCGGCTCGCTGCAGAGCGTGCGCGACTTTCATACCACCTTTCGCGCACAAGGCCGCCCGCTGGATGCGCTGATCTGCAACGCAGCCACCTATCTGCCGCAGTTGAAAGCACCGTTGCGGTCGCCCGACGGGTACGAGATCAGCGTCGCCACCAACTATCTGGGCCATTTCCTGCTGGCCAACCTGATGCTGGAAGATTTGCAGAAATCTCCCAACCCGCGTCTGGTGACGCTGGGCACAGTGACCGCCAATTCCGAGGAATTCGGCGGCAAGGTGCCAATCCCGGCTCCGGCGGATCTGGGCGATTTTCAAGGGATGAAAGACGGATTCAAGGACCCGGTCACGATGATCGACGGCAAGCCCTTCAAGCCCGGCAAGGCGTATAAAGACAGCAAACTGTGCTGCATGATGATGAGCCGCGAACTCGATGCGCGGTTCCATGCCTCGACCGGCATCGTGTTCAGCACGCTTTATCCCGGCTGCGTGGCCGACACGCCCCTGTTCCGCAACGCTCCGCGCGCGTTTCAGAAGATATTCCCTTGGTTTCAGAAGAACATCACCAAGGGCTATGTCTCACAGCCCCTGTCGGGCCAGCGGGTCGCCCAAGTGGTGACGGATGCCGAGTTCGCGCAATCCGGTGTTCACTGGAGTTGGGGCAACCGCCAGATCGCCGGCCGCGCGGCGTTCTCGCAGCCGCTGTCCTCCAAAGCGACCGATGTCGCGCGGTCTGATCTGCTGTGGACCCTCAGCGCGGGTCTGGTCAGCCTTTAGCAGGTTGTTGAAAAAGGGTTGTTCAGGTGTCTCCGCAGGGAAAGTCTTCCGCATAAACACAAATAATGTCGCCAGAACTCGAGTTTTGGGGCGTTCTTGGACGGTTATTTTAATTCGTGGCCTTCAATTGCAGTCACTTTTGACTTTTTCAGCAGCCTGTCAAATAGTCCGTCGGGCATAAGGATCTGGAACGCTACAGCGCGGCCTTTGCGGCGTGGCTTGACTGCTGCTTGAAGCGTCAAGGCAGCGGGTCCGCGATCCGGCGTTGCGGTTGGCCATCAAGAATGGCGCGCAGCGTGGCGGCAAAATAGTCCACCGCGTTCAGTTCGGCCATATCGCAGGTGACGACCAGCGAGGCGAGCATGGCCCAGTTCTCGGCACCAATATCGTCGCCTGCAGAAAGTGCGATTGTGTTCTTCACGATGGCGCTGAGACCCCCCCGACGCAGCGCGTCGCAACTGGCGAAGGGGAAGGCCCGGCTGTGGCAGCGGCGGTTGATCGTCACCCCGTAGAGTCCCGCCAGCACGGATTCAGGCTCCTCGCTGGCCGCGATCTTGGCCTGGATCGCCGGGGTCGCCGTTGCGTTCATGTGCAGAGATAACATCATCGCGCGACACCATCCGTTACGCGCTCTTCCTGCCCCGCGATCAGTTCGCGCAGCGTCGCCCGCGCGATGAACAATGGCAGACGCAGTTCGTCAATGCAGACGTCCGAGATGGAACATCTAGAGAGCGGCAACCTGTTTCGCTTGCTGACAAAAGCTCGATTAAGTCCCTCCGTCAACGGGTGGAAACCTCATCTGCTGAACCGCTTGTACTTCACCCGCTTCGGCTCGATCGAATCCGGTCCAAGACGCCGAACCTTGTCGGCCTCGTAGGCCTCGAAGTTCCCCTCGAACCATTCGACATGGGCATTCCCCTCAAACGCCAGGATGTGAGTGCACAGGCGGTCGAGGAAGAACCGGTCGTGGCTGATGATGATGGCGCAGCCGGCGAAGTCTTCGATGGCGGCTTCGAGGGCTTGCAGGGTTTCGACGTCCAGATCGTTGGTCGGCTCGTCAAGCAGCAGGACGTTGCCGCCTGACCGCAGCAGTTTGGCCATGTGGACGCGGTTGCGTTCGCCCCCCGACAGGAGGCCGACCTTTTTCTGCTGATCGGTGCCTTTGAAGTTGAACGCGCCC
>JBBRVJ010000202.1:0-6500 GCA_038246975.1 Rhodobacterales bacterium | reverse complement strand
TGCCGCGCCGCCCGACGCGCACCGATGCGGCGATGGTGGCAGGGATGGTCGATCTGGCGCTGCGGGGACTTGAGGACGGGTTGGCGGATGACCCAGACCTGATCTGGGCGGGGGGGTTCCGTTATGCCTCGTTTCTGGAGGATGCCCGCCCGCTGGCGCTGTTGCTGGAAGATGAAGGTTACCGGATGATCGGGGCCGAGGTTGCGCTGGGCGGAGGCCTGAAGGCCGGGTCGATCCTGCTGGCGATGCCTGCCAAGGGGCGTGGGCAGGCTCCGGTCCGGGTACGGGTGGCTGAGCCTGATCCGGGCCCTGCGTTCGAGGCGGCGCTGACCGAAGTGGTCTCTGCCAGCGATGCCGTGCTGGATGCGGTGCTTGCACGGGTGACGCTGCCGATTTCGGTGCTGATGGCGTTGCAGGTCGGCGAGGTGTTGACGCTGCCGCAGGCCGGACTGGACCGCATCACGCTGGAAGGGATCGACGGAGCGCGGGTGTTGCTGTGCAAACTGGGCCAGAACCGGGGGATGCGTGCGGTGCGGCTGTCGCCGGTGGCGATGGCGGGGTCGGGGGTCTTGCCGGCGCATGTGGTGCCGGTGCCGGTTCCCGGCCTTCCGGTGCTGCGCCAGACGGGAACGGGTTAGGCGCGGAAATGGGCCAGAACTTGCAGGGTGATGACGATGTCGGTGCCCGGCCCGCCCGTGCTGCGCCAGACCGGAACGGGTCAGGCGCGGAAATGGGCCAGAACGTGCAGGCGGATCGCGGTGGCAAGGCCGGTGTCGGGCGCGCGGGCGGCGTCGATCTGGGCGGCCAATTCATTCAGCGTGATGGCTTTTGCGCTGGCGATGTCGCGGAACGCGTCCCAGAACGCCGGTTCCAGCGATACCGATGTGCGATGGCCGCGCAGGGTGAGGGAGTGTTTGACGGGCCGGTCGGTCATGGTTGCGGCGGGGTTTCGGGGGGGTGGCCGGCGGGCAAGCCGGCGCTGGCTGCCGGATCGGCCGAGGCCCCGGAGTCGCGGGCGTGTCCGTCCAGATCGCGCGCCGATTTTTCGGTCTGCGCCTGATCCAGCACCTTTTGCGCCTTGCTGCGCCCGAATTTGGCGGCATTCTGGTCGGCCTTCGCGCGCTTTTCTGCCCGGTCGCGGGCCTTGCGGGCGGCGCGCAGGTTTATCGGGTCGGGCATCAGCCTTTAGGGCCGATCATGTCTTCGGGCCGCACCACGCGGTCAAAGGTTTCGCCGTCGACATAGCCCAGTGCGATGGCTTCTTCCCGCAAGGTCGTGCCGTTCTTGTGGGCGGTTTTCGCCACCTTGGTCGCCGCGTCATAACCGATGGTGGGGGCAAGGGCGGTGACCAGCATCAGCGATTCCTTCATCAGCTTGTCGATGCGGGGCAAGTTGGCCTGGGTGCCGACCACCATGTTGTCGGTGAACGACCCCGCCGCATCGCCCAGAAGCTGCATGGATTGCAAGACGTTATAAGACATCATCGGATTATAGACGTTCAGTTCGAAATGGCCTTGCGACCCGGCGAACCCGACGGCCGCATCGTTGCCCATCACCTGCGCGCAGACCATGGTCAGCGCTTCGGCCTGCGTCGGGTTGACCTTGCCGGGCATGATAGAACTGCCGGGTTCGTTTTCCGGCAGGATCAACTCGCCCAGACCCGACCGGGGGCCGGAGCCCAGCAGCCGCATGTCGTTGGCGATCTTGAACAGGCTGACCGCCACGGTTTTCAGCGCCCCCGAAAACATCACCATCGCGTCGTGCGCCGCCAGCGCCTCGAACTTGTTGGGCGCGGTCACGAAGGGCAGGCCGGTGATGGCGGCAATCTGATGCGCCACACGGACGTCCCAGCCGACGCGGGTGTTCAGCCCGGTGCCGACGGCGGTACCGCCTTGGGCCAGTTCATAAATCTCGGGCAGGATCTTGTGGACGCGCAGGATGCCCTGGCTGACCTGATGGGCATAGCCCGAAAACTCCTGCCCCAGCGTCAGGGGGGTGGCATCCTGGGTGTGGGTGCGGCCGATCTTGATGATGTCCTTGAATTGCAAGGATTTGTCGACCAACGCCGCGTGCAGTTTGTGCAGGCCCGGCAGCAGTACATCGCGCGCCATCATTCCGATGGCTATGTGCATCGCGGTGGGGAAGGTGTCGTTGGACGACTGGCCCATGTTCACGTGGTCATTCGGGTGGACGGGTTTTTTCGACCCCATCACCCCGCCCAGCATTTCGATCGCGCGGTTCGAGATCACCTCGTTCGCGTTCATGTTGCTTTGGGTGCCCGACCCGGTTTGCCAGACCACCAGCGGAAAGTTGTCGTCGAACTTGCCGTCGATGACCTCTTGGGCCGCCGCGGCGATGGTTTTGCCAATGGCTTCATCCATGTCGCCTTGCGCGATGTTGACCAACGCGCAGGCCTGCTTGATCACGCCCAAGGCGCGGACGATGGCGATGGGTTGACGCTCCCACCCGATGGGGAAATTCTGGATCGAGCGTTGGGTCTGCGCACCCCAGTATTTGTCGGCGGGCACGTCCAGCGGGCCAAAACTGTCAGTCTCGACACGGATCGCGTTCATTCTGGCCTCCTGCGCTGGAATGCGCCCGGTTTAGGGGGCAAGTCAGGCGAAATCAACCGGATGGTGTCAGATCGCGGCGCGGGTGAAGTGATAGACACGGGCGGGAGGCAGGTTGCCCCAGACTTTCTCGCCGCGTTGGGCGATCAGGCCAAGGTCGGTGCGCACCTGTTCGGCGATCGGGGGGCGGGGTCCGTAGGTGAACTGAATGAACGGCGCGCCGGGGCGCAGCAGCGTGAAAGCGCCGGTCAGGATGGCGTGCTGCACCGCGTTGGGCATCGAGAGCAGCGGCAGGCCCGATACGACTGCGCCAAGACCGGGGGCAAGCGATGTGCCCAGCGTTTCGGCCCCCATGTTCAAAACGGCAACCCCCGGAAACGTCAGGCGAAGGTGGTCGCAGAAATCGGGGTTCAACTCGAACAGGGTCAGGTTGGCGGGGGGAATGCCCCGGTCCAGCAGGGCGCGGGTCAGTTTGCCGGTACCGGCCCCCAATTCCGCGATGCGGCCGGTGTCGGGACCAAGCCCGTCGGTCATCGCGCGGGCAAGGTCGGCGGAGGAGGGCGAAAGGGCCACCACCTGTTGGGGCCGGCGGATCAACTGGCGCAGGAAGAGGGCGAGGTCAGAGGGCATGGGCAGCTCCGGTCATTGCCAGTTTTGCGTACAGCGAACGCAAGACAGGTTTGCGACAGGCATTCCCGTTCAACGCCGCTACTGTTTGCGGAACTTGTCCAGACTGACGATTTCGGCCGGGCGGTGGGGGGGGACTTCGGCCTCGATCTGTTCTTCCTCGTCGTCCTCGTCTTCTTCGTGCTGCTCGAACCGCAGGCCGAATTCGACGGACGGATCGACAAAGGTGCGCACCGCGTCGAACGGAATGATCAGCGGCTCGGGCGCGTTGCCGAAGTTCAGCGTGACTGAAAAACCTTCGTCCGTCACCGTCAGGTTTTCGAACCAATGCTGGATCACGACCGTCATTTCATCGGGATACCGGGAATGAAGCCAGTCGGCGATGGCAACGTCGGGGTGGGTGGTGTCGAAGGTGATAAAGAAGTGATGCGCACCCGGCAGGCCGTTTTCGGCCACATCGATAAGCACTGACTGAATCAGCCCGCGCATCGCCCGGTGCATGAGGAAGCCGTAATCAATCGAACGTGCCATGGCATCTGCCCCTTCACCAACAAGGCCAGCATAAGGGATTCGGGAGTGAAAGGAAGGGGGGGTTTGCCGCAGTTGCATCGGTTTCACACCAGTGCGGCGACACCAGAGGCTGCGGCGCAGAGCAGCAACACCAGGGGCAGCGGCCAATGGCGGCGCAGCAGCAGGTAGGCGGCGGCGATCGCCAGCACCGCAACCAGCGGGCGCAGCGTGGTGAAGTCGGGGACGATCATGTTGAGCGGGCCTGTGGTCAGCCGGTTGACTGCGGCGAACAGGACATGGGCTGCGAACCACAACGACAGGTTGGCGATGACGCCGACGACGGCGGCGAGAATCGCGGCCAGCGCCCCTGCCAGCCGGGGTTGGGCGGTCAGGCGGGCGATGTAGGGCGCGCCGACGAAAATCCACAGGAAACACGGGGCAAAGGTCATCCATAGGGTTACCGCAGCGGCGGCGATACCCAGCGGGATACCGCCCTGCTGGTGGCCTGCCATGTAGCCCACGAATTCTGTCACCAGGATCAGCGGGCCGGGGGTGGTTTCGGCCAGGCCCAGCCCGTCCATCATCTGCGTTAGGGTCAGCCAGCCTTTGTCTTCGACCACCGCTTGGGCCATCCACGCCAGCACGGCGTAGGCTCCGCCAAAGGTGACGACCGCGAGTTTGGAGAAAAACAGACCGATCTCGAACAGCAGTCCCTGTTCAAACAGGCCGAGGGCTGCAAGGGGGATCAGCCAGACCGCGCCCCAGATAGCGAGTGTTTTCAGGGTGTTGGGGTGGGTTTCGGGTGGAGGGACCGGGCCGCTGGGGCCATGCGAGGTCAGATAGCCGTACAGACCGGCGCCGATGATCACCACGGGGAAGGGGATGGCAAAGACGAACAGCGCGGCAAAAGACAGCGCGGCGATCAGCCAGTGCGCCTGTGATTTGAGCGCGCGGCGCGAGACGCGCAACAAAGCCTCGACCACCACCGCCAGAACGGCGGCCTGCACGCCGGTGAACAAGGCGGCGACCAGCGGCACCTGTCCGAAAGCGGCGTAAACCATCGACAGCGCCAGCACGACCAGCGCCCCAGGAGCCACGAACAGCAGCCCGGTGATCAGCCCGCCCAGCGTGCCATGGGTGCGCCAGCCGATCCAGGTGGCAAGCTGCATTGCCTCGGGGCCCGGCAACAGCATGCAAAACGACAGGGCCGACAGATAGTCATTTTCCGACAGCCATTTGCGGGTGTCGACCACTTCGCGGTGCATCATGGCGATCTGGGCAGCGGGGCCGCCGAACGACAACAGGCCGATGCGGGCGAAGGTGCGGGTCAGATCGGGCAGGGTGGGTTTCATAAGGATCTTTCTGCGGGCCAGTCGTGGCCTTCGTCGAACCCGTCGCGCGCCCAGCGATACAGCGCATCGTAGATCGTCATTCCAGCCTCAAGTTGTTCCAGATCATCGCGAAACTGGCGTGACAATCCAACGGAAATCGCCAGCAACCCGGCGGACTGCGGCGAAAGGTCGTGCCGGTCGGTATCGGCGGCGCGCACAACCGGAGCAAGCCGGTCAAGCGCCGGGGTGTGCAGATTGAAATCGTCGAGCAGGGCGTCGAAACTGCTGCCGTCGCCGCGATGGGTGAAGGTGACGCCTTCGATATCAAAGGGGGTGGCGTCAAACAGGGCGGACACGGCGGGGACCTCGACGGGGGTGACGAACAGAAACCGGGCATCGGGGTTGACAAAGCGGCGGATCAGCCAAGGGCAGGCGATGCGGTCGATCTTGGGGCGATGCCGCGTGACCCAAAGTGCGGTCTGCGGCATCAGGGTGGCGGGCAGCAGCGGCAGGTCCGCGTGTGCGCAGACAACCACGGCGCGGCGGCTTTGCAAGTCGGGAATCGTTTCGATTTCGCTGTGCGGGATGCGGCGTGCGGTGGGCAGCAGATGGGGGTCGGCCTGCGCATCGGCCGGTAGGCGCACGTCGATCAGGGCAGGCGCGTTGGGCGTGCCTGTCAGGCGTGCCAGTTGGGCGGGGGAAATAGCGTTCGGTCCGGGCATAGGGCATCCGTTCTGGGGTTGGCAGGGGATGCGGCTTTGGTTTGGCACCTCACGAGGCGCGCGGACGCCATGGGCAAAAAATGCCCGCAAGAAGGGCGGCGTCAAGCGGCGCGAGGGATAAGTGCAGGCTTCTGTTGCCAGGTGCCTGCGAACCCCGCCTTACGCGGCTAAGCGCAAGGACTTAGTTTTCGATGTTCGAACTGCTTACGCAGCCAGAGCCATCGGAGCACGGTTGTCATTGGCAACTGTACATTTGGACCGATAACGGTGGTACCTCACCGAGCAAAAGCTGGCCCCTTTAGACGTCCGTCGATCCTGTTTCGACCCCCTCCATCCCCAATGCGGGAAGTGTTGGTGGAGTCGCCGGGTACCGCCCCCGGGTCCGAGCCGTTTATTATGGGTGCGTTTATCGCCATAGTTCCGAGCAAGCCCGCAACAGTGTGAATATAGGCGGTGGGGGAGGGCGGCGCAAGGTGGGGTTTGGGGGTGTGTGGGTAAGGTTCGGGCGGCTGTGGGGGTTGTATCGCGGAAACGGACGTCAGGCTGCGCTAGCCTTCTGCGTCGAACCGGCCGGTTGTTCCGCACAGAAAGAGGTGTTGCGCACGAAAGAACGTCCGGCGCAGGGGCCGGGCGTTCTTGGGGTTATCTCGTCTGGCGGATCAGAAGCCCGATTTGATCAACTCGAACTCTTCGATCATCTTGGTGCGGAATTCGGGCGAGGTGGGCGACTGCATGAACAG
>JBBRVJ010000201.1:0-6616 GCA_038246975.1 Rhodobacterales bacterium | reverse complement strand
CTGCACAATCACCGCGAACAGCACCACGATATAGGTGGCCGTCAGCTCGACAGAGCGCGAAAGCCCATCGGGAAGGCCAAGTGCCAGCGCCACAGAAATGCCGCCGCGCAAGCCGCCCCAGATCAGGATGGGCGGCGCCAGGGGCCCAAGGTCGAGAAGCGGCCGCATCGCAGCAAGCGGAAGCATGACAGCGATCGCGCGGCCTGCGAGCACCAGCGGGATTGTCGCCAGCCCGACGAGGATCTGGCGCGGATCGAACGGGATCGTGACGACGACAAGGCCGATCAGCAGGAACAGAACGGCATTGAGGACTTCATCAATCAGGGACCAGAATTTGATCAGATAGTCGCGGGTTGTATCGCTCATCGCGTGGTCCACACCGTGGTTGCCGATCAGCAGCCCCGCGACTGCCATCGCCACCGGGCCGCTGATATGAAGCTGACGAGCGAGCGCGTAGCCGCCCATTACCACGGCGAGGCTGATCATCACCTCGACATTATACTCGTCGATCGAGCGCATCGCCCGGAACGCCAGCCATCCGGTGGCAAGGCCCAGCAGGATTCCTCCGCCCGCTTCCACGGCGAACAGTTCGAGGCCATGCGTGACCGAGAACGCCTCGCCGCTGAGCGCCGTCGCCAAGATGATCGAAAAAACGACGACGCCGACCCCGTCGTTGAACAGGCTTTCGCCGGCGACCGTGGCCTCCAGGGTCGCGCCGACCTTGGCGCGCTTGAGGACCCCCATAACCGCAACCGGATCGGTCGGGCTGATCAACGCGCCGAAAACAAGACACCACACCAGCGGCAAATCGAGGCCTAGCGCGTGGGTCAGCAGGTAAAAGCCGCCGCCGACGATCATCGTCGAGATGAGGACACCGACGGTACTGAGCACGAGAATCGGCCAGCGCCCGCGTCGCATGTCGGCCCAATCGACGTGCAGGGCTCCAGCGAACAGCAGGAACGACAGCATCCCGTCCATCAGTGTTGCCTGGAAGTCGATGCCGGTTATGAAGCCGAGAACGTCCTCGCCGACCGTGCTTGCTGGCAGCAGCCGATCGATACCGACCACGATGAGTGACGACAGCGCGCCCATTATCGTCAACCCGACCGACTGGGGCAGGTGAAGAAATCGGTGATTGAGGTATCCCAGAACCGCCGCCAGCACGATGAGGATGGCGGCCGCATCGAGTGGTGTGATGATGATGCCGTGGTTCATTTGACTTTTCCCAAGCGGTGACGAGCCAGATTTTGGGCTCGCCAGCAGGGGATGGCGACGGGCTTTCACCCCATTCGCGCAAGCGGCGAACAATGGCAAGCGCGTCTCTCGCACGGGACCGGCGTATCATCGACGGTCGGCAGGAAGCCGACATCGCCGCAATCGCTGACGCCATCGTTTTTTGCTGCTTGGCCTGAAGGGTTTGCAACATTTCATCGAGGGTTCTCATGAGGCTCCAGCACTCGCCAGAGTAACTTTTTCCGCTCTTGTTGGAACCTATCGGGCGCTCGGCAGTTGTCTTTAGCATGGTGATTGAAACTGCTGGAATGATCAGTTGGAGCATTTAGCGGACGATTTCTGGCATATACGCGGCGACTTCCGGATCGCCCTCACGATAAACGTCGGCACGCAGATGTCGTTGGTGCGGCGGCCCGGCGGCCGTTTTCTTTTGCTCGATTCCTATGAACCGGATAAGGCCGATCACGACGAACTGATGGCGCTCACCGATGGCGGATCGCTTATCGATGCCGTGCTGAACGTGCATCCGTTCCACACCGTACACTGTGCGTTTGTACAGGATCTGGTGCCCCATGTCCGGCTGATTGGTACGCGCCGCCATCACCGTCATCTGCCGGAACTGCCCTGGGATTCAGCGCTGATCGAGGATGAAGAGACACAGCGGGAATTTGCCGACACATTCGATTTCTCGATACCCGCCGGTGTCGATTTCGTCTCCGACGACGAGTCGGTGCATGTTGGTTCGGTCGTCGTCCGCCACCGCGCCAGCGGCATTGTCCATGTCGATGATACGCTGAACGTTCTCGACCTGCCGTCGCTGGTCGAGATGCTTGTGCCGGGGCCGGAACTGCGCTTCCACCCCAAGCTGGCGGCCGGGTTGGAAAAGCGCGCTGGCGCGGCCGACGACTATATCGCCTGGGCCCGCCAAATCGCCCGTGACTGGGCCGACACGTCGATCGTGTGCGCCGCCCATAACGGCACCTATCGCCTGACCGAGCGACGCTTCGACGGCGCGATCGCAGAAGCGTTGGCGTATGCCGCCGACACGCTCGACGACCACCGCAAGACCTACGGCTGAACGCGCGTTTTCCGCGCAACGCCCTCCATCAATTCAAAGGACTATTGATGACCGACCGTAACATACAAACCGTCAACCCCCTGACCGAGCAGGTCCTGAAAACCTATCCCTTCATGTCGGATGCAGAGGCAATGGATGTCGTCCAGAACAGCCACAAGGCTCACCTCGATTGGCGATTGAAGAGCCACGACGAGCGTGCGCGCGTGATCGCCGCGATTGCCGCCGAACTTCGTAAATCCAAGGACGACTTTGCCCAGCTGATGACTGACGAGGTTGGCAAGCTGCTCAAAGACTCGCGCACCGAAATCGACCTTTGCGCGAGCATTTGCGAATATACCGCCGTGCATGGCCCGGCGATGCTCGCCGATGAAGAGCGCGACCTGCCGGAAGGGCGGGGGCTGGTGTCCTATGTACCAGTCGGCGTGATCTATGGCATCCAGCCCTGGAATTTTCCCTGTTACCAGGCGGTCCGCTATTCGATTTCCAGTCTCATGGTCGGCAATGGCGTGCTGTTGAAGCATTCGGCAAATTGCACAGGCAGTGGCCTGATGCTGCGCGAGATCTTCGAACGTGCTGGCCTGCCCGATGGCCTGTTCGGCGTGCTGCTGATCACCCATGACCAGTCGGACAAGATCATCGAGCACGAGCTGGTGCGCGGCGTGACGCTGACGGGAAGCGACAAGGCTGGACGCGCCATTGCCCAAAAGGCGGCGTCGGTGATCAAGAAGACCGTCCTCGAACTCGGCTCGAACGATGCCTATATGGTCTTTGACGACGCTGATCTCGAACTCGCGATCAAGACCTGCGTACAGGGCCGCCTGTTCAACAACGGCCAGACCTGTGTGAGCGCGAAACGCTTCATCGTCACCGAGAAGAATTACGATGCCTTTGTGAAAGGCTATGCCGCTGCGTTCAAGGACATCGCGCTCGGCGATCCCAACCAGCAAGACACCCAGCTCGGCCCGCTTGTATCTTGCAGCCAGCGCGATCAGGTTCATGCCCAGGTTGAGGAAAGCGTTGCCAAGGGCGCCAAGGTCGTGGCCGGCGGGAGCATCCCCGATCGCACCGGCTGGTTCTACCCCGCCACCGCCTTGGTCGATGTTGCGCCGGGCCAGCCCGCCTATGACGATGAAATTTTCGGCCCGGTCGCCTCGATCACCAAGGCCAAGGACGACGATGACGCGATGCGCATCGCTAATGACAGTCGCTATGGCCTCGGCGGCGGCATCTTCAGCAAGGATGTTGATCGTGCCGTCAGAATGGCCAAGACCAATTTCGACACAGGTATGATCAACATCAACACCTACGCGGTGGCGATGCCCAACATGCCCTTCGGCGGGGTCAAGAATTCGGGCTATGGCCGCGAACATGGCGAAGTGGGTCTGAAGGAGTTCGTGAACGTGAAGTCGATCACGATTGCCGCCTGACGTGGCCGAAACGCTATCATGCGATGTCGCGGTGATTGGGGCCGGTACGGCCGGGCTTTCGGCAGAACGGGCAGCGCGCGCGGCCGGCGCACGCACCTTGTTGATCGATCCCCATTATAACGGCACGGCCTGCGCGACAGTGGCTTGCATGCCATCGAAGCTGCTGATCGCGGCGTCACATGCGGCCCATGCCGCCCGGTCGACGGGCATGTTCGGGATTACCGTTACCGGGATCGCCATCGACGGCAAGGCGGTATTACAGCGGGTCCGCGACGAGCGCGATCGCTTTGCAAGGCTGACCCGCGAGAACATCGCGAAAATTCCCGAAAATGTCCGGCTTTGGGGGCGGGCAAAGTTTCTGGCACCCGACCGGCTCGAAATTGATGACGGTCGCGTGATCGAGGCAGCCAGCATCGTGATCGCCACCGGCTCTTCCCCATTCGTGCCCGACCAATATGCGCAGCTTGGCGACCGGGTTTTGACGAATGAAAGCATATTCGAGCTGAAGGACCTGCCGTCGCGCCTGGCTGTCGTCGGCGCAGGACCGCTGGGCCTCGAGCTGGCGCAGGCGATGGCAAGGCTGGGGGTCGAGGTTACGTTGTTCGACCGAGGCAATAGCCTGGCAGATATCCGCTGCCCCAAAGTTCATGCCGCGATAAGAGCCATTATCGAAGACGAACTGAATCTGTGCTTGGGCGTCGACCTGAAGGCGAGTGCTATCGACAATGGCGTTTTCCTTGCATGGACCGGTGCATCATCGGGCAAGGCGGAATTCGACTATGTCCTCGTTGCCACAGGACGACCGCCTAGCCTCGAATCGCTCAACTTGTCCGCAGCAGGGCTCGAGATCGACGATCACGGGGTGCCTGTGCACGACCGTGAGACGATGCGCTGTGGCGAGCGGCCGATCTTTCTCGCCGGCGACGTCGCCGACGATCTCCCCCTGCTGCACGAAGCGTCGCATGACGGCACGATCGCCGGGCGCAATGCGGTGGCATTTCCGGCATCTATCAAAGCTGATCGCTTCACGAATTTCAGCATCACCTTCACCAGCCCGCCGGTCGCGCGCATCGGCAAGTCGGAAGAGGAAGGTGTCATCACCGGCACCGCCGATTTCAGCGATCAGGGCCGAGCGCGCGTCGACGGCACCAACCGGGGCGCCCTCACCCTCTATGCTGCAGCACCCGATGGCCGGTTGATAGGCGCTGATCTGTGCACGCCTGCAAGCGAGCATCTCGCGCATATGCTGGCCTGGGCTGTCCAACAGGGCCAGACCGCCACCCAATTGCTTGAAATGCCGTTTTATCATCCGACGATAGAGGAAGGATTGAAACAGGCCTTGCGCACCATCTGCGGCGAAACCCCGCTGCGGCTGCCGGAAAACCACGACCCCGGCGTGCCGTCGGGGGCATAACCCCAAATGACCAGTCGGCAACCTCGGCTGCAGCCGGACCCGACAACGATGAGGCATCGAGCTGATTTGCCGCCCGCTTTAGCACGGCGTTGCCTGCCCATTGTCTGTCGGATGAACGGCGCCTTTCGGGCGGAAGCTGACGAAGTTAACCACGACCGATCAGGTGCCAGATATCTCATTCTGGCCGAACGCAAAACCGCAACAGCGTCATCACCTTGGTTGTCATTCCTGCGGATCGGGCAGCATCTGGTTGGCCATTCCGACGATTGTAATCTGTGAAGTAACCGCCGACCCCTCGGCTTGGAGAGGGTTGATCATGGTGGTGGCATGCGTTGATAGCTGAGGAGAAGACCGTGACTGATCCGGACACGTCTGAAAAAAAGGACAATGATAGTGCCCGCGTGGCTCATTCCCGTTTGGGCAGCGTGGTCCAGCAGGAAACGGGCTTTGCGTTTCGGAAGAACATTGTGCTTTACGGGGCGCTGGCCGCCAACGTCGGCATCGCCATCGCCAAATTTGTGGCTGCTGGTATAACAGGCTCCTCCTCGATCTTGACCGAGGGGGTTCATTCGCTTGTCGACAGCGGCAACCAGATCCTGCTGCTTTATGGTCAACGACGCGCCAAACAGCCTGCTGATGCCGCCCATCCCTTCGGCTATGGACGTGAGCTTTATTTCTGGGCCTTTGTCGTTGCGATCCTGATCTTTGCTGTTGGTGCCGGGGTTTCAGTTTACGAGGGCTGGCGGCACGTAATGCGGCCAGAACCACTGACCGATCCGAAAATCATCTACATCGTCCTTGCGATCGGGGCTGTACTTGAAGGCACGAGCTGGGCGATCGCGGTTCGTGAGTTCGATAGTAAACGGGGTTCGAGCAGCTGGTGGCAGTCGATCCGCAAGTCGAAAGACCCTGCCGGATTTATCGTCTTGTTTGAAGACAGTGCGGCGCTTGTAGGGCTTGCGGTGGCGGGATTTGGTGTATGGGCCAGTCTCTATTTCGACGACCCGCGGATAGATGGCGTTGCATCGATCGCAATCGGATTGATCCTGGCGGCCGTGGCCGTTTTGCTAGCACGCGAAGCGAAGGGCCTGCTGATTGGTGAGAGCGCAGATCCCGCAATCATCGCAGATGTAAGGCGGATTTTGGCGGCGCACGTAGAGATCACGGCGGTAAATCACGTCCGCACGATCCATACCGCCCCCGACGCCGTCTTTGTCGCGATCAGCGCTGATTTTGCCGATGGCCTGCTCATGGGCGACGCTGAGACGCTGATCGAAGCCTTGGAGGTCGAGTTGAAAGCCGCACTTCCGGCACTGTCTTCTATTTATATTCGCCCCGAGAAATCCGAGACCGCTGTCAAGGTGGCGTCATCCCAGGCTGTGCCAACTGGGCAGGACAGGCCAGAATAGCTTCCGCCACAGCCGCGAACGGTCCACAGAGATGTATCATCGTAGCAGAATAGAT
>JBBRVJ010000200.1:0-6641 GCA_038246975.1 Rhodobacterales bacterium | reverse complement strand
CGTCCTGCAAGACCTGGACGACGAGGATGACCCCGCCATCGCTGCCGACTGGGAAACCGATCTGCCCCGCGCGACACCCCACCCCGAACTGCGCCGCGCCGTGGTACAACCAACCGCCAAAAAGCCCACCGTCCCGTCCAGACAAGCCCAAGCCGAGGCGCAACCCGCCCTGCGCTTTGACGACCCCACACTGGCCTATGAACTGCCGCCGCTTGGCCTCCTGACCTCGCCTTCGACCGTCCAGCGTCACACCTTGTCGCACGAGGCGCTGGAGGAAAACGCGCGGATGCTGGAATCCGTGCTCGACGATTACGGCGTGAAGGGCGAAATCGTGTCGATCCGCCCCGGTCCGGTGGTGACGATGTACGAGCTGGAACCCGCCCCCGGCCTCAAAGCCTCGCGCGTGATCGGTCTGGCCGATGACATCGCGCGCAGCATGTCCGCGCTGTCCGCCCGCGTTTCCACCGTTCCGGGCCGCACCGTGATCGGCATCGAACTGCCCAACGCCACCCGCGAAAAGGTCGTTCTGCGCGAAATCATCGCCGCCCGCGACTTTGGCGATTCCGGAATGCGCCTGCCGCTGGCTCTGGGCAAGGACATCGGCGGCGAGCCGGTCATCGCCAACCTTGCCAAGATGCCTCACCTTCTGATCGCTGGCACCACCGGTTCGGGCAAATCCGTGGCGATCAACACGATGATCCTGTCGCTGCTCTACAAACTCAGCCCCGAGGAATGCCGGCTGATCATGATCGACCCCAAGATGCTGGAACTGTCGGTCTATGATGGCATCCCGCACCTGCTGTCCCCCGTCGTCACCGACCCGAAAAAGGCTGTCGTCGCCCTGAAATGGGTGGTGTCGGAAATGGAGGAACGCTACCGCAAGATGTCGAAACTCGGCGTGCGCAACATCGAGGGCTACAACGGCCGCGTCCGTGAAGCCCTGTCGAAAAACGAGATGTTCCGCCGCACCATCCAGACCGGCTTCGACGACGACACCGGGGAGCCGGTGTTCGAGACCGACGAATATCTGCCCGTCACCATCCCCTACATCGTGGTGGTGGTCGACGAGATGGCCGACCTGATGATGGTGGCAGGCAAAGAGATCGAGGCCTGCATCCAGCGCCTCGCCCAAATGGCCCGCGCGTCAGGCATCCACCTGATCATGGCCACCCAGCGCCCCTCGGTCGATGTCATCACCGGCACGATCAAGGCCAACTTCCCTACCCGGATTTCGTTTCAGGTGACATCCAAAATCGACTCGCGGACCATTCTGGGCGAACAGGGAGCCGAGCAACTCCTCGGCATGGGCGACATGCTCTACATGGCCGGCGGTGCCAAGATCACCCGCATCCACGGGCCGTTCGTATCTGACGAGGAAGTCGAGGAAATCGTCAACCACCTCAAATCCTACGGCCCCCCCGTCTACATGTCCGGCGTGATAGAAGGCGTAGATGATGAACGCGAAGCCGACATCGACGCCGTGCTGGGCCTTGGCGCCGACGGTCTTGACGACAGCCTCTATGACCAGGCCGTCGCGATCGTCGCCAAGGATCGGAAGTGCTCGACCTCCTACATCCAGCGCAAACTGGGGATCGGCTACAACAAGGCCGCCAAACTGGTGGAACAGATGGAAGAACACTCGGTCATCACCGCCGCCAACCATGTAGGCAAGCGCGAGATCTTGATCGAGGAACGGTGAGGGAAGCCGAAAAGAGCGAGACATCGGGGTCAGACCGGATGTCACATCCAGGAAGGTGACAGGGCTGCTTCCCGAACAGGTTTGGCTTCAGTTTTTGCCAGTCCTTCATCGCCTGCAAGCACGTCTCGCTGCCCCGCTCATCGCATCCTGATCTTGCCCCGGACGGATGGGCAGGGACTCGCCGGTCATTTCGCCGGACAAAAGCGCGGTCGACATCGACAGGACTGCGACGATGTCGAGCCCGACCTCGCCCTTCAAAAGGCTGCGGCCGATCTCGACAATCAGGGCGACCAAGATTGGCACGACCCCGACGGTCCAAGCCTGAGACGCCCGAACGGGCCGACCGACAAACAAGAGGCCCAACCCGCGATCAGCCCAAGCGCTGCCAAGGTCAACCTCGGCTAACTTTTGCCAATTTCGTCGGCGCAAATTTTTTCTGCCTGTCTCATCGGAACGAAGGTCGCCGTGGGGGGTTTTACGCCATGGAATAAGGCAAGGGACAAGATTGTTGCGGCACGACGCGTTGCGAGACCCGTACCGCCGAACGCTTGTCAACGACGCTTCACCTTCAGGAGACCCAATGCTGTTTCAAGACCTTTATCTGATCGTCTATCGGTTCGTCTGGATGACAGGCCGCCCAGTGGTTGTATCATCAGGGCCGGGTTCATTTCCGAAAGGACTGGTGTTCAGGGCACTTGGACAATGGTCTCCTGCGCCGAAAATCAGGACATCCAGCGATCAAACCTTGCTATCGAAATCGGTGCACGGCCATGCACGACGTTGATCTGCAAGCCATGCGTCGAACGCTGGGTCTGATCCTGCTTGTTTTGCTGACGATCGGATTTTACTTTGCCAAGGACCTGATCCTCCCCTTGCTCATGGGGACGCTGCTGGCCCTGACGCTTAGCCCGACGGTACGAACAATGCAGCGTCGCGGGTTGGCACCAGTAGTCACAGCCACGGCGCTGATCACCCTCGTTGCTGTGGTCATTGCAGGCTCTGCTGTGTTGTTCAGCGGCCCGGTTTCAAACTGGATCAACGACGCACCGCAACTCGGGGCAGAGTTGCGGCAGAAGCTGCAAAGCCTTTCCTCGTCCGTTTCCGTCGTTCAACAGGCGTCCAGTCAGGTGAATCAGTTGACCAACGGCGTGACAGACCCGGAAGTTCAACGGGTGGCGATGGAACAGCCTGGCCTGCTGACGATGGCGGTCAGCAACGCCTTCTCAATCGTGTCGATAACACTGGTCACGTTGGTTCTGGCGCTGTTCCTGCTGGCGTCGGGCGACCTGTTTTATGTCAAGATCATCGATGCTTTTCCACGCTTTGGCGACAAGAAGCGCGCGTTGCGGATCGTCTACGGAATCCAGCGGAGCCTCGCGCGCTATCTGACCGTGGTGACGGGCATCAATCTTGTTCTGGCGGTGGTAATCGGGTTAGGCATGTGGGCGATCGGCATGCCGCAACCTTTCGTCTGGACTGTCTTGTCGTTCTTCGTGAACTTTCTGCCGTATATCGGTCCGCTGATCGGGGCTGGCCTCGCGGCGGCGGTTGCGATTGTCAGTTTCGACCATTTGGGTCAGGCGGCCCTCGCCCCGATCATTTACCTGACAGCAACCTCGATCGAGGGGCAGTTCGTGACCCCGGTGATCCTTGGGCGGCAGTTGGAGTTGAACACGGTATCGGTTTTCGTCATGGTGATCTTCTGGGGCTGGCTATGGGGCATCGCGGGGGCGTTGATGGCGGTGCCGGTTCTGGTCTGCCTCAAGGTGATTTGCGACAATGTCGAGGCGTTGCACACGCTTGGCAGTTTTCTGGGAGAAGAAGCAGCCCCGGTCACCGAGACAGCCGAGGCAAAGTAAAGCCTCGCAATCCGGTCTATGGCATTGTTCCAAGTGGATAATCACAGGAACATCGTTGCCAATGCCCCGGTGCTTTCGCCAAGACGCCCACAAGTCAGGCGATGTCGTTCAATTCTGTCTGGCTGATGGTTTTCAGGTCGTGGGGCAGAACTGGGGCACTTCAGGCGTCAAGCAATCGGTTCGGGGGATTGATCGTAGCGCCGAAGACCGTTGATGGTCTCGCTGCCGCCGCGCGGCCTGCGGGTGGATCGCACAACCAGGTGTCGATCTTATTCCGACGCGACCGTTCCGAATGGAAAACCATCTCGCTGTCACGGTCGCAGGTCATCGACCGGCGCAGCACTGCGGGTATCTGTTGGGTATCCGTCAAGCGGGTGGTTTTGGAATGTGGCGGGGGTAAACGCCGCTTTACTGAGTTGGGAGGGGTTCGGGTTGGGACTGGGGTCAGCGGCCTCGGGTCCAGCCGGCGCTGGATTTCAGGCGGGTGGCGAGGGATACGGCTGCGTAGGTAGCGAAACCTGCCGGGTCGGACAGGGCGAGTTTGGCGAGATGCGGTGCAGAGAGGCGGGGTTTCGCCTCGCGGTCCAGCAGAGCGGGGTAGAGTTGGGCGATCTCTTTCACTCCGGCGTCCTGGCGGCGGCGGACGCCGGTCAGGGCGGCGAAACCTTCGATCATCGGCCAGTCGTAGGGGGCGGAGGTCTGGATGCGCTCGGACGCGGCGAAGTGCAGCCGGACGAAGGTATCGTCCGAGATGATGGCGGGAAATTCGGCCCAGCGGGCGCGGCCCATGGCGTTGGTGGCGAACAGGCCGTAGCCGGGGGCGGGGCTTTGCGCGAAGGGCAGGCGCTGCCAGAATCGGGCGTAGGCGCGGGTGACGGCGCTGGCGGGGCGGGGGATGCAGGCGGTTCCGGTGGCGTAAAGCGGGGTCGCCGGGGTCAGGGCGGCGGTCAGTTCGGCCATCAGGGGGGCGGATACGGTGACGTCGGCGTCCAGATAGGCACGGATGGTGTGGGTGGCGGCGGCGTCGCCTGCGTTCAGCGCGTTGGGTTTGCCGCCCTGTGCGAGGTCGAGCACGGTCAGCGTCCAGCCGTTCGCGCGGGGCTCCATCGCGCGGGCGCGGTCGGCGGTAGCGTCGCGGCAGCCGTTCGCGACCACGATGCATTCGCCCCGGATGGTGGAGGAGAACAGGGCGGTCAGGCAGCGGGCGATATAGTCCTGTTCGTTGCTGGCGGGGATGATGACGCTTAACACTTCGGGCAGCCGGTGGCCAAGGCCTGCCAGCGCGGGTTGTCGTCGGTCAGGTGGCGCAAGGCCCCCCAACTGCCCCATTTGATCGGGCGGGCCATGTCGACGAAGGCGTTGAACGGTTCGGGCGACAGCACGGACCAGCCGGTCAGCAGGTCGGTATACAGCGCGCCCATTTCGGGGCTGTAGTTCAGCGCGGTAAAGAAGGCGGTCAGGTCGGGGTCGTCGATGGTCGCACCGTAGCCGACCACATGGGTGCCGCCTTCGTACATCATCAGTTTGAGGCCGCGATTTGCGGCGATGGTGGCGTGGTAGGGCAGCATTTCGGCCAGAACGGTGGTCAGGCTGTCGGTCGGGTCGCCCGTCAGCGATCCGTCGCGCAGTTCCTGCGCGGCATATCTGAACGCAAGGTCGTATTTATGGCGGGTGCGGTAGGCTGCGGCGGCGGCCCCGGTGAGCGATTGTTCGGTGATGGTCGCTTCGGTCGCGGCGAAAGATCGGGCGATCCAGTCCTTGACGAAGGGGATTTTGGCATCCGAGCCCAGAAGGGCGCTGAAATACCCCGTGACGGCATAGGCATCGAAACTTTCGACCGGAGGGTTGCGGCCTTCGGCAACCGCGCGGGGGGCGTCGAGGATTTGCTCCTCCAGCCCATACCAGCCGGTCTGGGTGGCGAGGATGCGGGTCAGGCGGGTTGGCGCTTCTGTGCCGTAGGTTGCCGTCCAGATGTCCATGACCTCGGCGGCGCGCAGGGCGGCGAATTGGACCCAGGTGTTTTGCTCGCCCCAGCGGGCCTTGCCCTGATCCTCGGCCCATTGGGCTTGGGCGAATTGCCAGTTCCAGATTTCGTTGGAAAACTCGACATGGGCGTTCAGAGCCGGATTCAGAGTATCGCGGGTCAGGGTCGCAAGCTCGCCGATCAGGGCGTCGTCGGCGAGGTGGGGCAGGGTGAACCACGGGTCTGCGTTCAATTCGTTGGCGAGTGCGATCATCGTTTCCATCGGCACGCCATTCTGCGCCCATGTATAGTCGTCGGGGCGAGGACGGTCGGCGGCTTTGGCAAGGGTGGAATTGTTGGTCGCCATCCAATCCATGAAGCGGATCAACTTGACGCCGCGGATGCGGGCCAGCCAGTCGGGGTTGAAGATTGCGCCTGCGGCGAGGGCGGCTGCGTGGTCTTCTCGGACTACGGTGATGTTGCGGATCGGGTTGGCGGGGTCAATGGCAGTCAGGGTCAGCAGCACCGCGCCTTCGCCGGGGGAATAGTCGAAGATGATGCGGGCGGGGGCGGTGCTGATGACGTTTGCGCGGCCTTCGACCGCAAGGTTGCCGTTACCTTGGTAACTCAGCAGGTAGCGGCCTGCGACTGCCCCTGCATCGGGGGCGAGGTCGGTCAGGATCAGGGTGGTGATGCCGGTCAGGTCGGGGGGAATCGCGATGGGCCAGCCTTGGGCATCCAGATAGCCGCCAGCGGCGAGTTGGACTTGGTCCCAGCCGCCCCATTGGCCGGGCAGATGGCCGACCCAGGGCCGCGCGGTTTTGATCACGTCGAGAAAGGGTTGCTGCGGGGACCAGTCGTTGACCCCTGCCAGACCGAGGCCGAGGTTGGGGTTGGTGACGGGGGCGAAGGTTTGTGAGGCTTTTGGCGGTTCGTTGGGCAGCGGCGTGGCTGCGGGGTCCGGTTCGGCGGCAAATTCGGCGGCGGGTTCGGGTTCCGGTGCGGAAAGCAGGGCGGGGGTTCGGGTGGCCTGAGCCTGCACGGCGGTCCATGCGATGCGTTGCAGGGCAAGCGCCAGGTCGTCAGAGATCACCGCATCGCGCGAGGCCCAGGTCCGGGT
>JBBRVJ010000199.1:0-6650 GCA_038246975.1 Rhodobacterales bacterium | reverse complement strand
GCCCGCAGCTTTCACCGCAAGCCCTGTTGCCGCTACTGCTGATGGTGCTGGCGGTCATTCTGGTGGCGTGGTGGACCGCGCGGCGGGTTGTGGGCCCGATGCGCGTGCTTGCCATTGGGGCCGACCGTCTGGGTCGGGGGCACGGCTTGTTGCGCCTAGAACTTCGCCTGAAACATCGCCCCGTCCGGTCCTTTCAGCTGCACTGCGCCCTTTACGCCTTCGGGAACGGTCAAACCGGTGTCGCCAGACAGGATTCCCCCCGCCAAAGGGGTGAGAGGCGTGCGCACAGGTTTTCCGTCCAGAACCAGAATGGCGGTCCCGGTCATCGTCTCGGTGGCAACGATGCTGTCGTCCGCATCCAGCGTGACATAGACATCCACTTTCGTCCCGTTGGGCACCAGTTCGACCCGGTAAGGGGCGGCGTCGACGCGCATTCCCCCGTTGGGGCCAATCCCGGCCTCATGCGCAAAGGCCGAGGTGGCAAAAAGCATGGATATCAGGGTGATCCGAAGCATGGTGTTGGTCCTTTATGATCAGAATGATGGGATGGCGGCACCCGTGGGTGCGTCCTGTGCGGCGGCGTTTGCACGCGCTGCGTTGACCAGCCGTTCCAGCGAGGCGCGCCCATAGCGCAGGAACAGAACCGGCGTGAGGAAAGTATCCAGCAAGGTTGATGAGATCAGACCCCCGAAGATCGTGATGGCGACGGGGCTCAATATCTCTTTGCCCGGATCGCCCGATCCTATCATCAACGGCACCAGCGCCACGCCCGCCGAAAGCGCGGTCATCAACACGGGCGTCAATCGTTCCAACGACCCACGGACGATAAGGTCGCGGCCGAAGGGCAGGCCTTCGTGCAGGGCCAAGTTGATGTAGTGGCTGATCTTGAGGATGCCGTTGCGCGCGGCGATCCCGGTCAGGGTGATGAAGCCGATCATCGACGCCACCGACAGCGGCTGCCCCGCGATCCACAGGGCCGCCACAGATCCGATCAGCGCCAAGGGCACCGATCCCATGATGATCAAGGCGCAGACGGTGGACTTGTAGCGACTGTAAAGGAGCGCAAACACCATGCCGAGCGACACCAGAGACAAAAGACCGATGGTGCGGCTGGCCTCTTCCTGCGCCTGGAACGTGCCCTCCAGCGTTGCGGAATATCCCGGCGGCAGGTCTGCCGCGGCAATGATGCTGCGGATTTGCGCCACCACCCCCGCCATATCCACCCGGCCATCGGTATTGCCCAGCACCACCAGCCGCCTGCGCCCGTTTTCCCGCAAGATCTGGTTCGGCCCGTCGGTTTCGCGTACATCGGCCAGTTCGCGCACCGGCACCCAGCCTGCGGGGGTCTCGATCAGCAGATCGCCAAGCGCCTCGGTGGTGCGCCGGTTGTCGTCCAGCCGCATCACCACGTCAAAGGTGCGCGGACCATCAACCAGCTTTGACACCACGCGACCGTTGGACAGCCGCTCCAGCGCCTCGGTGATCGCAGCGGGCTGGATGCCGTAAAGGGCGGCCCTGTCGTAATCGACGCGGATCTCAAGCTGCGGGATGCGGACCTGCTTTTCCGCCTGAAGATCGACGAGCCCGGGAATGGCCGCGATCTGCGCACGCAGGCTTTCGGCCACCGACCGCAGGGTATCCAGATCCTCGCCGTAAACCTTCAGCGCCAGTTGCGCACGCACGCCCGACAGCATGTGGTCCAGCCGGTGCGAGATAGGCTGCCCTACGTTCACCGCAACCGGCAGAACCGACAGCCGGGCACGGATTTCGGCGACAATCTCGGTCTTGGGCCGATCGCCCGGTTCCAGATCGACCTCGATTTCGGACGAATGCACCCCTTCGGCGTGTTCATCCAGCTCAGCCCGCCCGGTGCGACGGCCGACAGCCCGGACCTCGGGCACCTCCAGGATCAGCTTTTCGGCGATCAGCCCAACCCGGTGCGATTCCGCCAGTGAAATGCCGGGGTTGAACAGCATCGAGATCGTAAAGGTGCCCTCATTGAACGGCGGCAGAAAGGCGCGCGGCAGCGTCGTCACCGACCATCCTGCCACCAGAACGCCCAGCAGCGTCATTGCCATCAAGGTCTTTTGCCAGCGGAACGCCACGCCAAGCGCCGCCCGGTTGCCGCGTTTCAGCGTGCGCACCAGCCAGCCTTCGTGTTCGTCCAGCCGCTTCATGCCGGGTAGCATGTAATAGGCCATCACCGGCGTCAGCGTGATTGACACCAGAAGGCTGACAAGGATGGACGTGATGTAGGCCTGCCCAAGCGGCGCAAACAGCCGCCCCTCGATCCCCGACAGCGCAAACAGCGGCACAAAGACCAGAACGATGATCATCGTGGCATAGACGATGCCAGACCGCACCTCTTGCGAGGCCTGCACGACCACAACAAAGGTGCTGCGCGGATTGCCCTTTTCGCGGTTCTCACGCAAGCGGCGAAAGATGTTTTCCACATCCACCACGGCGTCATCGACCAATTCACCGATGGCAATGGCAAGCCCGCCCAGCGTCATCGTATTGATCGACAGCCCCATCAGTTTGAACACGATTGCCGTGGTCAGGATCGACACCGGAATGGCGGTCAGAGAAATCAGCGTGGTGCGGACGTTCAGCAGGAAGGCAAACAGCACGATCGCGACGACGACAATCGCCTCGATCAGCACCGTCTGCACGTTCCTGACAGAGGTTTCGATGAAATCGGCCTGCCGGAACAGCACCTGATCGGCGCGCATCCCGCTGGGCAGCGTGGCGGTGATCTGCGCCAATTCCGCCTCGACCGCGCCAGTCAGGCTGACGGTATCGACATCGGGTTGTTTTTCAACAGAAATGATCACGGCGGATTCGCCCATATAGCCCGCCTCGCCGCGTTTCAGCCGCGCGCCATAGCTGACATCGGCTACCTGATGCAGCAGCACCGGGCGCTGGCCGTGGCTGGCGACAACAACCTTGCGCAGGTCTTCGAGCTGCAGCGTGCTGCCGATATTCCGGATCAGGAATTCGCGGTCATACTGGTCGGTAAACCCCCCGCCAGAGTTTGCCCCGAACGCGGTGATTGCGGTTTCCACCTGTTCCAGCGTCACCCCAAAGGCGCGCAGCACGGCAGGATTGGGGGCCACGCGGAACTGTCGCACCTCGCCCCCGATGGGGATCACTTGTGCTACGCCGGGAATGGCAAGCAAACGCGGGCGGACCAGAAAGTCGGCAGCCTCACGCAGCTCCATGGGCGACACGCCCTCGGGCGCGGTCATCGCCACCAGCATGATCTGCCCCATGATCGAACTGATCGGCCCCATCTGGGGCGTCACCCCTTCGGGCAACTGCCCGGCCACCAGCGTCAGCCGTTCTGCAACTTGCTGGCGGTTGCGGTAGATATCGGTGCCCCAGTCGAATTCGACATAGACGATCGACAGGCCGACGCCCGAGACGGACCGCACCCGGTCCACGCCCGGCAAGCCGTTCATCTGGGTTTCCAGCGGATAGCTGACCAGTTGTTCGACCTCTTGCGGGGCCAACCCTTCGGCCTCGGTCATGATGGTGACGGTGGGGCGGTTGAGGTCGGGGAACACATCGACCGGCAGCCGCAAGGCGGTGAAGGCGCCATACCCCACAAGAACGGCGGAAATGACCAGAACAAGGACGCGGTTGCGCAGGGACTGGGTGACAAGAAATGTGAACATCGGCAGCCCCCCTAACGCAGCTGATTGAGAAGTTCGGCACCTTGGGTGACTACACGTTCGCCCGGTGCCACGCCCGCCAAAATCAGGACACGCGCGCCGTCAAGCGGTGCCGTTCGGACCGGACGGGGCTCGAACATCTCGGCCGAGCTGTGCACGTAGACGATATATTCGCCGTTGGTGCCCCGGACCACCGCGTCGCGTGGCATGGCGATTCCGGTGATCTCGGCCGAGGTGGCAGCCACCACGGTCACCATCTGCCCAAGGCGCAGGGTGCTGCCCGCGGCCTCGATCCGAAACAGCACAGGCCGGGCCTGACTGCCATCCGCAAACCCGGCGCCCGCAAACCCCAGCGTGATCGCCCCGCCATTGCCATCACCGACAGAGGCGGTCTGCGCCACGTCATCGCCGCTGTAGGAAATCGCCTCGATCCACAGACGGGCGGGATCGACGATGTGAAAAACCACGGTATTGGTTTCCGCAATCAAGCCCTGTGCCGCATTGGCGCTGGCTATCACGCCCGAAATTGGGGCGACAAGGTTTTCGGCCCCCAGTTTCACATCCTCCAGCGCGCCGCGACGGTCTCGAAACCCAGTCAGATTAATCTCTGCTTCCTCCAATTGGCTTTGCGACAAGGCTCCCGAACCGCTCAGTTTGCGAAACCGGTCCACCTGACGTTCGGCGATCGCAATATCCTGATCGAGTTCGGCCTTTGCCTGACGGATCGAGGATTGGTCGATAGCGGCAAGCGACGGCTCGACTATCGCAAGCACCTGACCCGCCGTGACGACAGCACCCAGCGACGGAAAGCCCCCCTCAGGTGCGGACAAACGCCCGCCCACCGCGGTCTGGACAAAGCCGCTGGCATTGGGGTCGGGGATGACACGGCCCGGAAGTTCGATGCTGCGCTGGTGGTCGGCCTCGGTCGTGGGCTGCGTGCGGATCGCAAGGATGCGTTGCGCCTGTTTCGGCGCAAAGACCCGCCCGTCCGGCAACCGCTGCGCCACATCGCGGATGACGGGCGCGGGCGCTGTCTGTGCAAAGGCGAACGATCCGGCAAAGACCATCGCAACGGCCGTCGCGGCTACCCCGGCGGCAAGCCTGCGTCGGCGCAGCAGGGCCATCACCAGCACACCCGCCAGAAACCCCAACGCGCCAATTGCCAGAAAGGCAGGATCGTTGCGACGCAGGCGCTCGTGGATGTCAGTGGCCATCACTTCGCTGATCTCCTGCGCGAAGGCAGCACCGATCAAGGCCACTGACCCTTGCGGGGCGGCAGCGTCAATGGCTGGTTCCGGGATGGTCAATGTCCCGGTCAGAAAGTCGATGTCATCCCCCGCCGACACGGTGAACAGCAAATCATGCGCACCCGCCTTCAACGACCAAGGCGCGTCCATCTGATAGATGTCACCAAGTGCTGTGGCGGTGACGGGCCCATCCGGCGTCTCAACGTCCACAACCGCATCCAAGACGGGTTCATTCGTCGCAAACCGGTCCAGATACAGCGTCAGCTTGCCATCGCCTGCAACAGCGACGATCTGGAAAATTTCGCTTGCAGCCGTGGCGCGCGGCGCCGTCTGCACATTTGCCGGTGGCGGCTCGTCGCCATGCACATGGCCTTCATGGGCCGCAACGGGCGCTGTGGCAAAAACGACGAGCAATACCGCCAGCAGCGGCCGAACAAAGGGGGGCATGAAACACCTCGCAAGAACAGGGGTATGAAGGCACCGCAGCCATTGGCACGGCACCGCAAATTGTTCAGGTGAGGTATCTCGGGGGGCGGCGAAGCCCTTCGGGGGCCGTTGCGGTGGCTATGGCCGATGCGACCATGCCTGCAACTCTTTGCGGGGCCGTTTGAACATCGAGGTCAAGTATTTTGGCAATCAAAGCGGAACCACAGGCCATCAGAAAGCAGCACTCGCGGTCGCATTCCGCTGTCTTGACAGAGGTACCCGAACCGAGCGTGCCTTTGTCGGTAACTCCGACAATGCCAGTTTCACGATCAGTCGATAAACCTGCTAGGGCCGCTGGCATTTCCTTCGCTGTATGAATGCCATGTGCTGCAACACGATCCGCCGAGAAAAGAACAAGCGCCGCAAAAATGACGGCAAAACTGCAAAAGGTGCGGACGATCGACCGCAACAAAATCACCATCCGAGTGTCAATGGCGACATTCGGGCGGGGACATCTGTGGAAAGAGTGAACCGCTGGCCGCAAGAAGCAGGACCTCAAAAAGGTTTTTTCAGTATACCTGACATCCTTCGCGGACGCGACAATCGCTTTTCGGCCAAACGCGCGTTTGTGCGTCAGATCACAAAGATATGACCAATTGTTAACCTGCTTTCCCTATTTCAGCGCCGTTTGCATGGCCACGCTGTCTTCACCGACCAGTCCAGACTGGTCAGGCGCAGCAGGCTCTCGACAAACCCTCCTCGCCATGGTCGCTCGGACCGTCGCCCATCGGGCTTGAACCGGTGGCGCCGCGATGGGCAACCGTTCCCATGGCTCGATCTGCCTGAGCGCCATGCCGAACAGCACCTTCATCGTCAGGCATGTCTGGATCGCGTCGGGAAAACCATTCCCATGGGATTTGATCCCCCGGATCAAATCCCTTTTGCTCAAACCCGGACCGTTTTCTGATCCTCCTCACCACTGTCGTCGGGCTGTCAGCCCCGTTTGCCAGTCGGCGCGGCTTCCTGGGTCATGGCGGGATCGAACCAGATCCTCAGCGACCCACGACGCTAGAGCGCTTCGTTGCAGGACGGCCAGTTCCTCGTCTTGACAGGCGGGGGTGTCGGTCTGTTCATGCCCTCCGGCTACCGCACTGGATTCACGAGATGAATCCCACACCGGATTTGTGCGACAGAGCCATCCCGGACCAATATAAAAGCGTAGACAACAAATGCGCTTTCCGTTTACCGTCATGGACATTCCTTGGGGGAGGAGAAGATCGTGGCCGGGAACAACTTTCCGAAG
>JBBRVJ010000198.1:0-6696 GCA_038246975.1 Rhodobacterales bacterium | reverse complement strand
GCGCAACGTCTCTGAACGCGCGGCGGGGCGACCTTGTTCCGGACCCTTGAGGAGATGTCCGCATGACGTGGCCAAATCTTGCCGTCTTTCTTTCATGATCTGTCCATCTTTCTCGGTCACAAGGGCGGTTGAGATTTGGTCGGCGTATCCTTGCGGTGCGTGCGAAGCAGAGGCCCGCAAGGACCCCTCTTTTTCCCCAACCGATTTCGGTCTCGACGTTTTGTCTTGCCCCTTGCCCGCGATGCCATGATCCAACGATTATGAGTATCAAAGACAAGGGCCAAGGCCAGACCAAGAGGTTGAAGACAGAATTGTCTGACGTGCCAAAAACATGCGAGCGACCAAAGGCCACCCAACCATACTCCAAGGTATGAGAAAGTGATCCAGAAGTTTGCCCGCGTGCCCCAAGGTCCCGAAAGTCAGTTCTGAACGGAACGTAAAGCCAAGGCCCACGCCTTCGCCGATGCAGACCATGCCCCAAAAGCATGTGAAACATCGATGAAGTCACAGGAACCGCGTTGCCCAATAAGGTAGACACGTCATCTGACGCGTCTGGAAACCACTCGACCCTGCGGTCGCCTAACATCTGTTGAAGAACAAGTGAGAGGCGATGACAACAGGATCGGGCCCGGACCAGACGCACCACCAGGTGACGCAGCAACCCGAAAAGCATAGCGCCCTGTGCCCAGTCGATGCAGACCATGACCCACCAAGGCATGATCCGCAGAAACGAAGGCAACAGCCAAAGCCAAACGATCCAATCAGAACTGACCCAAGTACCCCAAGGTATGAAGCAGACCGAAAGATCACCAGATCACGCCGCAAGGTATGTGAAAGTGACCCGAAGTCCGCTCGTATGCCTATGGCACGAAAAGAAATTCCATCCAAGACCTTACGGTTTGACCACAGCCCTTGTCGGCGATACCCGCGATCGAAAGATCATCGGTATCAGCGACAGAAGGCAAGGCAGAACGAAAGGATCGGAACCGGAAACGGGAAAAAGAAGGACGCCCGGTGGGCCTCCAACTTTTCCTGGGCCTCGTTTCTCGGGAGGGTGGGGCTTTCAGGAAAGTTGAGGTCAGGCGGCGATGGGATGTGCCGGGGCAAGGCGCGCGGACATCGTGTCGAAATCGGTGGCAAAGGCTTTGGCAAGCGCCGGGGCATTGCGCCACAGGATCCGGTGGTCGGAATGGCGGGCGGTGGCATCTTCGGTCATGTTGGCGGTGCCGGCCAGGACCATGCCGGTATCGGGGCAGCACAGATATTTCTGGTGCATCCGCCGACGCGTGGTCTGCACGGCCAGCGGCAAGCCTTCCCGCGCTGCAAATCCGCCGATCACTCCGGCCGTCAGCGCGCCGATGGTGCCGTCAAGGACGAAACTCACCTGCACCCCCCGCCGCGCGGCGTCGATCAGTGCGCCAAACTCTGGCACACGCGGCGACAAGGCGTACATCGCCACCAGCAACCGCGCGCCGGATGGCACAGCGCGGATCGCCTCCAACGCCAGCGTGTTCAGCGTCAACGGGGCCGGACGTCGGGCCCCAGCCGGGCGGAGCAGGTTCAGCGCGCGGCGGTCGTTCGTCATGGCATGACCCGCAGCCGGGGTGTCCCCCGGTGCTGCGCTGCCGGAAAATGTGATGATCACCGCGCCCTCGGCCAGACGGCGCGGCGGGGCAGCGGCGATGTCCGCCCCCGCAATACCCAGCACATCGGTGAGAACTACGGGGTCACGTAGATCGCGCCCCATGGCCGCCTCGGTCTTCATCCGGGCCATGATGTGACGCGCGCGGTCGGTCGCGGCGGTCAGCCGGTGATCGGCCCAAAGGGCGGCAAATTCGGCGGCAAATGGCCCCAGCACCGCAGGGTCTTCGGTCAGGATCAGGTTTTCATAGGCCTGCCGGCCGCGCGTGGTCCAGTTATAGCTGCCTAGCGCCATCAGCGCGGCGTCGCCGTCGATCCGGATCAGCAGCGTCTTGTGATGCAGCATCCCCCAACTGGCGCCATAGCTGTAGCGCAACCGACCTTCGGCGTCGCGGATATAGGGCGCATCCAGCTTGAACTTGATGAACAGGTTGCGCAGACCTTCCCCGGCAATGGCCTCCAGCACGGTCGGCGCACCACGCGCACTTTGGCTCCAATCGGCAATGATGCGCAGGGTAACGGCGGGCAGGTCGCGGCACAGGGCGATGAGCGCTGCGGCAATCTGGCGGTCGGTAAAGGCAAAGCACATCACTTCCAACTCGATCCTGGCCCCGGCTTCGGCGCAAGCACGGGCGCGGGCGATCAGGTCAAGGATCGTGGCAGGCAGGGCAGCCCCGCCAGTCAGGGAAGTGAAAACCGCCTGGGTCATGCGGCGCGGGCCTCGACCTGAGGGGCGAGACACCGCAGCGCCGAGGCGGGCAAGGTCGCCAATTGCTGCATCGACAGAATGGGGCGGGCAGGTGGCCCGTACGCGGTGTCGGGATCATCCGCCAGACCGGGGATCAGGGCACACAGCACCGCGCAATCAGCGGCAGACAGGCTGGCCAGCGCAAAGGCCCGTGGCAGAAAGGTTTCGGCAGGCACGCCATTGGCCAGTACGATGCCATGCCGGGGCAACAGCAATTGCAGGTATTCGACCGATGTGCAGGCGCTGTTCTGCCCAATGCCTGGTTTGCCGCACAGCCCCTTGGCCTTGGCTAACCCCCCGGCGGCAAAGCGCTTGCCATCCGGCCCCGCAACCAGCAGCCGATGCTGGGGCGACACCATCAGATCGCGGTACGGCAAGCCATGGCCCATAGCCCCCGCCGCGATGCGAACGGGCTGGTGTCGGTGGTTGCCATGCCCGAATGTGGTCGTCCGCCGCCCGACCCACAACAGCGGCTGCGGCCCATGATCCAAAGTCAGAACCAGATCGCCTGGTTGCAGGCATTCAACCGGAACCTCGCCGCCCGGCGTCAGGATCAGCGTGCCCGCAGCAAAGCAGACCGGAGGCTGGGGCAAGATGAAATTGTCTTCGGTCAGGTCAGCGACTGTAAGGCCTTCAAAACGCAGCGTTGATCCGTCGTCCAGCGTCAACAGCGCGGTGCCATCGAAGTCGGCACTCAGATGAGCTTGCACATCGGCCCAGGTTTCAATCCCGCTGGACGCAAGATTGACACGATCTTCGACGACGTCGAAATCCATAATGGTATCATGGCCATAGCCGTCACGAAAAACGATCTTGTCGGCACCGGACGCTCCCCACAGCCTGTCGTCACCGGCGCCCCCGTCCAGCAGGTCATCGCCCGCGCCCCCGGCCAGCATGTCGTTGCCTTCGTTGCCATAAAGCGTGTCATGGCCGGTGTGACCATAGAGTTGATCATCCCCATCCAGTCCCGAAATCTCGTCCGGATCGGCCGATCCGTCGATGATGTCGTTGCCACTTGATCCGGAAATCTGCACGTTGCCCCAATTCTGGACCGACCACGAAGACCTGAACCTTGCAGGTCAAATCGTGCATTTTTCGTGAGAAAATCTGGCGTTTCAACGGCAAATTTGACAAAACTGCATGTAACTGCAACTGCAACTGCTACGTCATGGCCAGCCAAGAGACTGCATCAATGTCCGCCGCACCGTCATACTCCGATCTGACCAAGGTCTGCAATTTCCGCGCGACACCCGCTGCGCGCGACAGTGTTGCAATCCGTTGCGTCGAGGCAGAGACGGCTTTGGCCACGATGGAAGTCCCGGCGCGACTGCATCTGATTAGGGACACGCGCCCATTGCACTTGGCGCTTTTTGGCGGGTTTGCTCCGGTGATGTGGCCCGATGCGGCGGGCACCTATCGCGGCACGCCTGGCACATCGATAGCCTCTGCACCCCGCGCAGTCTTTCTGGCGCGCAAGGTTCCGGGCCTGCGCAGCCGTGATCTGTGTTTGTCTGCGGCC
Source organism: Rhodobacterales bacterium (assembly GCA_038246975.1). GTDB lineage: Bacteria > Pseudomonadota > Alphaproteobacteria > Rhodobacterales > Rhodobacteraceae > JAIYDJ01. The sequence goes on along the minus strand of JBBRVJ010000198.1, from coordinate 2,788 downwards.
GATGTTCCGGGCGCGATGGAAGCCCTTTCAGACCGTCTGCGCCATCTTTGGGATGACCGCCCCGGATACGACACCCCTTTTCGGGATCCGGCCTACCTTGCCCTGTCCGATACAACTGCGCGGTTCTTTGCCATCCATCCCTATATGGATGGCAATGGCCATGTCTGGCGGCTGGTGCTGCCCGTTCTTGCAAACCGTCTTGGGCTTGCGACCAGAGCCGAATGGACCACCGACCGCCGCCCCTACGGACCGGAGTTCAGCCTTGCCTTGCAATGGCACGGCGACCACCCGACGCTCTTGGCCGATCAATTGAGGCGCTGGCTTGCGCCGTCACACGATTAGAGCAAATCGCGGCGATTTCAATTCGGGGTTCTCGTGAGGGCTGATCAGTGATTCCCTCGGCGATTGGCAGATATTGGGGTCGGTGAGGCGCAGGCCACTTCCTGTTGAGCTTCGCCGAACTTTTATCGACTGTGTTGAGGAGGGACACACGCAGCGGGCTGCAGCGGCGCAGTTCCGGGTTTCGATCGAGTTCGTGAACGCGGTGGTCCTGCCGAAACGGGCGACGGGGTCGTCTGAGCCTGAACCGCAGGGCGTTGGTTCTGGGCATGGCAAGTTTTCTGAAGTTGCAGGCTGGATCGTCTGGGAAATCGGGGACAGGCGCGGCCTGATCCGATCATCGCCGCCTGACCTCTTGTCGCAGAAAATCAGCCGGATTGGATTGTCAGCGCCCGACCAACACTGACCATTCAATTGAACAGGTTGAACCCAAGCACAACACAATCTGGCCATCAGAATTTCTTCTTTCTCGGATTTAAGGCCAACGCAGTATTCGTTGTTCCTTGGAAAGGGGCCCATCTTGACGACTTTTGCTTTCAGTATGCTGACCAATAATCAGACCATCGCTTTCAACCCACTGGTCGATGTCCTGCTTTTTGACACCAGCATCCGTCCGGCCGAATTGCTGATCAACGGCACGGCCAGCGGTGTGCAATTCTCGGTCGCTGGCAAGTCGATCCTGCTTTCGGGCATTACGCTCGACAGCCTTGGAGTCAGTTCCACCACCTTGTCGCGCAACGTTCAGTTCGTCTCGCCGGGTTTCCTGCTGGTGGGCGAGGGATCGACGGCGCTTGATGGCGGTCTTGCGAATGTGATCACCGGTGGCAACGGCGATGATGCGCTTTTGGGGCTTGGCGGCAATGACACGCTGGACGGCGGTGCGGGCGCTGACCTGTTGGTCGGCGGCCTTGGCGACGATGTCTACATCGTCGACAATATCGCCGATGTCGTGACCGACGAAAGCTCGGCCCTGAGCGGCTCGGGGGTTGACACGATCCGGGCGTCCGTCAGCTTCACCCTTGCCAATTTTGTCGAGAACATGATCCTGACCGGCAACGGTTCGATCAACGCCACCGGAAACACGATGGCCAACAGTCTGGTGGGCAACGCAGGCGACAATATTCTGGATGGCAAGATCGGGGCCGACCAAATGGACGGTATGGGAGGCAACGACACATACTTCGTCGACAACGTCGGTGACGTGGTGATCGAGCGCAACAGCAGCGCCACCGAGATCGACACGGTGAACGCCAGCATTTCCTACCGGCTTGGCGCGAACCTTGAAAACCTGAACCTGATCGGCACATCGGGCATCGTCGGCGTCGGAAACTTTCTGAACAACCGGATCCAGGGCAATTCCGGGGCCAACGTGCTCAACGGCCGCTTTGGTGCGGACACAATGATTGGCGGCGACGGCAATGACATCTATGTTGTCGATAACGCAGGCGATGTGGTGTCCGAGTTGAGCAACAGCCTGACGCAGATCGACACGGTCGCGTCCTATATTTCCTATACCCTTGGCGACAACGTCGAGAATGTGCGCCTTCTGGGCACCGCGAGCATCAACGCCACCGGCAACACCCTAGCCAACGTTTTGTACGCCAATGCGGGTAATAACGTACTGGACGGGCAAGGCGGCAGCGATACCGCGTCTTATGCCAACTTCTCGCTGACAACGATTGCCGGCGCCAGCGTGACCTCGACGACCAGCACCAGCAGCGTGGCCTTTGCCGGGGTGACGGTCGATCTGAATATCACCACGGTGCAGGACACCCAGGGATCGGGATTTGACCGCTTGATCTCGATCGAGAATCTGATCGGCAGCGATTTCGACGACGAACTGACCGGCAACGCCGGCAACAACATTCTGGATGGCGGCGAGGGGGCGGATCTGCTGACCGGCGGCAGGGGCAATGACACCTATGTGGTGGACGGCGCGGACACAGTGGTTGAACTGAGCGGCGCACTTGAAGGTCTGGACACAGTGTTGTCCAGCGTGTCGTACCGCCTGACGGCCAACGTGGAATATCTGACCCTGACCGGATCGGCTTTCAGCGGTATCGGCAACAACCTTGACAACCGTCTGGTCGGCAACAGCGCGGCGAACTTCCTTGACGGGCGTGCGGGTGCCGACAAGATGGATGGGGGGGGAGGCAACGACACATACGTCGTCGACAACCTCGGCGATGAAATCACCGATTCCGCAGGCACCGACCTCGTCCTGTCCTACGTCAACGCCACCCTTGGCAACACGATCGAAAACCTGCGCCTGATGGGCACCAACGCGCTGAACGGTCAGGGCAACAGCCTCAACAACATCGTTTGGGTGAACGTGGCCGACAATACTGTCGATGGCGGAGGCGAGACCACTTCGGGTGCCAGGGGCGACACGATTTCCTATGAATTCGGCGCCAATTCGGGGATCACGCTGGACCTGTCCATCACCGTG
>JBBRVJ010000197.1:0-6719 GCA_038246975.1 Rhodobacterales bacterium | reverse complement strand
CCCGCAAAGCCTTGAAATTCCGCACGATCACCCCGTCGCCCGCCGCCTGCGCGCGCTGTCCGAACCTGGCATATTCCTGCTGCGGCGCGGGCTGAACGAAGAGAACAAGACCCCGGTCCAGACCATCCTCGTCAAGGAAGTTCGCAAGCTGACCGAGTATTTCCACCTGACCCTTGGCGATGGCGGTCGCCGCGTCTGCATCATCGACACCGCCGACGACCTGAACCCCAACGCGGCCAACGCCCTGCTGAAACTGCTGGAGGAACCGCCCGCAGGCGTCACCTTCCTGTTGCTGTCCCACGCGCCGTTCCGCCTGCTGCCCACCATCCGGTCGCGCTGCCGCGAGTTGCGACTGACGCCGCTGGCTGCACATGATCTGTCCGACGCCCTGACCGCTGCGGGCGCCGATGTGGGCGTTGCGGACCGCACCCCCCTTGCCGAACTGGCCGGCGGGTCGGTCGGCGAGGCGTTCCGGCTGACAAACCTGCAGGGCCTGACGCTCTATGCCGACCTGATCGTCACCCTTGCCGCCCTGCCCCGGATGGACCGTCCCCGCGCGCTGAAACTGACCGAATCCGCCACCGGCAAAGGCAACGAACCGCGCTTTGACCTGATCGTGACCCTGATCGACCTGTTCCTCGCCCGCCTCGCCCGCGCAGGCACCACCGGCACCCCGCCGCCCGAGGCAGCACCCGGCGAATCCGCCCTGATCACCCGCCTGTCGCCGAACCCTGCCGCAGCCCGGCAATGGGCCGATCTGGCCCAGATGCTGGGCATCCGCGCCCGTCGCGGCAAGGCCGTGAACCTTGACCCTGCCGCCCTTCTGATGGATATGATCCTGAAAATCGACGAGACGGCGGGCGCCCTGCTGGTCCAGAGGTAAGTCCATGCTCCCCCCCGCACCGCCCGACATCGTCGACAGCCACTGTCACCTCGACTTCCCCGATTTCGCCGGCGAACTGCCCCGGATCATCGCCCGCGCCCATGCCGCAGGCGTCAGCCGGATGGTCACGATCTGCACGCGTTTGCGCAATGAACCAAGTGTGCGCGCGATTGCCGAGGCCTATCCGGGCGTATTCTACGCTGCAGGCACCCACCCGATGAGCGCCGCCGAAGTACCCCTGACGTCGGTAGACGAACTGGTCGCCCTGTCGCGGCACCCCAAGTTTGTCGGCATCGGCGAAACCGGCCTCGATTACCATTACACCGCCGAGACCAAAACCATTCAGCAAACCAGCTTGCGCATCCATATTCAGGCAGCTCAGATCACTGGCCTGCCGCTGATCATCCACGCCCGCGCAGCAGATGACGACATGGCCGCAATTCTGACGGAAGGCATGCGGGACGCACCGTTCGGCTGCGTCATGCACTGTTTTTCATCGGGCGCGGCACTGGCCAGAACCGCCCTCGGCCTTGGCTTTTACCTTTCGATGTCCGGCATCGCGACATTCCCCAAGTCGCAGGAATTGCGCGACATCTTCGCCGCCGCTCCGGTGAACAGGATCCTTCTGGAAACCGACAGCCCTTACCTCGCCCCGGTTCCCTATCGCGGCAAGCGGAATGAACCGGCCTATACCGCCTTCACCGCCAAAACCGGCGCGGCGCTGTATGGCTTGTCCGAAGCCGCCTTTGCCGCCCAGACCACCGCCAACTTCAACTGCCTGTTTTCCAAGGCCGCAGCCCTGACGCAGGCCGCCTGATGGCCAGACTGACCTTCACCATTCTGGGCTGCGGATCGTCGGGTGGCGTGCCCCGGCTGGGCGGCGACTGGGGCGACTGCGACCCGCACAACCTCAAGAACCGTCGCCGCCGCTGTTCGATGCTGGTGCAGCGTATCACTGACCAAGGCACCACGTCGGTCCTGATCGACACCTCGCCCGACATGCGCGAACAACTGCTGGATGCAGGCATCGGCACATTGGATGCCGTCGTCTATACCCATTCCCATGCCGACCATGTGCATGGCATCGACGACCTGCGCCAGATCGTGTTCAACACCCGCAAGCGTCTGCCGGTCTGGGCGGACGGGCCGACGCAAGAGGCACTTTATGCCCGGTTCGGCTATGCCTTCATCCAGCCCGAAGGCTCGCCCTACCCCGCCATTCTGGACATGCACACGATCCGGGGCCCGATCACCATTAAAGGCGCAGGCGGTGCTGTCACCATGACCCCGTTTCGCGCCCTCCACGGTTCGATGGACGCGTTGGGGTTCCGCATTGAAAACCTCGCATACCTGCCCGATGCCATTGAAATACCGCCCGAAAGCTGGCCGCACCTCGAAAACCTCGACTGCTGGATCGTGGACGCCCTGCGCCGCAAGCCGCATCCGACCCATGCCCACCTTGCCCTGACGCTGGAATGGATCGCCCGCGCCGACCCGATTCGCGCCGTGCTGACCAATCTGCACATCGACCTTGACCACGCGACGCTGCTGGCCGAACTGCCGCCCCACATCCGCCCCGCCCATGACGGCCTGACGATCCGCTATGAGTTGCCCGATTGACCGCCTTGCTGTCCGTGATCCTGCCGGTGTTTCTGATCATCGGGTTTGGCTATGCCGCTGCCCGCGTCGGGCTGTTCAACGAAAGCGCGGTCGACGGGGTGATGCGCTATGCGCAGAACTTCGCCGCGCCCTGCCTGCTGTTCAAATCCATCGCCACGCTAAACCTGTCGACCGCCTATGACGCGGGCTTGCTGCTCAGCTTTTACGGCGGGGCGTTTGCAGGCTTTGCCGCCGGGTTCCTTGGCGCGCGGCTGATCTTTCACCGCCCATTGACGGATTCGGTTGCCATCGGGTTCGCCTGCCTGTTCTCGAATACACTGCTGCTGGGCATCCCGATCACCGAACGCGCCTATGGCACGGCGGCGCTGCAAGGAAACTTTGCCATCATTTCGCTGCACGCGCCGCTCTTGTACGGGTTCGGCATCTGCCTGATGGAATGGGCCCGGTCGCGCGGGCAAGGGCTGTCGGGTCCGGCACTCGCGCGGCAGGTGGCGCGGGCGATCTTTTCGCAGCCGCTGGTCATCGGGATCACGCTAGGGTTCGTGGTCAACCTGTCGGGTGTCGCGGTGCCCGAAGTGCTGGCCGCCGCCGTCGGTATGATCGCGCAAACTGCCATCCCCACGGCGTTGTTCGGGCTGGGCGGCGTGCTGCTGCGCTATCGCCCCGACGGCGACCGCGGGACCATAGCGCTGGTCTGTGTGGCGTCTCTGGTGCTCCACCCCGCCATCACCTACGCGCTGGCACGCCATGGCTTTGCCGTCGACACGGCGGGACTGCGCTCGGCGGTGGTGACAGCCGCCATGGCCCCCGGCGTCAATGCCTACATGTTCGCGCATCTCTACGGGGTCGGCAAACGGGTGGCCGCTTCATCGGTCCTGATCGCCACCGGCCTATCGATCGGCACAATCTGGGTCTGGCTGCACATCCTGCCGTAAGGGACGGCGCCGAAAAACCCAAGGCCGGATTGGTGCGGATGAAAGGACTCGAACCTTCACTCCGGTTAAGGAACAGCGACCTCAACGCTGCGCGTCTACCAATTCCGCCACATCCGCACGATCCGTGCCTTGGATAGCGCGATGTTTAGCGAAGGGGGCGCGCGATGGAAAGGGGGCAGTCGCAGCTTTTTCGCGGCCCCCCTTCCGATCCATCCCTAGGGGTTAAGCGCGGGTGCTGCGGGCGCAGACGGGGCGAACACCGGCAGGACCTGCGTCGATCCGCCGGTCTGCATGTCCAGCTTGCCGCCGACCACGTAGGCCGCCTTGCGGATCAGCGCGGTCCGGTCCGGCAAACCCGGCGCGAATACAGCCGTTTCGGCCTCCAGCCCGGTTTCATACCACGCCAGCGCCAGATCGGTCCGCTTGGCCACCCCAACCCCCTGCGACAGATGATGCCCCAGCAATTCCGCATACCCCCGTTCGCCCAGCGCGGTCAGCAACAGTGCCGACCCAGTGGCGACATCCATCTTGTCAGTGGTATAGCCCACCCCCAGACAGATGCGCGACGTGGCCGCCAGTTGTGCCGGGGCCATACCGCTGGACACGACAAAGGCCGACGTCTCTTGCAGCACCTCGTCCCGAGGTTTCAGCGACAAGGCCGCGACCTGCGAGGCCAGAACCGGCCCGAATGCCTGACACTGCTCGGCGATCTGCGCCGGTGTCACTCCCGGCACCCGACCGGCCAGATCTTCGCCCTGCGCCATCGCATAGGTCCGCGCCAGACAGAACTGCTCGCTCAGCGCGAAACTGGCGTCCTGCATCCCGTCGACGGTGGTGTAACCCCCGTTGGTATTGGTCAGAAGGCTGACCTTGTTGCACTGCGAGGCGAGCGATACCTGCGCCGTCGCCTCGGCCATGAAATTCGGCAGGACCAGCACAGGGGCGGGCGCAACAAGCGTCGGCGTCGGGACCACAACCTGCACTGTCGGAACTGGCAGCGCAGCCAGTCCGGCCCCTGCGACGGCGGGCGGAAGTCCGCCATGATTTCCGGCTGTCAGATAGCGCTCGTCCGTTGCCGGCACTCCGAAACGCTCGTCCCGGAAGGCTATCAGCAAACCGCGCACACCCATCGGGTTGCCGGCGATCATCTGCGCCGTGGTGGCCCCGCCCGATTGAGCACGGTAATAGGACGACACCAGCAGATCCCGCTCGAACTCGGACAACTGTCCGGTTGCAGGATAGCCCATCGTGGCCTGATATGCGGAAATTGCCGCCCGTGACTTGGGCCCGATTGACCCGTCTGGCATGCCGACCGGAAAACCGAAGTAATTCAGCGAAGTCTGCGCTTCGCGGTTCGCCTCGCGTTGTGCCGAACTCATCGTCGAAGTTTGCGTTCTCGGTTTGTAATTCGTTGATGACTTCGCCCGGTTCTTGTTGCCCTCGTTGACGATGGCCCCCCCGATGATGCCGCCAATGATGCCGCCGACCAGACCGCTGTTGTCCGCCATGACAGGCTCTGCCCGACCGAGCATCAGCGAGGCTACCACGCAGGCGGTTGCAATTGCTTTCAGTTTCACCACAAAATCCTCTCGCAAACCAGAATCAATCCCCAAACGATAGCACAGTCTGTCCGCAACCAAAGCGTTGTTGCAAGTCTGCACGATCAGGGCAGACCAGACCGAAAGGATGCCGATGGACTGGACTACCCTTTCCGGCCTTGCCCCCTATGCTGAAACCCTTGCCGCGATGGAGGCGCGTGCCGCCGCCATCGCCGATGGGACGGCGCCCGAGGCGATCTGGCTGCTGGAACACCCGGCCCTGTACACCGCCGGCTCCAGCGCGCGGGCCGCCGACCTGACCGACCCCGACCGCTTTCCGGTTCACGTCGCGGGCCGGGGGGGGCAATATACCTATCATGGGCCGGGGCAGCGGGTGGTCTACGTCATGCTGAACCTCAACCACCGGGGTCGCGATGTGCGCCGCTTCGTCTGCGCGCTGGAGAATTGGGTCATAACCACCCTCGCCGAGTTCCACGTCCGGGGCGAGCGTCGCACAGGCCGAGTCGGTGTCTGGGTCACGCGGCCAGACCGCCCCGCCAATCCCGACGGCACCCCACATGAGGCGAAAATCGCCGCCATCGGGGTCAAATTGCGGCGCTGGGTGTCTTTCCACGGCCTTTCCATCAACGTCGAGCCCGACCTTGACCACTTCGACGGCATCATCCCCTGCGGCATACCCGACCGTGGCGTGACCAGTCTGGTCGACCTCGGTCTGCCTGTCACCATGTCCGATCTGGATGCCGCCCTGATCCGCACTTTCCCCCGCGTCTTTCCCGACATCGCCGAACCACCCGCATTTTCTGCAACTGCGGCAAAGTGAGAGATTGCCGACCGTCCGGCAGCAATCTAGAAGCATGGCAAGTCAAGGTGCCGGAATCCGTTCTGGCGCAACCCGATCAACCGACGCAGGAGGCGCTAATGGCCGACGCAGCCATTCATGGCCACGACCATGACAGCAAAGGGTTCTTTACCCGCTGGTTCATGTCCACCAACCACAAGGACATCGGCATTCTCTATCTGTTCACCGGCGGGTTCGTCGGGCTGATTGCGGTCATCTTCACCGTCTACATGCGGATGGAATTGATGTATCCGGGCGTGCAGTACATGTGCGTCGAAGGTATGCGCTTTGTCGTCGATGCAGCCGCGACCTGCACGCCGAACGGTCACATCTGGAACGTGACGATTACGGCGCACGGCATCCTGATGATGTTCTTCGTGGTGATCCCGGCGCTGTTCGGGGGTTTCGGCAACTATTTCATGCCGTTGCAGATCGGCGCACCCGATATGGCGTTCCCGCGGATGAACAACCTGTCCTACTGGATGTTCGTCGCAGGCACCTCACTGGCCATCGCGTCGCTGTTCGCGCCGGGGGGCGGGGGCGAACTTGGCACCGGCGCAGGCGTCGGCTGGGTCATGTATCCGCCCCTTTCGACGACGGCAGAAGGCGGCTTTGCGATGGACCTCGCGATCTTCGCCGTCCACCTGTCCGGCGCGTCGTCGATCCTGGGCGCGATCAACATGATCACCACCTTCCTGAACATGCGCGCGCCGGGCATGACCCTGCACAAGGTGCCGCTGTTTGCATGGTCGATCTTCATCACTGCCTGGCTGATCCTGCTGGCCTTGCCGGTGCTGGCCGGGGCCATCACCATGCTGCTGACCGACCGCAACTTCGGCACCACCTTCTTCACTCCTTCCGGCGGCGGCGACCCGGTTCTGTAT
>JBBRVJ010000196.1:0-6752 GCA_038246975.1 Rhodobacterales bacterium | reverse complement strand
TGCACTTCATGCGGGATGAAGATGGCAACGTGCACGCGACAACGACCTGGACCAAGGATCAGGTCAAGGCGCTGCCCGAGCATCACCACTGATCTCATCCCGGAGCCGCCTTGAGTTCGAGGCACCATGGTGAGCGCGTCACCAACTGACGCGCTCATCTTTTTCTGCATCAGAACCAAGGTGTTTCACTGTAGGGCAAAGCCATGAAGAAAATCTTGCTGGTCGCGCTCTGTTTTGCCGTTGTGAGCCCCGTCATTTGTTTTTCGCCTTTTGTGAACAGGCGACATCGGAAATTGCGGCGGGCATGGTCCGAATCCGGAGCTTCCAGTGTCTAATTCCAGGCTGATGCCCCGTTCAGGCTCTGGCACGCTTTTTGTGGCGAACACCACTTCTTTTGTCGAGTTTCCCCATCTGGAAGGCGGAAGATCCGTTACCGCGAAAGGCGAGGTGGTCGCCCGCCTTCCGGGCAGGTCGATCAACTACCATTGGACCAAGGACGTGATCGCCAGCGCCGAACGGTTCGCTCTTTCCGGCGAACTATCGCTACGGTGCCGTTATCGGACCGCGCGGGTCGTGGAACCGAGAGCCGCCGTCCGGTTGCAAGGCGATCTTCTTGCCCTTCGCGGACGGCATGCCTTCAGGCGGTCCCCGAGACATCCTGACCGGCTTTCTCAACGAAGATGGCGACGCGATGGGCAGGCCGGTCGGCGTCGTCGCCGATGCCACGGGCGCGCTACGGGTCGACGATGATGTCGGCAACACCGTGTGGCGAGTGATGCCCCAAGATCGAGCCGTACCTACCGGAAACCGCCTGATTGCCGAAATCCGTTCTGCCTGAATGATCCCAAAGAAAAGGAACTGCACCATGGTCGAATCGTCCGAATCGTCCGAGTCAGCCGATGCCACGAAGCCTCGCAAAGGCATGCCGGCCACGCAACTCTCCAAGCAGGATTTCAAGCTGCGCTATGGCGAGCAGTTCACCGACCCGGCGTTCCGCGCCGCTGAGGGGGAAATCGACAAGATCGCCGATATTGCCTGGCAAGCCTACCATGAATCGCGCAAGGCCCCGATCACCGAAAAGGCCGGGGTCGGGTTCAAAAACCCCGACTACGATCTGTCCGTGGACTGGATTGCTGCGAGCAAGGCCATCACTGCGGCCCAATTTCAGCATGACGCCAAGGACGGCACGCCGCGCATCCTGTTGATCAACGGATCCTCGCGCAGTGAACACACCTGCCCTGGCGAGATGTCGAAAAGCTTCCGCCTGATCGAGCTGGCAAAAACCGTGATCGAAACCGAGTTCTCTCTGGCGGTCGATATCCTTGATCTGTCGCGTCTGGCCTCGGAATACGGTCGCAAGATCCACCCCTGCAAAGCCTGCTTTTCGACCGCAGCGCCTTTGTGCCATTGGCCCTGTTCGTGCTACCCCAACCATGCAATGGGCCAGACGCAGGACTGGATGAACGAGATTTATCCGCTGTGGGTCGCAGCCCACGGTGTGATGATCGTGACGCCGGTGAACTGGTATCAGGTCACATCACCGATCAAGCTGATGATGGACCGGCTGGTCTGTGCCGACGGCGGCAACCCTGATCCGACGCTGACCGATGGGAAGGACGCCGAGTTGGCAAAGGCGATCGAACTTGCGGGCTGGGAGTATCCCCGCCATCTGGCGGGCCGCGCATTTTCGGTCATCGTCCATGGCGATGTGGCGGGGGTGGAAAACGTACGCCGGTCGCTGTCGGATTGGCTTAAATTCATGAAGTTGGTACCCGCCGGGGCCAGCGCCGAGATTGACCGCTACATTGGCTATTGGGAACCCTACGCCACCAGCCACGCATCCCTTGACCGTGATACCGACATTCAGGAAGAGGTGCGCAACGCCGCCCGCATTCTGGCACAGGCCGTGGTTGCCGTGCGGAACGGGACCATGATCGCCACGGGGGCAGAACTGACGGACCCGCGACAGAAATAACAACTGTTCGGACCTTGCTGTCCCGTCCCGGTTCATCACCGTACTGCCAAAAGTAGGAGAGGTGTCGAAACAGGTAGCATACTGACGATTGAGAGGCTCGACTGCCTTTGCGTTGGCCACAGCGGGAAATCAGAAAAACCGCTGTGTTCCTCATCTCGTCACGTCTGATTGACAAGCATGCTACCTGCTTCTGATTAGGAACGTTCCAAAGGCTGTTTGGTTTCGCCGCAACGGATTAATTCCGCTTTTGCCCGATGTGCCGCAGAGCGCCGAGGGCTGAGTCTTTAGAATGAAGGCTCGATTGGCACTAATCTGGGAACGGAGCAGCTTTTCTGACGTTTCCTGTTGTATTCGGAGGATGCCATGGCCACGCAGGTCTACTGGAAGGGCTATTTGAAGCTGTCTCTCGTTACCTGTGCGGTGACGATGACGCCCGCGACGACCGACAGCGAGAAGCTGAAATTTCACACCCGCAACCGGCAGACCGAACACCGCGTGGTCAGCCGCTACGTAGATGCGGTCACAGGCAAGGTGGTCAAGGAGGAGGACGAGGCGCGCGGCTTCGCCCGGGGCGAGGATGATTATGTCCTGCTCGAGGATTCCGATCTTGAGGCTGTCGCCTTGGAAAGTACGCGGACGATAGATATCGAGACTTTTGTCGACCGTGACAGCATCGGTTGGATCTGGCGCGACAAGGCGTATTTCCTGCTGCCCGGCGATAGCGTCGGGGCCGAAGCGTTTGCAGTGATCCGCGAGGCGATGGCAGCCACCAAAACTGTCGGCATCGCGCGGCTGGTGCTGGCACGACGCAAGCGCGCGGTAATGCTGGAGCAGCGCGGCGCCGGAATCGTCGTCTGGTCCTTGCGCTATGGAGATGAGGTCCGCGACCCTGCGGAGTATTTCGACGGCTTGTCCAGCGAGAAACCTGCCGCCACGTTGATGACGCTGGTGCGCCGATTGATCGACGAGCGGACCAAGCCATGGGATGCGAAAATGGTGCAGGACCCAGTTCAGGACCGGTTGCTGGAGATCATCGCCGCAAAAAAAAAGGGTCGAAAGCGCCCGGCCAAGGCGAAGACGGCAGACCCCGCTGCGGGCAACGTCGTCAGCATTCTGGATGCGTTGAAGAAAAGTATCGCCGCGGAAAAAGGTGGCTAGCGCTTGGCTGTCAGCGGCACAGCGACGGCGTGGAAATTCTGCCACGGGTCTTGATCGAGCGCACCCAGGCGCACCGCCATGTTCAAGACCGTGAAGTGGTCGGGCCCCATCTCAGGGCCAAGGTCGTCCCACGACAGGGGTGCTGAAACCGCCGCACCGGGCCGGGCACGCGATGAATAGGGCGCCACGGCTGTCGCACCGCGTTGATTGCGCAGATAATCGATCAGGATCTTGCCCTTGCGCCGCGCCTTGACGACAGTGGCGACATAGCTTTCGGGGGCGTCGGCAGCCATCGCCACGGCCATCGCCTTGGTGAAGGCCTTGACGTTCGGCCAGGTCGCTTTCGGCGTCAGCGGGGCTACCACATGCAGCCCCTTGCCGCCGGAGGTCTTGAGGAACGCGACAAGACCGGCAGCCTCCAGCCGCTGTTTTACCTCCTGCGCCGCCGCGATGACGGCGGACCATGCCACCCCCTCGCCGGGGTCAAGGTCCATCACGATCCGGTCGGGCTTTTCCCAGTTTGCCAGCGTCGACCCCCAGGGATGGATTTCCAGCGCACCCGCCTGCACCAGCCCGATCAGCCCGTCCAGATCCTGCACCGCCACCATCGGGTCGGCCTTGTCCCTGGGATCGCGAACCTGAGTGATCTTCGCGTTCATCCCCTTCCAGGCGTGTTTTTGAAAGAACTGCTGGCCGGTGATGCCTTCGGGACAGCGCAAAAGCGCCAGGGGGCGACCGACGATATGTGGACCCATGAGGTGCCAGACCTCGGCATAATAATCGGCGAGATCGGCTTTGGTCACGCCTTCACCGGGCCAGTAGACCCGGTCGGGATGGGTCAGGGTCACGGTGCGGCGGGGGGGAGTTTCGACTTTGCTCACCGGAGTCTCCCGAATGATTTTGGATGCGGGTTTGTCCTCGCGCAACCCGCGAAACGCGGCGTGGCGCAGATGCCCGTCTGCCGTCCACGCCCGGAACTCGACCTCGGCCACCAGTTCGGGGCGCACATAGACGGCGTTGCGCCCCTCTTCGGTGGTCAGCGTGCGGGAAAAGGGGCTATGGGCGACTGTCATCTGCTTGAGCCGTCGGAACAGGTCTTGCGCGACCTTTGCGGTGAATCCGGTGCCGACCCTGCCTACTGGCGTCAACTTGCCACCCTCATAGACCCCCAGGATCAGGGAACCGATCGCCGCCTGTCCGGTGGTTGACGGCACATAGCCACCCACCACGAACTCTTGCCGCGCCGAGCATTTCGATTTCACCCATGCGCGTGACCGCCCCGACCGATAGGCGGCTTCGACACGCTTGGAAATCACGCCTTCAAGGCTGAGCCGGCAGGCGTGGCGCAACACCAGCGCGCCATCCTCGCCGAAATGCTCGCTGAACCGCAGCGGGCCGGTGCCGGTAAGCGGGCGCAACAAATCCTTGCGGTGCGACAGCGGCAGACGGCGGATGTCGGTGCCATTCAGATGCAGCAGGTCGAAGGCGTAATAGACGAACCGGTCGCTGCGCCCTGCGCTCAGATCCGCCTGTAGCGCCGAGAAATCCGATGCGCCGGCCCGGCCCTCGACCACGACTTCGCCGTCGATCAGCGCATCGTCCAGTTTCAGCCCCTGAAAGGCAGCTTGCAGGGCCGGGCCGAACTTGTCCGTCCAGTCAAGGCCGCTGCGGGAAAGCAGGCGAACTTTGCCCCCAGCAATCCGCGCCTGCAAACGGTAGCCGTCAAACTTGATCTCATGCAGCCAATCCGCGCCCTGCGGCGGCTTGGCCACCAGCGTAGCAAGCGCGGGTGGTACGAAATCCGGCAACGAAGCGGTTTTGCCACCTGCGGGCACCATCGCCTTCGCAGCACCGGTCCGCCCGGTCTTCGATGACCGGCCCGGCGCTTCCTGTGCAACTTCAGCCATCTCGCGCCCGGTTTTAACCGACAGCGGCATATCCAGCAGAACATCGCCAGAAACGCGCGTCGCAGCATCATCACCCTTGATCAACAGCCAGTTCTCGCGTGTCTCGCCGGGTTTGCCCTGCATCCTGACCAGATGCCAACGGCCCGTCAGCTTGTCGCCCGCCAGGTCAAACTCCAGATGTCCTTTGGCGAAGCCCTTTTTCGGATCGAACGCCGGTGCCCACGTGCCGCGATCCCAGACGATCACGGTCCCTGCACCGTATTCGCCTTTGGGAATCGTGCCCTCGAAATCGCCATAATCCAGCGGATGATCCTCGACCTGCACGGCCAGCCGTTTTTCGGACGGATCAAGGCTCGGGCCTTTGGTCACGGCCCAGCTTTTCAAGACCCCGTCCATTTCCAGCCGCAGATCATAATGCAGCCGGGTGGCCGCGTGTTTCTGGATGACGAAACTGTGGCCGCTGACCTTGGCCTTGCGCCCGCGCGGTTCGGGCGTGGTCTTGAAATTCCGTTTGGCCTGATAGGTCTGCAGGCTCATCTTCAGCCGGACTTTTTCCGGGGTGCCGAGGCTTTGGACGGCTTTGCCCCGGCACTTTGCCGCAGCGCCTCCATCAGATCGACGACCTTGGCCGGTTTGCGGGCTTTGGGTGCCATGATCGTCTTGCCTGCGAGTTTGGCTTTCACCAGGTCCGCTACCGCTTCTTCGTAGCGGTCATCAAACGCCGCCGGGTCGAATTTTCCGCGTTTGGTGTCGATGATGTGCCGGGCAAGCTCCAGCATCTCGCCCTGGATCGTCAGCTTTGGCGCATCTGCAAACACCTCCTCGGCCGAGCGTACCTCATAGTCGAAATTCAGGGTGCTGCCGATCATGCCCAGGCCGTCCGCGCGGATCAGCATCATGCGCACCCGGCGAAACAGCACCGCCTCGGCCAGTGCTGCCGTCTTGGTGGCCTTCATCCCTTCACGGATCAGGGCAAAGGCTTCGGCGTCATGCGGGTCGGCGGGGCGCAGGTAGTAGGGCTTGTCGAAATACGCGGTATCGACGTCATTGCAGCTGATGAAAGACGCAACCCTCAGCGTCTTGTCGGCTTCTGGGACCGCCGCATCGATTTCTTCCTGGGTCAGGATGACGAAATCGCCCAAGGCAACCGTGTAGCCTTTCACCTGATCTTCGCGCGCGACTGGCGTCAGGCTGTCACTGTCGACGAACTGCCGGGATACGCGGTTGCCGGTAGCGCGGTTGATCGTCTGAAACGAGATGCGCTCCGAAGTGGACGCAGCAGAATAAAGTGCCATGTTACAGGACACTTCGCCGACCTGCAGTTGCCCCTTCCAGATGGCGCGTGGAGCCATGCTCAGATTCCCTCCGCCCGCTTGCTTTCGGCGGGTTCTTTGAAACACCGCCAAATCCGCTTCGGTTCCTTTAACAATGGCTTCGTCCCGTGAGCTTGCCAGTTCGGCACCAAACTGTTGTGCCGCCGTCTTGCCACGCGTTCGGAACCTGGTCGCTTACTTAGCGGGCGATACTGGTTCGCCGTGCCAAGTCCTTTGGTCTCGCGATGGATCGGGCCGCGCCTGACGGGGGCGGCCCCTGATTTTCAGGCGGCTTTCCTCGTCTTGTTCACCGATGTCACGGCCAACCCTGTCAGTTTCGAATTGGCTGCCTTTTCCATGTCGAGGATCTGGCTCAGCAGGTCGTGGGCTTCGCTGTGG